>JAGVZZ010000002.1 GCA_018302205.1 Candidatus Woesearchaeota archaeon
AGAAAAATTTATTTATATAGTCTACGCGGGCAAATGTCATGTCCGGGGCTTACTTACGAACCCCACCGCAGAGCAGTGGGGTATTTATGATAAATAAAAAAGGTATATCTACATTTTTTAGTAAAATAAAACCTGCCAATATCAAGCATAAAATAAAATACGAAACCTTTAAAAAAACAGGCACAATTCCCTTAACAAACCCTGTGCGTCGGTAATTTAGGGGTAGAGACTTTATAATAAAAGTCGCCAAAAATTTCGCCCTTCCAAGGCGAATACCTGGGTTCAAATCCCAGCCGACGCACTTAAACATTTAAAACAATCAAATCCTTCTTCACAATTAACTTCTTGCTGACAATTAACCATTCCAACATTCACTGCACATTTTCCACTAACACAAACCCCAGAACCGCAATCACTATCAATATTACAACTATTGTCTAAATAAATTATTGCAACAATTCCAAATACAATAATAAGAACTATTAACACTAACCACCAATAGCTTTTTTTATTCAATTCATCCTCGATTAATTCCGAATTAAAACCAGCACTCAACAAAGACTTTTTTATCTCATCATCATTATAACCTTTTTTTCTAGATTCTAAAATAAACTTTTTAATCATACTATTACACAACACTCTAAAATTTTTAAACTTTTAGTATGCACTAGCTTCATAATTAATTAAAAAACTCTTATTTCCCACAGCAACATCAATAGGAACATGTAATTGAACATAAACAGAAATACTATCACTATTATCAACAAAATCTAAATAATCACAAATTCCTACAGACGATACAGAATTATAATCCCCTATATTCTCAACATCAGAAGTTAAACCTAAACAACTATTCGATTCAAAATTATTCGAATATACACCAATAGAAGCAACATTAGTATAATCACAACTAGTTCCACAAAAAAATTCTTCAGCATCAGTAAATCCGGATAAACTCGCAGTTATATTCAAAAAAGAAGTACCATTATTAATAATTTCATGCCCATCAGCCAAATATTCAGTAGTATTTACCCAACAACTATTTGTCCCATTAGATATAACAGTCGCATTATTACAAGCTCTATCAACATACCCAGAACCAAAACCAATACTATCATCAGATAATTGTATTCCAGCAATACTAACTTTTGTTAATGTTACAACAGCATCATTGACTAAATTTCCTGTAACACTTTCTACATCTAAGAATTTAAAACCCAAAATCACAATCAAAACAATTAATAAAATAATTACCGAATACCTCATAATAAAAACAGAGTTAATTAAATTTATATAACTTCCTAACAACAATCTTTATTTCTCCATCATAATAACCTAAGGGCAAATTTTCATTCTTAAAAACAATTTTATAATCTTTTGTTTCATTAGATTTCAAAACAAAATTATAATTTTCATAGTTTTCACCATCAACTTCAAAATAAACAAATTCATTAATCATTCCAGAATCACTTAAAAAAACTTTAACATCCTCATCATAAACATTTGTTATACTCATTTGTCTATAAGCCCCACCACTATTTAATGGAACATTCCCAAAATGAATTTTATCAGTATCTAAATTAAACCCAACTTCATTTTCAACAATGTATGCATCAACGGGATAAACTTCAACATTCAATATAGTAAATTCATTCAAAAAAAATACAACCAAAATAATACTAAATATTCCCATCAAAATAATTTTCTTCATCTTTTTTTCTCTTGATTATATAAACTACAAATAGCCCCACAGCCACCAAACAAAGAATTATACTAGTATATAACAACCATTTACTCTCTTTTTTAGGAGCATATTCAATATCATTATTAATAGTAACTTCAAAATCATTAGTAATCTCAACATCTCCAACATTCACATTAACTCTAGCAATATAATTCCCCTCATAAATCCCAGCCAAATCAATCCCACTAGAAATGGTTTTTTCCTCATTTACAGGTAATGTATAACCACCTAATTCAAAACTTTTTACAACAGATCCATCCTTAACTAAATCCAACCCTAAATCAACATCTAAATCCTCAACCCAGTAACTAAACAAAGTAAAAGTTGCTGTATTAACAGAATTCCCTTTTAAAGTTTTAGGATTAAAATCTAATATTTCAACACTTTCTTCTCCAACAATCAATTTTACAGCATTAGAATCTTTAGTTAAACCATCATAACTTAAGGACAAACTTAAATTATACTTCCCAGGCTCAAGTTCTAAGGTATTATAATTTGCTTGAACGGTTTGACTTTCTGAAGGTAAAAATAAATCTAATGCACTTATAGAAACTTCATCTTGAAAATTTTCACCAGATAAAATAAAATTTCCAGTAATTTCTCCAATAACATTTTGCCCTAAATGTGTTAGTACTGCAGAAAACACAATATCATCACCTTGCTGTACAACCCCCGGCTCTTCTAAATCAATCTTAACATATGTATCCGGATAAGGAATATTTGTCTCAACAGGAATCAAAACCGCAACAGTCGCAGCCATATTAGACTCCGTCAAAGGAACTTGATAAAACCTAATCACAGCAAACCTAACATCACCAAATTGCTCCAACTCAGGCATTTCCATATTAAAGAATAATATTTTTGATTCACCACCACTAATTTCAATCTTATTAGTTCTATAATCTTCAATTTCAAAATAATCAGTATAAACAATTTTTCCCTCATAACTTTCAAAAGTCACCTGAACAACAATATCTTGAGAAATATCATTAATAATTGTAACATTAAATTCAACATTATCTTTATACTCTACTTCAAGAATTGCAGGAGAGATTAACAATGCACTAACACAAGGTAATAATAATAAACCCAAAACCAAAAATATTATTTGTTTCATTTTTTTTATCCTGTTATCGCTTGAAATGTAATTGTCAAAGACTTCGCTCCTGCAGTTGTATCCTTAGGAATAGATGCATTAATATAAACATTTAACGAATCGGAAATATCCACAAAATCTAATGAATCACATAACCCCACAGTAAAAATAGCATCAGAAGTAATTAAATTTTCAAAACCATCAGTAAGCCCAGTACAAGAATCAGATTCTAAATTATAACTATACAAAGATAATCCAGCAACAGCAGTAAGCTGGCAATTTCCTCCACATAACCAATCTTCCCCATTTTGATCAGCAATAGCACTAACATTTACTGCTACAGAGCCATTATTAACTAACGAAAAACTTCTACTAGTATTTCCATTTAAGAACTCAGTAGTATTAACCCAGCAATTAGGATCAACACCAAGATCACTGTTTCTAGAAGCACTATTATTCGTATCTAAAGTTGAATATAATTTATACGAACAATCTCCGGTACCATTAAAATAACCACTTCCAAAAGAAAGATTATTCCCTTCAAAATATAACCCTGCTACACCAGCATTTGACAAAGTAACCGTCCCTTCTCCAGTCACCAGGCCAGTTATATCTAATAATCCAACCTCAAAGTAAAGAAAATAACTACTAACAAGACTTCCAATAAAGAATAACATAGAGAATATAAACAAAATATATAACGACTTACCAACACCCCTTCTTTTCATTAAAAACAAAAATAACTCCCGGATTTAAATAAATTACCCTACAGTACTTTCAGGGTTTTCAACAATATTAATCGAAACAATACCTCCCTCGGACAAATCTATAGAATTAATTCCCTCAGATTCAACAGAATTTTTCTGAATAAAATCATATACATTAACTGCAAAAAAGCAAATAGCTAATATAAAAAATACAATAGTTAAAATAAGCAATAATTTAGAAGAATTGAATTTTTTTTTAGACATAACAACCAAATTATTCCTAGATTTTTAAACCTTTTTCTTTAACAAAACAATTATCAAAGACAAGATAACCATCAAAATCACAATCAAAAACCAATATTCCGAAACAAAATAAAATAACTCAAAAGAAACATTTTTCACTTTTATAAACCTCAAATCAACGACTGAATTTCCAATATAATCCGCATAAACAACATAATCACTAAGCTCATCACCATTTTCATCCAACTCAAAATAATTCTCTTCAATAAATTCTAACTGTAACAAACTCCCTTTCTTATCCACAAAATTTAATAATAATTTCTCCTCTTCAATTAATGCAATTTGAACATAAGCTAAATCTGCATCATCATTTGAACCAAAATAAATAATATAATTAATTTCAAGATCTTCTAATTTAGCAGTATCGCCAACAAAATATTCATCAAGATAATATTCATTAGCAACCCCAAATTCAACTTTAGGTGTAAGATATAAAATAACTTGCTCACCTTCAGCACTAGCTACAACACTTGCAGTTCCACCTCCGCCAGTCGTCGGAGTAACTTCAGCAGAAACAGTTTCAGAAACATTCAATGTAACATTATTAGTATAAACAGTATTTACATAATCAAACGCAGAAAAAGTAACAAGTCTAATTCCAGAAAACCCAGAATTAGGAGTAAAAGTAGCAACACCATTAGTAATACTAATTGTTATCTCAGAAACAGAAGTGAAATTATAAACCAAATCATAATTTTCAGGATCCGTACAATACTCACTGATATTAAGAGTATTTACTGTATCAACATCCCAAGTTTGATTCAGCACAGTCGAACAAGAAGGGGCTTCATTAATGGTCCCAATAGAAGTATTTCCAGTAGTAAGACCTGTAATATAGAAAGGTAAATTCATTCCAATAATAGTCCCAATGAATAATCCTAATAGAACAACTAATATCCAACCTTCTTTTTTCATAGAGATAAATAACTCTAAAAAATATTTAAACTTATTCTTTGTAAATATCAAGAGTTTCGGATGCTATTTGGTCCCAAGTATAGTTTTTAGTTTTCAACACATTTATTCCAGAAATCTTTTTCTTCACAGAAGAATTATCCACTAAATACAAAATTTTCTCTTTGAATTTTTCAATATTTCCATACTCAACCAAATACCCATTCACTCCATCTTTTAATTCATATGGGATTCCATTACAAGGTGTAGAAACAATCGGCAACCCAGAAGCCATCGCTTCAAATAATGTCAATGGCAAACCTTCTCTATACGAGGTCAAAACATAAACTTCAGAATCTTGATACATCTCAGCAATATTTTTCTTCCCATGAATTGCTCCATAAATATGAATCCTCTTCTCATCCTTAACTAAATTCTTAACTTTCTCCATCTCCCCTTCATCAGGCCCAACAATAGCAAACTCCAAATCATTCCTATCTTTCAATATTTCTTTAGCAACCGCCACAAACTGGTCCGGCGCTTTTGTTGGATGCAATCTTCCAAAAAACAAAATTAATTTTTTCTTAATCCCCAACTTTTTCTTAAAATTCCCTTTCTTAAATCTTTCAAAAAATATTGGATCCATTCCATTCCTAATAACTTTAATCTTCTTCTCACTCATCCATTTCTTCAAAGTCGGAACTTCCCAGGGTGTAATGGCAATTACTTTATTGCAAAAGAAGAAACTAATATAATTAAAAAAATTATCCGTAAAAAACAATGGGATTCTAACAGTTAATGGCCTAAACTTATCCGTCCAAGGACAATGTGTCGTATGCACATGCTTTCGCCCTTTCAAGAATGCAACCAACCCCGCCCATAAAACATAATCATGCCCAGAAACATGCGAATGCACCACATCATACTTATTCCAAATTAAAACCCAAATAATTCCGGGAGCAATATAAGTATTCAATGAAAGTTTAAACCAATACCTAGACCTATGAACTCTAACTCCATCAATAATTTCAAACTTCTTTTTAATTCTTTTATGCTTATCAGTATCAGCACAGAACACATGAACTTCATGCCCTTGTTTAGCATATCTCGTCGCTAACTCTTCAACAACTTTCTCAACCCCACCAATTGTAGGATTATAAAAACCATTAACAAAAGCAATTCTCATATTTAAAAAAACAAAAATACCAATTATAAAAGTTATGCAAAAGTCATAAACGCCGTGACCCGGATTTGAACCGGGATATCCTTGCGGAAACAGGTTTTCAAGACCTGCGCAGTACCAGGTTGTGCCACCACGGCATGAAAATGAAGATAAACCTATCCTTTAAAAACTTTATTCCTACACTTTCAACCGATATTTACCTGAATATAAATGCTTAAAAATCAATTTTCCTCTGAAAATACCATGGCACTCTCACATTGGTTCGAAAGCACATTTTCTGCAGATAAATTTAATCCCGGAAAAGCATTAAGACACACTCGAAAAGAAAACTCAGATTTGATCCGTAATACCCCTCATTTTGATAAAATATTTTTAGAATTAGCAAAAATAGAAATAGAAAAGAAAAACAGATTATTATATGTTGATGATATCGATAGATTAACCCAAAAGACTAGAATCATGTCTAGGCATAAGAACCGTGACTTCACAACAAAAGCGGAATTAAACTCTCAAGAGACAATAAAAGATTCTGACAGTGAAGCCTATTCAACAGCAGCTTTAAATCCAGAATTATATTCAAGATTATCAAAACAACTACAAAATGTTAAATTTACAATAGACACATTTACTAGTGAAGACCATGGCCACCACATTAGAACAATAAGATTAAGAAATGCCCAAGAAACCATTGTAAAAATTATCGACGAAATGACTAGTGAAAGTCAATCAAAAAAAATTACCCCAGAAATGGAACGAACATTAAGAACTGAAATTAATAGATGGACAAACTTCGCAGAAACAATCCATAAACGTCTCTACCGAAAAGTTTCCCAATTAGATTTCAAGGACTATGTGGAAAAATTAGACCACAGTTTCCGAAGAATCAAACATTAATTTTTTTCTGATTTGTAAACTCTATACCCACCTTTCCTAGCAAGTACAGAAACATTCCCAAAAACTTCTTTCATATATTTTTCGAAATAACTTCCACCAATATTATGCCTAGCAACAATTTGTAGACTTCCAGAAGGATTCAAATGCTCTAAACTTTCAGCAATCATTCGCAAACACAATTTTCGCCCTGCAGACTGGGGTGGATTCAATAATATTACATCAAACTTTTCGTCCTGTAATGAATTAAACACATCACTCTTTTTAATCACAAACTTTTGAAATCCTTTTAGATTCATCCGAACTAACTCTAATGCTCGCTCATTAACATCCACGAATACAACTTCATTCTTAGTAAACTCTTTTGCAATCCTTCCAATTACCCCAATCCCACATCCAAAATCTAAGACTCTATCTTTTTCTTTGACTTGCATATAATTCGCTAAGACTTTAGTCCCATTATCAATTTTTCTCGAAGAAAAAACTCCATTCCCAGTAAAAAACTCATACTCTTTATTTCGAATTATAACCTGAACTTTTTTAACTTCTAATTCCGAATCCTGCTTCTCAGAAAAATAATGCGGCATAACCATAAAATAACTAAAAAGTATATAAAATTAACTTAAAAAAAATAAAAATTAAGCTTGCATAACTCCTAACAAAGTTAACACAAACCTATCAGCTGCTCTGATAATCTCATCTTCAGTTGTACCTACAATAATAATACAATACTCATCAGTATAAACTTTAGTTTCAGAACCAAGAGTAAAGAATATTACTGTCGATTTATCAGTCCCATCATAACAAGACTTTACTGGATAATTATAATCATTCTCCATAGTCATAGCC
Source organism: Candidatus Woesearchaeota archaeon (assembly GCA_018302205.1). GTDB lineage: Archaea > Nanobdellota > Nanobdellia > SCGC-AAA011-G17 > GW2011-AR17 > JAGVZZ01. The sequence continues at coordinate 7,665 of JAGVZZ010000002.1, forward strand.
GCATTAGCCGGGATCCCATAAAGATTATCATTATCAATGATTTTATCCACTTCAAGCACAGCCACTGTTGTTTTTGAACTCAAATTAGCATTTGGATTAATAGTCAACCAAATTTGTTCATCATTATAAATTCTAGTATTCAAAACACCTTCAACTTGAATATCTTCTAATGAAACCGGATCATTCCTCAATGCAATCAGATATGGTGTCTCACCATCCCCAACATATAATTGAACATATGATTCATTTGCATCGACTTTAGTAACATTAAACATTTGCTCCCCATTACTATACACATAATTATCTTCAACATAAGTATTAGGTTCATTAAAAAACACAAAGGCACCAAACCCAATTAAACACCCGACCAATACTAATATTACATAAACTGTTTTATTGTCTTCCTTCATTTTCTACTACAACCCCATCTACAATTTTTAATAAATCTTGACCTTCAATAGTCAAACAATTTCCATCTAAATAAACTTTAGTTTCTACAGCTTCTTTTAACACAATCACACCAATATAAGGCGTCGCGTCCTCACAAATCTTCAATGGCATATCACTACATAGTTCATTATCTTCATAACAAGCTACAGAAACCGATTGAAATTCAAAATTATTATACAAATCATTAAGTGCATATCTAACATCCTCTTCAGGATTAACACTCAGATAAATCTTGGTCAAACTCTCAAAGCTAGAGATATCAACATTATATGTTTCTAACTCCTCAGGACTAGTCCAAATAATAATCTTATCATCACCATTGTAAGCAACCCAACCTTGCCCAGTATTAGCAAACTTAAGATCATTATACACAATCTTTTCAGTATCATCTAATCCATAATACAAAGCACTCATCATCATCAGAAAAATAAAAAATATCCCTACAACAACAGTTAGTATTTTCTTCTTCCTTTCAACAACCTGTTCCTTAGTTCTAAACCTTCCCATACACATCAGAAAAAATCTTAGAATTAAAATAGTTTTCTAAAGAAAAAAAATAAAAGAAATAAAAAAGGGTTTTACCCTTAAGCAACAGCTTCTACGTTAATGTCGGTCAAGCTAGTTCCACTTACCATTACTTCGGAACCACTGAAGTCGTAATCACTGTAGCTCAATAAAGCCTTTGCAGCTCTTCTTGTATCTTCACCGGATGTACCAGCTACTAACATTGCTACATTATCTCCATTTTCAGCTAATTTGATTACAGCTTCTCCTTCTGCGTAAGCCCAACCTTCACAAGTCATACTAAACAAGTCTTCAACCAATGCGTTAGCACATGGTCCACCTACAAGGATTAAGTTGTAAGCGCTTGCACTTGTAACTTCAGAAGCAAACTTAGTAGCAGGTGTAACTTGTACTGGAACGTATGTTACGTCTCCACCAGCAACAGTTGAACTTGTTCCTTTAATTACGATGTTTGCTTTTACTTGGTCTTGTGGAATACTCAACTCAATTTGGTCAGATGCAGAGTTACTCTTTGGATTCTTAATAATGATTCCATAA
>JAGVZZ010000003.1 GCA_018302205.1 Candidatus Woesearchaeota archaeon
TTAGAAGTGTAATGCCCCACTGCGAAGCGAAGCGTAGCAGGCGAGCGAAGCGAGACCCCTCTGGGGTGGGGATAGCTTCTAAGTATATTCAGGTTTACTCCGTTTATGGTGTTGTTGATGATTTAGTTTTGTATAGAGCCCTTTATGGTGAAATGGGGCTGTGGGTTCGGCCTTATGAGATGTTTGTTGGAGAAAAAGAACCTGGTGTTCCTAGATTCAAATTTTCTTTAGCTTATGATCCATTACCCTTAAGGGAAGTAAGTGATTTTAGATTTGGCGATGTTAAAGTTGTTGGTGTTGCTACTCATTCTGAAACTAGGAAACCTTTTTTGGTTTGTAGAGATGTCGAAGAAAGATTTTTTTTGAGAGAAATTGATTTGGAAAATAGAATTTAAATTACTCGGCCTTTCCAAACTACTTGGTGTGTTAAAGAAATATAGATTGAGTTAAGTGCGATTGGTACGAATAATAATAAATGTAATGGGAATAATAGTGAAGTTAAAATTAAATCTTGGCCGGCTAAAATTGCTGTGGAAATTCTGATTACATAAAGTGGAATAAGGACTATTATAAAATTTAAATCGGAAATAATTAAGAAAATTGGTAATAAGAAAATACTGAAATAGAATACTACTGCTATTAGGTAGGCCGGAATTTTTAGGTTTGTTCCATCATAGACACTTCTTGATAGGCCTTGAATTGAAGTTAGCAAGTTTGAATACATTCTACATTTTACTAAATCAATACTTCTTACTGCAGAAATTTTAAACCCATGTTGTTTCATTAATCTTGCAATTCCCGTATCTTCTGTTTTTTTGGTTTTTACAGATTCATGGCCACCAATCTTATGATAAGCGTTCTTTTCAATAAGAATAAATTGACCTATTGCGATACTGATTAAATGGCTTTTTGTATGTTTGATTAATTCTAAAGGAAGTAATGTTAAGGACATTATGTCTATCATTGGAACAATTAGCCATTCTCCCCAGGAGTTCATTAACTGTTGTGGGAAGCAACTAAGCATTGATACTTTTTCTTCTTGAAATAATGCAACTGCAGATTCTAATGTTTCTGGTTTTAGTTCAACGTCAGCATCTAGGAAGAGAAATAGTTCGCCTTTAGCTTCTTGGGATAATTGATGACATGCCCAGGGTTTTCCAATCCAACCCTTTTCTAATGGTTTGCCTTTTAATATTTTTAGTTTGTCACATTCTAATTTTTTTAATTCTTTGAAAGTATTATCCTCGGAGTTATCATCTAATACTATTACTTCAAAGTTTGGATAGTCTTGTTTTAGAATTTTAGGGAGAAATTCTTTAATATTTTTTTCTTCGTTTCTTGCGGGAATTAATATGGAAACAAATGGTTTTTTTGTGGTTGTTCTTGGTGTTAATCTTCTTGCAGTTAGCAAATTATATACTGGTATAATACAAGTAAATGATAAAGCTGCGAAAAAGATTAGGACTGAAATCATTTTTTATTCCTTGATTGCGTTTGTGGAAGGTCCACGGCGTCCTACATTTGGGCCATCTATTACTTTGAAGCCTGCAGTCTTTAAATTCTCTCGTATTTTTCTAGCACAAGAATAAGTAGCAAGCTTTGCGCCTTTTTTCATTCTGGAATATATCTCTTTGAAGAATTCTTCACTCCAGAGTTCTGGGTTTTTTCTTGGAGAGAATGGGTCTAAAAAAACTATGTCAAACATTTCTTTGACTGTTTTGATAGTTTCTTCTGCTGGGCCAAGAATTAATTGTATTTCGTAATTTTCATCTTTGTAATAATAATCTTTAGCGACTTTCTTTATAATTTTGTTATAGTTTTCATTTATGTTTAATCTTTGAAGATCTTCTAAGACTTTAGGATCTTTTTCCAGTGCGATTATTTTTAGGTGTTTTGCATTTTCTATAGCCGCAAAAGTATTGTAACCTAAACCGAAACAAATGTCAAGAATAATTTGGTTGTCTTTTACACCTAGTGGTTCTATGTATTTTTTTTGGGCTTCTTCTAATGCACCAGTTTGAGAATGATATATTTCTTGGTATTCTTCATTGAAAAATGTGTATGAATTATCTTTTGTTTTTACTAATTCCATGTTGGATCATCTCAAGACATTTTTTGATTGAGTTTTTTGTGGTATCAATTTGAATTACTTTATGTTTTAATTCCAAAGCATCTACCAAACAGATATCGAATGTTTCAGCTTCCAGGTTTTCTTTGATTTTGTTTTTAGGATATTTTCGTTGTTCTAAACGTTTTTTTAATACTTTTAAGTCTGTTTTTGTGGCTATACAATAATCTACATGTTTTGCAGGAACATAATGGGATAAATGTGAATCAATAATCAGGTTTTTGGTTTTTTTAATTATTTCTGTTAGTACTTTAGAAAGTTTTTTTTCGTCAACAATATAAGTTTTATTCTTCTTATCGTAAGATTCTCTAAGGTTGCATTCTTGAATTACAATGTTTACATCTAAATAAGGAATGCCTGTTTTTTTTGCAAGTTCTATTGCTAATGTGGTTTTACCAGTTCCAGGGGTGCCTGTGAAGATGATTATCATAGTTTTGATTGTTGTAATTCAGTTTAAATAGTTTTTTAAATGAAGAAGGGTTATATTTACTTATGTCAATTATTCATGAATTCAAAGAATTTGCAGTTAAAGGAAATATGTTAGATATGGCTGTGGGTATTATTCTTGGTGTTGCATTCGGAAAAGTTATCACTTCATTTGTTAATGATATTATTATGCCTCCTATGGGTTTGTTAATCGGAGGGGTTAATTTTAAGGATTTAGCGGTTGTTTTAAAAGAGGCTACTGAGACTGCTGCTGCTGTTTCTATTAATTATGGGTTGTTCATTAATACTCTTTTAGATTTTTTGATTGTTGCAATTGTTATATTTTTTATGATCAAAGGGATTAATCGTTTGAGAAGATTTTCTGAAAAAGAAGAGAAGAAGAAAATAAAATAACTTTAGAAAGGTTTAAAAATATCAGTGCTTATTAATTTGTTATATGATGGAGAAAACAGCGACTTTAATTTTAGCTTTAGCGGCTATCTTTTTTGTAGGTTATGGAATTACTGGATTTGCTGTAATTAATTCTAATGGTATGTGTACAGAAGATCTTGATTGTCAATATTCTGGTTGTTGTCCATTATATGAACAAGATTATGGGGTTTGTGCAGCGGCAACACAATGTGATGAAATTTATTTTAGTTCTATTAATGATCAGACTATGTTTAAGGCTCCAGATGTTGGTAGTGAGATAGAAAAGAATTATATTGCTGTTGCTTTAGGTGTGATTATGTTAATGATTCTATTAATCGTTGGATATTTTGAGTGGAAGCACGAGAAAGCACAAAAGAAAGTTAAACGAAGAGCTAAGAAATAATTGTTCCAATAAATTTTTTGTTGTTTAATACGTTATTTAATTGATGGTTTCCTTCTAGAATGATTGTTGTAATATTATTCTTTTTAATTATCTCTGAAGCTTTTTGGTCTAAAACGAAATGTTGGCCGGCTTTGTATTTGATTTTTTTAATTTTATTATGGAAATCATTATGAGTTATGAATGGGATTAATGAAGCATTTTTATGAGTCTTTGGGTCGTCAGTAAATAATCCTGGGACGTTTGTCATATTGATAAAGAATTTTGCTTTTTTGTCTCTTGCAATTTCTGCGGCATTAGCATCTGAAGTCATTCCTGATTTGTTGCCTAAAGCCCCACAAACAATTATTCTGCTTTTGATAGTCTTTAATTCTTGGTGGGTTTCAGGGATTCTTGTTTGATTGAAGATATCTGCGATTAAATTTGCGTTTAATCGTGTTGTTAATATCCCTAAGAATGAAGCTTCTTCCTCTGAAAGTTTTTCTTTTCTTGCTGCTTCGATATAAGTACGTGCAGTTTTTCCACCACCAGTAACGATGATAAAATTGTATTTCTTATGTTTAAGAATAATTTTTTTGAATTTATCTAGAAATTTATAGTTAATTTTGTCTTGGGCAATTATCGAACCACCAAGAGAAATTACTATTGTTTGCATATTTTATTAGATTGTTGTATTTATTTATATTAGTTTTGGATTTTTAATCTACTGTGAATAATTTAGAATCGTGAACATCGAATAATCCCAATCTTGCTCCAGCATCTAACCAGCCATGTGCATAATTTAATGCTGCAAATGCGTCGACAATTTCCCCTTTTTTTTCGAAATGTTCGGCATCTTTAATATAACGTTCAATCATATCAAGAAAATCTGCTCTTTCTTTTTCCATATTTAATCTGTTATTAGAATCTTTAGCTAACTCAAATGCTTTTTTTGTAACTTCAAAATATTTACTCAGTTTCTGGGGTGTTATCAGGTTGTTCATCTTCTTCTATTTCTTCGTTATTAGTTTCATCTTCTTCTATTTCTTCGTTATTAGTTTCATCTTCTTCTATTTCTTCGTTATTAGTTTCATCTTCTTCTATTTCTTCGTTATTAGTTTCTTCGGGTTTACCATTAGTGTATTTGATTCTTTCAACTGTTGAAACTTTATCGTCTCCTTTTAGTTTCATGATTCTAACACCTTGGGTGTTTCTGCCTATTTTTGCGATGTCACTAACTTGGATTCTGATTACAATTCCGTTCTTTGATGCAACTATGATTTCATCATCATCTTTAACAGCTTTGATTGCTACTACTTGGCCATTTCTATCGGTAGTTTGGATGTTAATTACTCCTTTACCACCTCTATTGATTAATCTGTATTCTGGGATGTCTGTACGTTTACCAAAACCATTTTCTGTTATTGTTAATAATTGGCCACTTTCAATTGCTACTTCCATTCCAATAACTTCATCGCCTTTACCTAGAGTTATTCCTTTAACTCCTTGAGAATTTCTTCCAACATCTCGGACGTTTTTTTCATCAAAGCGTACAGCACTACCATTTTTGGTTCCGATTATGAATTTTAATCTCCCTGGGGTTAATTTTACTGTAACTAATTCGTCATCTTCTTTTAGTTTAATTCCAACAATTCCGCCCCTTCTTGGGTTTGAATATTCAGTTAGTAAAGTTTTCTTTAGTAATCCACCTTTTGTACACATTAATAGGTAATGGTTTTCTGTAAATTCTTTAATTGGGATTATTGTTGAAATTCTGTCATTAGGTTTTAAGTTTAATAAATTAATAATGGCTTTTCCTTTTGCGTATTTTCCAGATTCTGGAATTTGGTAGACTTTTAACCAATACACCTGGCCACTTGAACTGAAACATAATAAATAATTATGAGTTGATGCTGTGATAATAGATTCAATATCATCTTCTTCTTTCTTTTCTGTACCTTTAACACCAACACCACCTCTCTTTTGAATTCTGTATTCTTCAATTGGCATTCTTTTGATGTAGCCAGTTCTTGTTAATATGATTGCAGCATCTTCATTTGGAATTAAATCTTCTATTTCTAGTTCTTCTGTATTATCTTGGAGATCTGTTTTTCTTTCATCACCATAATTTTCAATTAAATTTTGTAAATCTGTTTTGATTATGTCTAAAACTTTTTGTTCAGAATTTAATATCGTGTTTAGTTCTGTTATTAATTCTAATATTTTCTTTAGCTCGTCGACTAATTTTTCAGTTTCTAAGGAAGTTAATTTTTGTAATTTTAAATCTAGGATTGCGTTACATTGGGCTTCTGAAAGATTGAATGAATTTGATAAAAATTGTCTTGCTAACTCAACGGTTTTTGACGCTTTGATCCCTTTTACAACTGCGTCTATATTGTTTAATGCAATATGTAAACCTTCTAAAATATGTGCACGTTGTTCGGCTTTATTCAAATCGAATCTTGTTCTTTTGATTATTACTTCTTTTCTGTGAACAATGTAATGATTAAGCATTTCTTTTAGGTTCATAACTTTAGGTTTGTTATGATCTAATGCTAAGAAAATGATTCCAAAAGTGTTTTCTAGTTGGGTATGTTTGTATAATTGATTTAGGACTAAATTTGGGTCTGTGTGTTTTTTTAGTTCGATAACAATACGCATACCGTCTCTATCAGATTCATCTCTTATGTCTGAGATTCCTTCAATAATTTTATCGTTTACTAAATGAGCAATATTCTCAATTAATGTTGATTTGTTAACTTGATATGGAATTTCTGTGATGATTAATGATTGGCGATCTTTTTTTGGTTCAATTTCGGATCTTGCTCTTACGGTTACTTTTCCTCTTCCTGTTTGGAATGCGGATGAAATTCCAACTTTACCACAGATGATTCCACCTGTTGGGAAGTCTGGGCCTTTGATATGTTGCATTAATTCTAAGATTGTTGCTTCGGGATTATTGATTAATTGAATAATTGCATTACAAGTTTCTTTTAAGTTATGGGGAGGAATGTTTGTTGCCATTCCAACTGCGATACCTGTAGAACCGTTGATTAATAGATTTGGTAATCTTGCGGGTAATACTGTTGGTTCTTTTAATGATCCATCAAAGTTATCTTGCATATCTACAGTTTCTTTGTTTAAATCGAAAAGAAGTTCTTCAGAGATCTTAGAAAGTTTTGCTTCAGTATACCTCATGGAAGCTGCTGAATCTCCATCAACATTTCCGAAGTTACCTTGACCTTTGATTAATGGATATCGTAATGAAAAATCTTGGGCCATTCTAACTAATGTATCGTATACTGCAGTATCGCCGTGAGGGTGGTATTTACCTAAAACATCCCCTACAATCCTTGCTGATTTCTTGAATGGTTTATTGTATGTCATTCCCAAATCATTCATTGCATAAAGAACTCTTCTGTGGACTGGTTTTAATCCATCACGAACATCTGGTAATGCCCGGCCAACAATAACTGACATAGAATAATCTAAGTATGATTCTTTCATCTCTTGTTCAATTACTTTTTTGTGGATGATTTCTACCATTTTAGATGTCCAGGTTCTTTACTAAGCTTGAATTTGCGAAGATGAATTCTCTACGTGGATCAACTTGGTCGCCCATTAAAACTGTAAACATTGCATCTGCTGCAACTGCATCTTCAACTATTACTTGTTTCATATGCCTTGATTCTGGATCTAGAGTTGTTTCCCATAATTGATCTGGGTTCATCTCTCCTAAACCTTTGTAACGTTGGATGTTAATGTCTTTTCCAAGTCTTTCAATAGTCTCGGCCAATTCTTGATCATTCATTAAGTAAATTTTTTCTTTGCCCTTTGAAACCTTGTATAATGGGGGCATTGCAATGAAAATGTGACCTTGTTCTACTAATGGTTTCATGAATCTATAGAAGAATGTTAATAATAAACATGAAATGTGTGAACCATCAACATCTGCATCAGTCATAATTATGATCCGGTTGTATCTTAATTTTGTAATGTCAAACTCGTCACCAATCCCAGCTCCGATTGCAGAAATTAAAGTTGTGATTTCGTTGTTTGCGAAAATTTTATCGATTCTTGCTTTTTCTACATTAAGGATTTTTCCTCTTAATGGTAAAATTGCTTGAGTAGTCCTTGTTCTTCCAGATTTTGCACTATTATGAACAAAGACTCCTGATGCTAAGGCAAAATTGTGTGTATCTTTGACTTCTAAATCATAAACATTTATTCTTTTATTGAGTTTTAGTATTTTTTTAATTTTGTGGTTATAATTTTTGATTGTTTCTAGCATTATATTTTTATTATTATTAAAAAATCTTTTTTGAATTGTTTCTAAAGTCAAAAGATTCTTATTTTTTAGTTTAATTCTTTCTTTATCATATTCTTCAATTCTATTTTGTTCAGATAATAATTTTAATAATTTCATTGAATGTTGGTAGTAGGTTTTATTATAGGCTTCTTTTCTTTTAATTCTAAATTCTTGAGTCCATTGTTTTTTAGTTTTGTTAGATCTCCATTTTTTTAATATTTCATTTTGCCATTGTTTTTTTGCATTGTTTGATAATTCTTTTATTTTTTCAGGATGATTTATGAAATATTCTTTAATTTTCTTTGATTGTTTAAATTTATTTTCTGGTTGATTCCAATATTCCTTTTGATTTTTATTTAATAATTCATTATTTCTTTTTTGATATTCTTTGTGGGTATTATAAAATTCTAAAAATTTATTTTTCATATATTCTTTGTAATATGGATTGGCCCATTGTTTTTTTGCTCTTTTGCTTAATTGAACTTTTTGTTTGAGAATTGAATTTCTTATTTTGTTTCTAAATTCTGGTGTTTTTCTTATTTCTTTTAATTTTTCTAGTACTTCTGGTCTTTTTAAGGTTTTTTCTAATGTTTCTCTATGTAATTTCATATGTGCTTCTTTTGGGATTCTAATAATATTTTCTGGATTATTATTCAACTTATTAAAATCTTTATGATGTCTATCTGAGTTATTGATTTTTGAATATTTTTTATTAGAAATGTTATAATCATCAGAAAGCATATGAGTAAAAATCCATTTTTTTCTTTCAAAATCAAATACCATTTCGTAACCATCTATAGTTATGTTTCCTTCTTTTTTTGAAATTTTACGATATAATGGTGCTAGGTTATCTGTTTTTTTTATTTTATTTGCTTCAATATAAGTACCATCTACTAATCTAAATTTATGGTTTAGTGTACAGATAATTTCTTCATTGTTATCAAGGATAATTTTTATTACTTCTGAATTTCTTTTTGTTAATCGGGGATTTTTTATTAAGGCAATTTGTATATTATTTTTATTATCTAATGTGTAACAATAGTTCTTTTTTCTTTGTTTATGTTCTTTAATTAATTCTTTGAA
>JAGVZZ010000004.1 GCA_018302205.1 Candidatus Woesearchaeota archaeon
ATGAAAATGTATAAAAGTATTAGGATATTTTCTCCTCAAAGTTTGCACAGCCATCCACCCTGCAGTAATTCCATCAATCAAAAATGCATAACTCCCTTTCTCAAACCCAGCTTTCCTAATTATTTCACATCTCTTAATCATAGTATCAAAATCAGCAGCAGAAACATTAAATGAATGCACCTTTTTTCTTTTAGTTTCTTTAACTGCATTATCCATAGCCTTCTTAACATTCATAACCATTTTTTCAAAGGCACAAAAATCTTGATCAGCTTGTGGCTCATCATTCTTTACAAAATCCCCACCACCAACCCAAAAATCATAACAAACTTTTCCATACTCATCAGCATTCAACCCAATTTTGGGTTTAATTATAGTCCCCAGAATAGGTCTATCATAAACACCTAAATACTTCCTCATATCATCTAAAGTATAGGAAGGCCCATCATATTTTTTTAACATAGCTTGAGGAAACCAAAGATCTAACAATTTCAAAGCAGAAACTTCCTTCATCCCTAAAACATTTCCAACAACATAAGTCAATATATTTTGTATATTTCCCCCTCGATCAAATATTCTCCAAGGGTATGCAATCCAAACTAAAGATTTTTTAAGATCATACTTGTAAATCAAAGCATTCATAGACCGCGAAAAAATAGTTTCAGTATTAACTTTAAAATTAGTCCCAGTTGAAGACTCCGCAGCAACTTCCGCAGCCGCTTGTAAAATATTTAATTTTTCCCCAGGCACTAAATGAAATACAGCCAACAGATATTTACCATTAGCAGGAGTTTTCAAATCAAAATTAACATAAGCTTTTTGCTTATCATTTAAAGTATTATACAAAGAATCCCTCTTCACTACCATAAATAATTCAAAGCCCACAAGCTATATAAACTTTTCTTCTATAATTCTAATTATGCCAAAATCAATTTCAATCCAACAGAAAACTTTAGGGATTGCATTACTTATTGCACTAATTCTATTATTCATAAAATCATATAATCTAAATATTATTGGAGAAATAATAATTTTAGTTATCGCAATAATCCTTTTACTAAAATAATCAAGGAATAACTTCAACACCATTATATTTCAAATGCATAAAAGCTTCCAAAGAAATAACTTTCTTCCCAATCAACTCTTTAACAACAACACTTCTCTTTTTCAACGTTTTCAAATATAACCTTGTTGTATCACATAATTTTTCATAACTCTCTAAATCACTATAAAGAATATTCGAATACAAACATCTCCCACCACAAAGATCATAATCTAAACAAGCCAAACATCTCCAGTTCACAAAAGTTTTCTTATACCCATTATCAATATCCCCGCAATAATATTTCTTCATCAAAGTCATAATCGGACACGGAGAGATTTTTCCATTTGTAACAACAGTAAAATTACTATACCCAGATCCACACCGTAATAATGACCGCTCATTTCTCAAAATTGAATCCATTACAACCAAGAACGGATATAACCGCAAAACTTTCCCAGTTTTCATCTCTTCAATCCAGAAATTCATTAACTTAACCACATCAGAATTATATTTCTCCAACCACTTCATCTCCTCTAAATCTGAAAACATCGCATCTAATTGCCAATGCACATTCTCAAACCCATTCTCTAACAACCATTTAACTTGCGCATAAACATCTGAATCTTTAGTAATAACCATCCTCGCAATTAATTCCCCAGAGAACCCTTGCTCTTTAATCAGCTTAACATTCTCCATTACTTTCTTATGAACACCCTCACCTCGATATTTATCCGTAATCTGTTCATCACCATCAATAGAAACTAAAATTGTTTTGAATTTATTTACATACTCAGCACCAAGCTCATGCAACAACAGCCCATTAGTTTGAATCATAAATCCTTGACACTCAACAGAATCCATAATCTTTCTAATATCATCCATTCCAAGCAATGGCTCACCACCATAAAAAGTCACATAATCTTCTTTCTTCACAAAAGTCTTCAACTTTTCTAAATCATAACTAATTTTACAAGGCACTTTATAGTCGTAGGTCTCCTCATCAGGCTCTCCAAATTCCTCTTTATCACAATACTTGCAACTCAGATTGCATCCAATTGAGGTTATTATGTGGTAAAACATAAAAAAGAAGAATTATAAACTACTTATAAATATTACTTCAATCTGAAAACTTTTCAGGTTTTTCTAGTAAACCTTTTTTAAGCAAATTTTTATAAAAATAGTAAAATGGAAAAACTTATATACAATGTAAGACCAATCTTACCTATGGAAATCGCAATAACAAAAATGAGTTCAAAAGGACAAATAATTATTCCTGCTGAGATGCGTAAAGGCATCGAAAAAGGAGACAAAATAATTGTTATTCAAAATGACAAGCAAATAATTCTAGAAAAAGCAGACAAATTAAGCAAGGCTTTAGTCGAAGATCTTGAATTTGCAAAAAAAACTGAAGAAGCAATTAAAAGAATGAAAGCTGGAAAATGTCATAGAATGGATTTTGATGATTTCATTAAGGAGATGAAAACTTGGTAGAAATTATCTTTAATGATAATTTTAAAAAAGATTATATTAAAATTAAAGATGAACTTCTCAAAGAAAAAATAATCAAACAAATCCAAAAAATAAAAGAAAACCCAGAAATTGGAAAGCCAATGAGATATTCCAAAAAAGGAACCAGAGAATTATATATCTCACCATATCGTATTTCCTATTATATCAAAGATAATATTATTTATATTTCAGCTTTTTATCATAAAGATAAACAATAATTTAATTATATCAAGCATCAGCAACAAAATTTTGTAAAGAATGTTCATGTACTAAAAATCGAAGATTAACTTTACCAAAATTATTATGGTCTAAAGAAACATCAAATTGGACCCCAGAAGTACCACCAAAAGTAGCATAATTTCCAACACTAACAACACCTTGAAAATTATCAGTTACAACAGTTTTTCTAGATTCATCAGTAAGATATGCTTGAGTCGCTGCTTTAATTAAAAAAATTTTTTCAGATTTAGACAATCCAGAATGCGTCAATAAGTATGTAACACCAAATCTATAAGCTTCCATAAACCCAAGAATTAAACTTCTATTTATTAATCTATCCAAAACCTTTATTAAACAGAATTAAACCAAAAGAATCTATGCAACCCACAGGTTACGAATCATATTCAAATGGCGAGATCCCAAGGGGCTGCCAACTTTGTGTTAGAGGACGAAAACTAGTCCTTTTCATCACAGGCGTCTGTACTAAATCTTGTTATTTCTGCCCATTATCCGAACAGAAATTCCATAAGGATGTTATCTACGCAAACGAACGCCAGATTAACGATTTAAAAGAAATTATTGAAGAAGCCAAAATATCTTCTGCACAAGGCGCAGGGATTACAGGCGGCGATCCACTAGCAAAGCTAGACAGAACTTTAGAAACAATTAAATTACTCAAAAAAGAATTCAAAAACTTCCATATTCATTTATACACACCTTTAGATTTAGTAACTGAAGAAATTCTAAAAAAATTAGAAGCAGCAGGCCTAGACGAAATAAGATTCCATCCTGATTTAGATGATGATAAATTCTGGAACAAACTAAAATACAAAACAAAAATGTCTAAAGGCATAGAAATTCCCTGCATCCCAAAGAAAGACATTAAAAAATTAATAGAATACGCAAAGAATGACGTCGAATTCTTCAACTTAAACGAATTAGAATACGCAGATGCAGAACACAACAAGTTAGCCGAATTAGGTTACACAACTAAAGACGAATTCTCTTATGGCATTGAAGGTTCAGAGGACCTAGCTTTAGAAATCTTAAAACTATATCCAAAATTAAAAATGCATTATTGTACAACTAAACTCAAAGATTCAGTTCAGATGATGAACCGTATTAAATTAAGAGCTAAGAATACCAAAAGACCTTTTGATATAATTACAAATGAAGGCACACTAATCCGAGGAACAATCAAAGGCAACGAAAGTTTAGAAGAAATGCACAAGAAAGTTTCCAAATACTTCGATAACGAAATTGACAAAAACAAAAATAGACTTATTTGCGCTAGAAATAACTTAAAAAAATTCTCAAGTAAATTAAAGGCTTTGAATTACAAACTAGAAATCGTGGAAGAACTAGCAACTTATGACCAATTTGAAATTGAATCCGAAGAAATTTAAAATAACAAAATTTTTAAAATAAACAAAAAGTTAAAAACACATGGAAACATACATAAACCAATTAAGAGAATTAATAGAACCCTATTTTAAATTAGATAATACTGGCCACGATATGCACCATCTTGAACGTGTACATCAACTAGCATTAAAAATTCAAGAAAAAGAAGGTGGAGATAGATTAGTAATTGGAGTCGCAGCCTTTATGCATGATTTTCATAGATTAATGCAACTAGAATCCGGAAGATATCATCACCCTAGAGAATCATTACCAAAGATTAGAGAATTTCTGAAAAAAGTGGGTTGTCCTTCCGAAGAACAAATCCTACATTGTATTGAACACCACGAAGAATATAGATTTACTAAAACAGGCTTAAGTACTGGGGATAAAGAAAGTTTAATTGTCCAAGACGCAGATAACCTTGATGCTATTGGTGCAATCGGAATTGCAAGAACTTTTTATTATTCCGGTGCTAATAAAGTTCCAATGTCTTTACCAATAACCGAACTCCTTCCATATGAAGAATGTGCCAATGATGCTTCAACCATCCACCACATTAAAAGAAAACTCTTGAAATTAAAAGATCATATGAATACAGAAACTGGAAAAAAACTCGCAGAAATAAGACACCAAAGATTAAAACATTTTTTAGCTGAATTCCAAGAAGAATGGGAATCAAAGATGTAATCCCCAGAAAAGTATATAAAATCAAATACATATAAACTTTTTTAGGATACACCAATGAAACAACTAAATGACTATATCAAATATGCATTAATCATACTTTTAATCTATTTATCATTTTTAATAATAAAACCATTTCTATCAGCAATAGTATTAAGCCTAGTTTTGGTTTACATGGTTTATCCAATACAAAAGAAATTTAGAAAAAGAATTAATGAATCAGTCGTAGCCGGTTTAATTACATTAATCTTAGTATTAATCATCATCATTCCAACATTTTTCTTAGGGAATGCATTACTGGAACAAGCATCCAAAGTTTACATCTCTTCAAGCCCAGAATCATTGGGAAATATTCTTTCAGAATTAAAAATTAATTTAAGCCCAGAGCTCCAAACCCAATTTGATGATATACTAAAAACCGGAACAGCACACTTAATGAACTGGTTAGCAAGCTTCATTTTCTCAATCCCAAGCATCCTATTAAATTTCTTCATTGCCCTAGTAATCATTTTCTATGGCCTAAGAGATGGTGATAAAGTAATTAACGGTATTATGGATATCTTTCCAATTCAAGAATCTTACAAACAAATCTTTTTGAAAAAAACCACTTCTACAATTGAATCATTATTTTATGGTACACTGGCATTATCAATCATAGAAAGTGCAGTCGCGATTGTGGGATTTTATCTATTAGGTGTCTCCAATCCTTTAATTTGGGGCTTAGCAATCTTTATCACAGCAATTCTTCCTGGTATTGGCCCAATGTTCGTTTGGTTACCAGTAACAATAATATTCCTCGTTCAAGGCGATATTACCCAAGCAATAATAACCGCAATATTTGGTTCATTAATTATCTCAACAATAATTGACACATTCTTAAGAATCAAAATTTTAGGTTACAGAGCAAAAATAAACCCAGTAATCATGATTATAGGTGTCATTGGAGGAGTAGCAGCCTTTGGTTTAATAGGAGTAATATTAGGCCCATTGATTCTTTCACTATTAGAAGTCTCAGCATCAATCTATAGGGAAATAAAACATGAAGCTTAAAGTCAAAGAAATTAACCTTTCAACTGGAGGCCCATTAATTGCAGTCCTTCACGAAAAAACTGCAAAACAAATTTCTCTATTCCCAAAAGACAGAGTCCACATAAGAAAAATACGAATTAAAAAAGGAATCACTTGTGTAACAAATATTTCTAATAAAGGTATCCATGAAAATGAAATTGGTTTATTCCAGGAGGCTTTTCATAAACTAAACGTTCCCGAAGGCACCCAAATTGAAATGACATTAGAAGAAAAACCAATTTCTATCCAATACATAAAAAAGAAACTTAATGGTGAAGAACTCAACGCAAAAGAAATAGACACAATTGTCAAAGACATTGTTAACAACGAACTTTCAGAGGTTGAACTCGCTTATTTTGTTTCAGGTTGTTATACAAAAAACCTAACTATTAACGAAACCGTTGCCCTTACAAACTCAATAGTTAACAACGGAGAAAGATTACACTTCAAAGATAAAATCGTTCTAGACAAACATTGTTCTGGTGGCGTTGCTGGAAACCGTACAACAATGATCGTAGTCCCAATCATCGCTTCCTTAGGCTACAAAATGCCAAAGACTTCTTCACGAGCAATCACATCAGCTTCAGGAACCTCAGACACCATGGAAGTTTTAGCACCAGTTACACTTTCTAAAGATAAAATTATGCAAATAGTCAACAAAACTAACGGTTGCATAGTATGGGGCGGTGGAGTTGACCTAGCAAGTGCAGACGACAAAATGATTACTGTCCGTCACCCACTAAGCATGGACCCTACAGGAATGTTACTAGCAAGTATCTTAGCAAAGAAAAAGGCTGCAGGCGCAACCCATGTATTGATTGATATTCCATATGGCCCGGGTGTCAAAGTAAAAACCAAAAAAGAAGCTAAACAATTAATGAAATTATTTTACAAAGTTTCAAAACGTTTGGACCTAAAAATCAAAGTCGTCTTAACAAACGGCTTCCAACCAATAGGTAACGGTATTGGCCCAGCATTAGAAGCCGCAGACGTCCTTTCAGTTTTACAAGGTGATGGTCCTAATGATTTAAGAGAGAAAGCAATCTTCATCGCAACAGAGATGCTAAAACTAGTCAATGAAAAAAATCCATTACCAAAAGTTTTAGATGCAATAGAATCCGGTAGAGCATACAAAAAAATGTTAGAGATTATCCAAGCCCAAGGTGGCCACAAACACCCAGTTATTCCAAAAGCCAAATATTTCTATAATATAAACGCAACCAGGGACGGCAAAATCACATTCATTGACAACCAAAAGATTAACAAAATCGCAACAATGGCCGGTGCACCTGATGAAAAAGCTGCAGGGATTTACCTAAGGGTCAGAGCAAATAGAGAAATAAAAAAGGGCACAACAATGTTCACAATCTATAGTAATAGCTTACAGAACATAGAGACTATAAAAAGACGATTAAAAGAGATAAATCCAATAACCTACTAACGAGTATAACAATCTTTAATAAACTAAATTCTTTTATCATTGAACATGGTAGAGGAAATAAAAGAGAAAATTCGTTTAGTTCCAGATTTTCCTAAACAAGGTATTCTTTATAGGGACATAACAACTTTACTAAAAGATCCAACAGGTATTCATGATGTCATGCAATACTTCAAAATAAGATACAAGGGCCGAAAGATCGATAAGGTTGTTGCGGTTGAAAGTCGCGGCTTCATTTTAGGCGCTGCTTTAGCTTATATGCTTGGGGTAGGTTTTGTTCCAATTAGAAAAGCAAACAAACTTCCTGCACATACTAGAAGAATTGATTATGCATTAGAATACGGTACAGATTCATTAGAGATTCATACTGATTCCATCCTCCCTGGGGAAAGAGTATTATTAATTGATGATTTATTAGCAACTGGCGGCACTGCAAAAGCAGCAACCCAGCTAATAGAAAGCCTTGGTGGTATTGTTACTGAATGTGCATTTTTAATAGAAATCTCAAACCTCAAAGGCAGAGAAAAACTTCCAGATTATAATATTTTTAGTTTAGTAGAATATACAGATTAATTTTTTGTAAACCTGAATATACTTAGAAGCTATCCCCACCCCAGAGGGGTCTCGCTTCGCTCGCCTGCTACGCTTCGCTTCGCAGTGGGGCATTACACTTCTAA
>JAGVZZ010000005.1 GCA_018302205.1 Candidatus Woesearchaeota archaeon
GAAGAGAATATTTTAATAAATCCATAATTATCACCTCAATCTAAAAGTAAGCATTACTACTATATAAAGTTTGCTCAATTATTTAAGTCCTTGACTATAATTGCTGATGATAGATCGGTTGGTTTAAGTTTAAAAAGGGCTTTTTTAGGAGATTTAGAAGGTGTTGTTTGTGATGGAGTTAGTTCAATTAGTGCTATGAGTGGTTTAAGTGGTCCTTATGATTTAGCTATTGTTGAACCAATGCATTTTGCCGATATTAAAACTCATATTGTTCCTATTAATTTTGTTGGAGAATTAGATAGGCTTGCTGGTTCTGGGCATGTTTGCATAGTTTCGACTCAATCTTTTGAAAATGTAGAAAGAATGTTTGATAAAAGAGATATTTCTAATTTTAGTTATGCTTGGAAACCTGTTGATACTATTGATTTAAGTATATTTGTTGGTAAATATTTGGATGTCCCTATAAAATTATTTGGATGTCCCTATAAAATTACCTGAAGATATAATTGATGATTCTAGGGCTCAAATAGATTCTCGTGGGCCTATGTTTTAAAGTTGCATTCGAGTATATTTTTTGCATTCAAAACAATAAATAATTAGTTTATTATTATTGATTCTAACTCTAGAATTAATGCTAGGTTTTAGGTATGAATAACAATGATTACAGAATTTTTTCTTTTGGATTTTTGTTAAGCGAATGTTTGCTTTCATAGCAATTTTTCTAGCTAAAGTTACATAACGGTTGGCTAAAGATTTGTTTTTTTTGAAGACTGATTCGGCTTGTTCGAATAATATTGTAATTCTTTCTCTTGCAATGTCTTTAGTTTTATCTGAAGCTTTCATTAGATTTTATTAGAATTAGATGTTTAATATAGTTTACTGCGTGAATAATTTTACAATTTCTTTGATTTCTTCTAATGAAAGATTGACGATGTTCTTATCTTGTATAGATGGTTTTAACCTTAGGGTAATATATTCTTGGGATTCTGATTTGGTCATGCCAGATTTCATGAGTATTTCTCTTAATGCGTTTTTGGTTTTTTTGTCATATTGGATGAAAAATTCTCTTAAGAAAAAGTTGCCTTCTTTAGGTGTGATTTTGATTAGTGCGGATTCGGTTTTTGGTTTTGGATAGAATGATTCTGGGCCGATCTTTTGGGTTATTTCAACTTCATAAAAAGCGTCTGAGAGTAATTTTAGTCTAGAAGGGGTTTTGCCGGTTAAAATTTCAGCGAATGATAATGGGACTACAAATACTAACATCTCGAATTTTTCTCTTATAAAGCGCCACATTAATGGTTCGCAGATTGTGTATGGGAGATTAGAAACGCATTTAGTAAAATTGGGGAAGTCTAATTTTGTTGCGTCGCCGCCAATATAAGTAATATTTTTGTTGTTGTTAAATTTTTCTTTGAGTTCTTTTAATAATTTAGGGTCTTTTTCTATGACAAAAACTTTTTTGGCGATTTTTTGTAAGTATCTTGTTAAATATCCTGTACCAGGGCCAATTTCTAGAACCAAATCATTTTTGTGAAGATCTGCTATGCTTGTAATCCTGACTAGTAACGGGATGTCAATCATGTAATGTTGGTCAATGCTTTGCATATGTCTTCAAAGCTTTTTTTCGAATATGTTTGTTTATATTCTTTTGCTTTCTTTAGAATTTCTGGGAGATTATAGTTTCGGGCAATGAATTGGCAAACCTGGGTGATATTTTTTGGTTTCTCGGTGATTTTACAGCGTTCAAAATCTATTAAGACTATTTTCTTTTTTCGAACTATTGCATGTTTGATTGGGTGATGCATTTCTAGTTTGTTTACTTTTAATTTGTCTAAAATATAACATTGTTCTAGTAAATCTTTAAGAAGAATTTTTAATTCTTATGAATTCCATAAATAATGCATCTGGTTCTAATTTGATAAACTTGGGACCAATCTTATGTTTATTGAGAATCTTTAACCAATATGCCTCGTTTTCTAGACGATTAATTGCAGTTGTATCTGGTCTAATCTTTTTTATTATTATACCTCCTTTTTTATAAATAAAAGAACGTTTGCCTTTAGCATATATTTCCATTTTACATTTCTTCGACAGTTTCAATACCTAATAAATATAATGATTTTTTACAAACAATTCTAAATGATTCGACTAAGGCTAAAAGGAAAATCTCATTTTCGGAATCAAGAACTTTTGTTTGGTGGTAGAACTCGTTGAACATTTGACATAATTCATAAGTATAGTTTGCAATTAAATTGGGATACAGGTGATCATAGGATTTTTTTATAACTTCTGGGAAGTCATTTAGTTTTTTGATTAAAGCAACTTCTGATTCGTTTAACTTTAGATTAGATTTAATATTTGTGGGTATTTTCTTTTTTGTTTTTCTTAATATACTTGATGAACGTGCATATGAATATTCTAAATATGGGCCTGTATTTCCGTCGAATTCAATGAATCTTTCTAAATCAAATACTAAGTCATTTGTTCTTTGGTTTTTTAAGTCTCCATAGATTATGGATGCAACTGCAACTTTTCTAGCAATTTCATTTTTTGATTTCAAATTTGGATTTTTTTCTTCAATGGTTTTTTTAATTAGATTTATTGTTTCGTTAAGAATGTCTTCCATGAATATTGTTTTACCCTTTCTTGTGGCGAACCTTTTTCCATCGGCATCTAAATATAATCCATGATAAACATGAATCAAATCTTTTGAGTATTTATAACCCATTAATTCTAATACTTTGAAAAATTGTTGGAAATGTAATTTTTGTTCTTGGCCTACTTCATATATCATTTTGTGAAATTTATATTTATTGTAACGATCAATTGCTGTAGTTATATCCCTTGTTGCATAAAGGGTTGCACCATCTGTTTTTTGGATTAAACAAACCCCTAAATTGAATTTTTCTAAGTTGACTATCCAAGCTCCTTCACTTTCTTCAAGTAGTTTTTTTGTTTTTAGGTTTTTAATTGTTTCATCCATCTTTTTATTGTATAATGATTCTCCAGAAATACAATCAAATTTTATCCCCAATATTTTGTAAATTCTTTCAAAATCTTTTAGACTTAATTCTCTAAACTTTTTCCATAGTCTTATTGCTTCGACATCTCCATCTTCAAGTTTTTTGAACCAAGCTCTAGCTTCATTTTTATATTCTTCTTTATTGCCTTCTATGTATAATTTAAGCATATATTTTATTGGATCTTTGTTTAGTTCTTTGTCATTACCTATTTTTTGATATCCTACAATCATTTTCCCAAATTGTGTGCCCCAGTCTCCAAGATAGTTTATTTTAATTGTTTTGTAGCCTAAGCTTGAAGCAATATTTGAGATAGAATTCCCAATAATTGTTGAACGTAAGTGACCAATACCAAATGGTTTTGCAATGTTAGGTGAGGATAAATCTATTACGATTGTTTTTCCTTTGCCTTCAGTTGAGTTTCCATATTTCTCTTTTTCTTTTAGAATTTTTTTTACTACTTCAGTAGCAAGATTGGATTTTTCTAAAAAGAAGTTTAAGTAAGGGCCTGTTGCAGTTATTTTTTCTAATTTTTTCGTAAGTTTAATTTTGGATTCTAGTTCTTTTGCTATTTGTATTGGATTTTTTTTAAGTATACTTGAAAGTTTGAAACATGGAAAAGCAATATCGCCTAATTCTGGATTTGAAGGAGCTTCTAATAATGCTAAGATTTCATTTTCTTTTAATTCAATTTGCTTTGCAAGAATTTTTGCAATTGCTTCTTTATTATTCATAATTTTAAAAGAGAAAGGTTGTTTATAAAATCTGCGATGTGGGTTAATTATAATATTCATTTACAGAAAGGTTTATAAAATAATTGACCTTATGTTGTCTTAGAAAAGAGGTTTGATGATGAGACAAGTATTTTTGGGATTGTTTGTTTTAGTCTTAGTTTGTAGTTTAGCTTTAGGTGCTGAAACTTTCTCTGCGCAAAATGGTTTTGATTGGTTATATGATCAAATGGGTAGTGATGGAAGTTTTAGTAGCGATGTTTCAAAGACTGCTTTGGCTGTTGCAGCTTTAGATTCTGCTGGTTATGATACCTCCTTATCTCAAGAATGGTTAGATTCTGAAATGAGTAGTGATGCTTGTTATCCTTCTGGAGCTTGTGATACTAAGGCTACTGCTTTGACTGTTATTGCATTGAATGAAGTTCAAGATGATGCAAATTTTGATGATATTTTAAGTTGGTATGAATCAGCTCAGTCTGAAGCGAATGTAAATGGTGGTTGGTATTTAGAGGTTATTACTTCTTCTTCTGGGAATTGTCTTGTTTCGTATGATTTGGATGGGACATTAAAAGAAATTACTGTGCCTGTTGATGCGGGTGCTTTTACGGGTTGTGATAGTTCACATTTCTTAGATTTAGATGATTGTTTGCAAGCAAATTTGATTTCTGCAAATCCGGGTATTGAAATTAATGTTGATTGTTCTGATTTGAGTGGAAGTGTTGTTTTGACATTGTTGTATAAGTCATCATCAACATATTATATATTGAACAATGCTAATTCTGCAGAGAGTGATTTTGTTGTACCTAATGGTTGTTATGGGAAATCCAAAAGTTCAACTTGTGATTTAGAAAGTACTTTGTACTCTGGTTGGGCAATTAAGTATTTAGGTGGTGATATTAATAATTTAGTTTATTTGAAAGAAAATTATGATTCTACTGATGTAAAAAAGATTGCATTAATATATATAGTTACAGGTGAAGATAAATATCTTGTTGATTTAGCTGAATTACAGAAGAGTGATGGAAGTTTTGATAGAGATCCTTTTTCAACGGGTTTAGCTGTGATGGCTTTGAAAAACTCTGGTGATTATACCCAGAATGTTGATGATGCAAAATCTTATTTAAGAGAGGAGCAAACTGAAACTGGAGATTGGGGTTCTGATGTGGAAGCAACTGCAATGGTTTTGTATGCTGCATTTAGTGAAGACGATGTTACACCTTCTGAAGGTTCTGCAACAGGTATTACTTCTACTTCTGATGAGGATGAATGTACTTATGATGCAGATTGTGAAGATCTTTATGGTTCTGATTATGAATGTAATTCTGGGTTATGTGAATTGATTACAATTGGTTGTGTTTTGGATAATGATTGTGATTCTGGTGAAGTTTGTGTTGATGGTGATTGTATTGCGAGTGAATGTAATAATGATGGGAATTGTGAATATCCAGATTATGATGAGAATGCTTACAATTGTGTAAGCGATTGTTATTGTGGTGATGATGTTTGTGATGATGTAGAATCAAGTTCAAGCTCTGATTATTATTGTGCAATTGATTGTGCTACTACAGATACTACTACGACTACGACTACAACAACTACTGATACAACAACTTCTGGTGGTAGTGGTTGGATAATTATTGTTGTATTATTGTTATTATTTGTTGGATTGGGTGTTGGAGGATATTTCGCTTATAAAAAGGGATATTTTAATTCAATACTAAGTAAATTCAAAAAAGGAGGTAGTGGCGGGAGTGCACAGCCACAATATAGCAGTCCTACATATAATCCTTTTACAAGTAGAGTGCCTCCTCAACAGCAGCCTAGAAAACCTTTTTAGAATGAAATATTTTTTATTATTATTAGTAATTTTTTCTTTTGCGTCAGTGAGTGCTGAGGATTTTGGCGCTGGGGAGACTGTGCAAGTTTATGTTGATGATAGTTTTAGTTCTAGTGATGTTAAATTATATTATAATTATACTGATGTGGTGAGTATTAATTCTATTGTTAAAGAAATTAGTGATACTAATATTTTATATTTTGATCTTCCGATTAATTGTTCATTAGGAACTTATTATTTGGATTATTCTGTTGGGAATCTGACATTTGTTGTTGTTGATAGTTCTTCAGTTATGAGGATATCTCCTGTATATCATATTTTTGATAAGACTAAAAGTAGTTTTTATTTGGAGTTGACTTCTGTGAAAGGAGATTTTGATGTTGTTGTGAATGCTACGAATGCGGAGCCTAGAAAGAGTTTAGTGAGTTTGACTGAAGGTTCAACTAAGAATTTATATATTGATTATGTTGATACAAGTTCTTTTGGGAG
This sequence comes from Candidatus Woesearchaeota archaeon, assembly GCA_018302205.1. Lineage (GTDB taxonomy): Archaea > Nanobdellota > Nanobdellia > SCGC-AAA011-G17 > GW2011-AR17 > JAGVZZ01. Next base: position 6,078 of record JAGVZZ010000005.1, read on the forward strand.
TGTGCAGTTAAGTTATGAGAATTTTAGTTATAATATTAATTTGTTTCCTGTAGATATTGAACCTGTTGTAAATCAAACGGAGGATATTGTTGTTAATGAAACTGAGGATGTTGTTATTGTTCCTGAAGAAAAAGTCCCTTTAACATTTTTGGTGACTAATCCTGAGGCTACAATTTCTTTGGGGGTGAATCAATCTGTTGTTGCAACTTTGAAAGTGCAGAATACTTTTGGTGAGAAATTAGAAGGGTTGAGTTATAGTGTTACTGGGGATATAGTTGATATTGTTAGTTTTAAGTCTGAAGAAATAAGTATGGAAGCTGATGAAATTATTGAAACGGAATTTTTGTTTAATCCAAATGAGGATGCTTTTGCTGGGGCTTATACCGGAGAGATTGTGTTTGGGAATAGTGATTATGAAATTAGTTTGCTTGTTGTTGTGATTATTAGTGCTGATGCAGAAGAAACTTCTACTGAAGGGGTTGTTTTAGGTGACGATATTATTTTTGAAGGGCAAATCTTAGAGGAGAAAAAGAGTAATACTGTTTTGATTGTTGGGATTGTTTTGGTTGTATTAATGTTATTTTTGATTGCTGTGGTTGTGTTGAAGTTAAGGCAAACTCCTGAAAAAAGGTTTAATCAATATATTGAAGAAACTAAAAAGAAGAAATGAGGGCGCAGTGAAGTGTAACGGAGCGAAGTTTTAATCGCTGTTATATTAGTCATGAAGTGACCGAGGCATAGGTGCAACCGGTTTTTTGCGAAGCAAAAAAATGCCGAAGAGTAGCCAGCCGACCGTTACATTTATAAAGTTTGTATTAATTTTACAATGGTAAGGAGATTAAAATGTCTATCAATATGACCCAAAGTTTTTTGTACGAAACAGATTCTTTAGATTGTTTCGAAAGGGTTCTGGACACGATGGTCAGAGTAATGTATGAAGAGCATCCATTGGAATATGCTCAACTATTTGTAACAAAAAGAGCAGACGCATTTAGTGATGGAAAAAGATGGATTGGACCAAAAGAAATGGGGGCTTCAAATCCAAATGGTTGGTCTAAACCAAAATTTTTCCATGTCTGTTCAATTGGAGATTATAAAGGAAAAATGGGAGAAGGAGACGAACCTTTTGAAAATTATGCTAATTTGGTCCAAAGAGTTATGGAAAATTTAAGAAATGCGGATGCTAAAAAATTCTTTGAACAATGTGGAGATGGCTGTACAGATGAGTTTAATCACTTTGATGGAAGTGTTGATGTAGGATATAGATTAAACCAAAGACCATCGGGTGGCTGGGACAATTTAGATATTTCTTTGTGTCATATGTATTATGGCAAATAATTCTTAAGGTCGGCTGGCTATTGAATATAACATCGGAATTTAACGAAGTCGCCGAAGGCGATTTGGGTGGAGAAACCTGCAAGGTTTCGGAACCGTTAAATTCCTGTTAGTTTCCCTCGTTAGAGGTTGGATTTTAGTGCAACGTTCGGCGAAGCCGAAAAATCCAAAGTAAGCGGGCGAGCGTATCTAAGAGGTTGGTGTCGTATCTTACAAGTGGTAAATAAACCGAAAGATTTAAATACTAGTTATCATTATATTATTTATTGAGGTAAACAAAATGACACTTGACAAAATTCTAATAATGAATCCAAAAATTGATACTGATAGACATCAGCATCTTATGTTCAAAGGTCCTGATGGAAAAAATTATGTAACATCAGAGGGATTAGCACAAGCAACAGAAGCATATGAAAGAGCAACATTATTCAAAATTGCTCATGATGCAGTTAGAGATCGTGTTGAAATACCCTATGATTCTGGAGATGTGCAAATTTGTGTAGGACATAAGATTGAACATGATTATGATGCTGATGGTGTAGCAACAAGAAGGGAAGTTCCAGTTTATAGAACTGAAACATTCTAATTTTAGACACCAACCTCTTTTTTATTATTTCTCAAATTTTTAATTTGGCTAACTTTTAGCTCGCCTGCTTATTGAAACTAACATATATTCAACGAAATAACTTGAATATATTCTTTGAAGGATTTGCGGTTTTAGAGTCTAAAAGTATATAATAACTTTTTTTCTTAATTAATAATTATGCAAATGGATTCCACAAAAACAAAAGAAGAATATTTGAAAGAACTTCATGAATTATGTAAATTAAAGGGGTACAGCTTACAAACTAAAAAATCTTATTTGTTTCATGTTGGAAAATTTTTAAAGTTTTGTGAGAAAAGTTCGTTTAATCTTAACCCTGAGAATGTTAAACGATATTTATTAAGCATTGATGTTTCTGTAAATACTTCAAGGTTAGCATATGCTTCATTAAAATTTTTCTTTTTGGGGATATTAAAACAAAATGAGTTTACTGAACAAGTGCCAGTTAAGAAGAAAATTAAACAATTACCCAAAGTAATCAGTAGAGAAAATATTAAAAAAATGATAGAATTATCAAATAACCTGAAACATAAAATTATTGTGGAGTTATTATATTCTTCGGGTTTAAGACTTTCTGAATTGTTGAATTTGAAAAAGATTGATTTAGATTTTGATAGGAATATTATTTATGTTAGACAAGGAAAGGGGAATAAAGATAGAATTACAATAATGTCAGAAACATTGAAGATGGATTTATTAAAATATTATAGTAAATATGAATTCAAAACAGAATATCTACTTGAAGGGAGAGAAGGAAAATATACAAAAAGGTCTGTGCAGTTAGTATTAGGACATTTAGGAAAAAGGTTAGGAATGAACATAACGCCACACATGATGAGACATTCATTCGCAACACATTTACTAGAATCTGGAGTTGATATAAGGTATATTCAAAAATTATTGGGGCATAGTGATTTGAAAACAACGGAGATTTACACTAAAGTTTCAAACAAAGATTTGTCAAAAATTAAGAATCCTTTGGATAATTTATAAAAAATGAGCCTGATGGGATTTGAACCCACGACTTCCGGCTGACTTTAGCATACTTCCAAAGTGAAAGTATGTCATATAAGACTTGCACATCAGTTTTGCTGATTCGGTGCTCCAGCCAGGCTAAGCTACAGGCTCATTTGAAAATTTGGAGTTTTTATGGCTTTAAAAGTGTTTCGAAGATATTTCTAAACTTGTAATTTTTGCTAGATCGTTAGTCTTTGGTTGTTGTCTATTCAGGTATTGTAATAGGCCAAGTGTATCTGAAGGTTCTGCTGCGAATCTATCACCGATGCTTGTATATTTTGCTGTTCTTCCTTGATAACTTACAACAATTGGTATTCCTGAGTTTGTAGTGAGGCGTCTTATCATTTGCAATTCCTCCCCAACAAATTTCTACTCCTTCGGGTTTGTCTCTTATTAATATGCCTATAGAATCTTCGAGTGTTGTTTGTGTCATATTTGAGTGTATCTGAAAAAGGAGATTAAAAGGTTTATGGAATTCAGATTAATAGGAATAATCTAGAGATTTTTATTTATCATAAATACCCCACTGCTCTGCGGTGGGGTTCGTAATTAAGCCCCGGACATGACATTTGCCCGCGTAGACTATATAAATAAATTTTTCT
>JAGVZZ010000032.1 GCA_018302205.1 Candidatus Woesearchaeota archaeon
TTAGAAGTGTAATGCCCCACTGCGAAACAAAGTGAAGCAGGCGAACGAAGCGAGACCCCTCTGGGGTGGGGATAGCTTCTAAGTATATTCAGGTTTACAGGTTTAAATGGTACTTTACATGCTTTTCCGCAGTTTGAACAAGTTGTATTGTGTAGTTCTTTTTTGTACATTTTTGGTTCCTCCTTTCTTAGAATCTGGAGAAATATTGCTTAAAATGTGTTTATGAAGAAAAGTTGAAATATTTTCAGTTTAGAATTAAAATAAAATAATTTAGTATTGATGCAAAGCTTACCCAAAGTAAGTATGGAATTAAAATTAATGAAGATGTTTTTGAAACCTTTGATGATGTAATTATTGTGGTAAGTATAAATCCCCAGAGGAATAATATTTCAATGAAAGCTAAAAGGGGATTTTTTAGTCCAAAAAATAAGATTGACCAAAGACCATTGAGAAGTAATTGTGTAAAGAAAAAATAAATCGCGATGCTATTTTTAGTTTTTGATGTTACAATGAAATATAATGAGATTGCCATAGTAATGTAAAGAAGTGTCCAAACTGGCCCAAATATCCAGTTAGGTGGATTAAATGAAGGTTTTTCTATTGTGTCATACCAGATTGGAATTGCATTTGAAGTAAAATAAGATCCGACTATTGCTGGGATAAAACAGATGATTAAACAAGCTAGAAATATTAATATATTTTTTAAAATCTTATTCATATATAATTAAGAAGAAAGAAGAATATTTAAAGTTTTATATAATTATGAGGCACTTAGATAGCCCCGCATAAAACCTTCTTCAAAGTCTTCAATTAAGTCATCTTCTAACATTTTTTCTACATCCATGATATCATAGATGCTAAGTATAATTTTTCTTTTCATTTTACCCTCCTTTCCATTGGTAGTTGCATTAGCTGTTCGCTAAATAAATTCTCAATGAATCTTACGTCTAGCCTTATTGGCATGTATATGTATTGTTTATAGTTCACACTAGGTTTCATCATTTTACCCTCCTTTTGGCAGCAAATATTGTTATATCTAGTTAATAGAACTTGTTTTAAAAAGGCTGCGCGGGTCCATGTCCGGTGTCCGGGGCTTATGCTAAAAACTTTTTATTTTTAATTAAGAATTACTCTCTTTTGGGAAAAAATATGGCATCAAAGTACCATTAACTCTTTCTTCTGTTACATTAATTAAATCTGATTCTTTTAATGTTGAGATTTTTCTTCTAAATGTTCGGTCTGTTTTGTTAAATTTTTGATTGTAAAGTGTGTATATTTCTGAAGAAGAACTTCCAGGATTATTTTTGATCATTACTAAAAGTTCTTTTTCTTCATCGTCGAGAATTGTTTTTGTTTGTTGAAAAGAAGAAACTTTTGAAATTGCTTTTTCTATGTCTTCTTGTGAAACTTTTTTTGAGGATCTTAATTCTGTTGCGTTTCCTGTTTCTTTTAATAAGAATAAACCTATTCTGATATCTTTCTCGTCAGAAGCTTTTTGGGCAATATGCTCGAATAAATCGTCTGGAAAAACATTTTCATAGAATGCGAACTTTTTCCGTTCATATAAAATATCATAAGTTTCTTTATAGGAGTATGGTACGAATTCAATAACTTCTGGGATTAGTCTAGATTTAGTTCGTTGATCTAATGTTGCTAAAAATTCTTTATTGTTTGTTATTAAAATTAAACTTTTTCGGAATAAATCCTCAAGCAATTGATAAATTATTTGTTCTTCTTTTAGTTTATCAACTTCATCCATAATAATTACTGCAGCTTTTTTATTTACTATTTTTGAAATTTCATTCATTAATTCATTGGTTTTTTTATTTGCAGTCCATTTGTAACCTAATTGGTGGCAGATATCAACTAGAACTTTGTAAGATGTATCTTGTTTCCAGCAATTAATGTAAATGCCATAGATTTTGTCTGAGAAATTTTCCATTTCTCTAAGTATATGGCGGCAACAAGCAGTTTTTCCTATTCCCGGCGAACCTGTTATTAAAATGTTTGAACTCATTTTTGAAGAAAATAAGGGTTTTAATAAATTTGCAATGTATTGTTGTTGATTTTCTCTGAATTTTAAAATATGAGGGAGATATTCATAATCTAATACTAATTGTTCTTTGAATACAGTTTCATCATGTTGTAAAAAGTTATCAAACATTCCCATAGTATATTTATTCTAATAAGTGTTTAAAAGAATTATTGTTTATGGGTTTATATTTCTTTTAATTCTTTATCAAAAGTAATTAGTCTTAAACCTGTGCCTATTTGCATTAAGGCTGACATTAAAGCCATATGCTCTTTGCCTGAGCCTGAACAAAAGTTAATTGCAACATCTCCTGAAAGTTTGTTTTTTAATTCTAAGATAATTGTTTTTTTTATTTCATCTATTGATCCTTCAGGGTTAATTACAATTAGTTTAGTGTTTGGTTTTGGTTTGAAGTTTTCTTTACCAAAGTTGTTTGTAATTAGATAAATTGAGTCCCAATTATGGGCTGTTATTAATGCTGAAACTTCTAGCCAAGTTCCTTTTCCTGTACTTAAACATGCAACTAAATGGGCCATGATTTGAAGGTATTTTTGGGGTATTTAAAGCTATGTTATAAAGGAATATAGCTACTGTAAAAACAAAAAGTTTTAATACTTAATTTTGTATTTAATGGGTATGGAAGATATGGTAACGTTTCTCTGTGGTGAATGTAGGTTTAGATTTAAGAGAAAAGCAAACTGGAATGGAAACTTATGTCCTAACTGTGGTAAGGAAGGTTCTTTTGAAAGAGGGGATCAAACCATTGATAGGATGCTTCATGATGCTTCATATTCTGACTAGGAGATTTTTCCTCTTTGCCAGTCTCTGAGAAGCATTCTTGCGGTTTCGTTTATGTTTGGTTTTCCGCCTTTAATGAGTTTTTTGTATTTTATTGCAATTTCTGAAAGAATTTTTTCTGGATTTGATTCTTTAACTCCATAATATTTACAAATTAAAGATTTTTTTTGGTCTATTAATTCCATTGCTGCTAGATCTGGATCTTTTGCTTTAGATATGTCAATTGAACCAATCATTGCTAATTTAGTTGGATCATTGTCCATATATGGTAATACCCCCGGTGTGTCCATTAAAAATATATTTTCTGTAATTCTAATAAGTTGTCTAGCTTTTGTATATCCTGCTCTTGGGGATGTCGGTGCTGATTTTCTTCCTTTTAATGCATTAATAACAGAACTTTTTCCTGTGTTTGGATAACCAAATACTCCTACAACGGAATTTTTTCCTTGAGAGAGTTCTAATATTTTTTGTAATAAAATTGAAGTTCCTTGATGTTCTTTTGCGGACATATATACGCAGTTTTTATATTTACGTTTATATTTTTCAATCGCTTTTTTATCTACCAAATCTGATTTATTTAGTACGTGAATAATTGGTTTTTCTTCGGCTTTGTCTTCTAATTCAATATTTTCTGTTTGTTCTGGAAATCTTGCATCTTGGACTAAGATAATTATATCTACATGTTTTAAAACTCTATTTACTATTCCCCAGAAGTTTTTCATTGATTCTAAAAGGTTAAAATTGCTTTTAAAACTTCCTTTTTAGCTCCATAATTTTTATATATTAAGAAAGAAAAATAAACCTATGAAAAATGGCTTTTTATTTGGGATTTTTGTTCTTTTGTTGTTACCTTTTGCTTTGGCAACTGAATGTGATGATTTTTGTGCAGATGAAGGTTATAACTATGGAGAATGTAGGGATACTGTAGAAGATGGTTTCTGTGAGGGAAATACCAATGAAAAAGTTTTTGGGTTTTCACAGTGTACGAATATTCAAAGATGTTGTTGTGGAAATGATGATGGTGTTGTGCCTGAAGAGACTGTAAAAGAAAAGAGTGATTTTTCAGTGACTGCATTTGCTGAAAATTCATTTTGGTTTTTATTAGCAATTGTGGCACTTCTTGGTTTGGCTGTTATCATTAACAAAGTTGCTTTTAATGATAAGGAAAAGAAAGACGAAAAGAACGAAGAATAATTATAATTTTACTATTTTTATTTTTTTATCTTTATCAGATATTCTTAAATTTTTTAATTCGAAGTTTTTGATTCCTTGGGATTCTGCCCATTTTTTAGCTACTTCTTCAGATTTGAATGTTCGAGGTCTTTTTTTTCGATTTCTATTTTCTGGTCTTGCACAACCTAAATGTGTTGCAGAGCCTATTTTTCTTTTTATTTTAGTGTGAACTTTATTCATGGAAGTGTTGAATTTTAGATTATTTATAAACCTTTTGAAAGGGCTTAGTTCTCTGTATTACCCTTATATTGGTGGTGAATTTAACTCTTTTTTTGTTATTACGGCTTAATTGTAACATATAGCAAGGTTTATAAGCTAGTTGTTATTCTTTAGGAGTATCAAATTCGTGAGGTCTATGAAAAAATGAAAATCAGAAATGTTCTTAGTGGTTTAGGATTGGTGTTAGCAGGAAATACTCAAGCTAAAACAAATGTTTTAGAGAATGCTGCTGCAAAGTATAATGCAAAAATTGTGTGGGTTCAAGAAGGAACTCCATTGTATACAGTAGCATCAACTTTTGAAAGAGGGAATGAATCTGCATGGAATGATAATAAGTTATCTGGTGATGAATTAATTGCAACTACATTATGTGATAATTGGATGTTAAGAGGAAGAATTTCAAGTTTAAATAATAAATTAGCTGACCTTACTGCTGTTGTTGCTACTGAAGCTGGTCCTGGATTTGAAAGTCTAGCTGCTGCTATGAAATTAGATAATGTTTTAGTAAAATTAGCTGATGGTACAACTTGTTCTGCAAATCCAAAATATGTTACTGTTAATAATAAAGATGGATTAAGAGGGGATGGTGCTGTAAGGTTACGTTCACAAAGTGCTCTGTATCCTGTTGCTGTTCCGAATTCATATTTTCCAAGTGCAACTGCTGCTGTTCCTGCTGTTGAAAATCATGCACCTGTAATTGATGATATTGCTGATATTACAGTTAATGAAGGAAAAATTGTAACAGTAAATCCAACTGCTACTGATGTTGATGGTGATGTTTTGACTTACACATATAAACAAAAACCTGCAAAAAGTATTGTTATAAATAATAATTTGTCATGGACTACAAATTCTAATGATGCTGGAACTTATCCTGCAAAAGTGTGTGTTTCAGATGGAACATTGGAAGATTGTACTTCATTTAATATTAAAGTAGAAGATGTTCCTGAAGCTGCTGCAGTAGCTCCTGTTGAAGCTCCTAAAAAATCTGTAAGAAATCCTTGGGATTTAGGTTCTTTTAGATTAGGATTAATGGGTGGAGTTTATGGAAGAAATTTTAATGTTGATCATAAAAATGTTGAGACCAAAGATAGTGAACATGGATTATATTTAGCACCAAGAGTAACATTGCCATTAGTTGTATTTGGAGATGAACAAAAATGGTTTGTGTTTGCTGATTATGATGGAAGATTCACTAGAGTTAAAGGAGATATTACTGGATCTGAACAAAGTCATTTGATTGCTGGTGGTTTGCAATATGCAGGAGAGCAATTTGGTTTAGGGGCTGAAGTTGGTGGAAGGTTATATGGTAGAACTATTGATACAGTTGATGGTGATGTTTCAGCTACAACTGAACAGGTTGGAAATGGTTTGGGTGCTAGAGTTTTATTCAGAGCTTCTGGTGCTGTAGTAGGTTATAATTATAATAATGTTCCATTAGATGTTATTGTTGATGGAAGTATCGAAGGATATGGAAATTTTAGTGCAAAAGCATCAGCTGATGTTAGGCAACATGAAATTTATGGTGGGCCATTGTTAAGAACTGGTGCATTAGAAGTTTTACCTTATGCTTCAGTCAGAGCAACAAATGTTGATGTTGAAGGAGATGGAAATGTTCCAGGTCAAAGCAATTCTCAAAGTAGATTAGATGTTGGTGTTCAAGGAAGATATCAATTAAGTGATAATTGGGCATTTAATGGAATTGTTAATTATGCTGTGTCTGAAGGAATTAATCCAAGTGTAAACGATATGCATATGACAACTGCTCATGGGACTTATGATTTAGGGGTAGGATTTACTTATGGACCAAATGTGAAGGAGAAAGAATAAAATGAAATGGATTCAAAAATTATTGGTTGTACTTTTCGTTGTTTTGGCGTCAAGCGCAGTAATGGCTTATGTTTTTGCTGATGCTGTTGATCTAAACAATGATGGAGTAGGAATTGCACCTTATCCAGTTACTGGTGAGGATGATATTTATGCTGTTTTAGATTTTGAAGTTGAAGACCCAATTTATGTTTGGGAAAAAAATGAGGATTTAACTGATAATGATGGTAGTAAAATTTCAGCTTCAAAATTAAATGATGGAGATGAATGGAAAGTTACCGTATCATATATGCATTATGTTGGTGGATATGTTGGTTATGTTGAAGTTGAATTAGGTTCAGAAACTGTTACAGTAGAAGAAGTTGAAGAATCAACTGAAGAGAATTATGTGCCTCGTGCAACTGATATTCATTTTACTGTAACTGAAGGTGATTTGGTTGATGTTGATTTGGGTCATGATTCAAATATCCTAAACTATAGGCTTCACAATTCAATGACTCAAATTAGAGAGTCTGACATAGTTTATGTTTATGATGCTGATGGTGATTCATTGAAGATTAGTTATGATTCTTTATTGAATTTATTTGGTATGTGGCAAACTGGTGATGGCGATGCTGGTGTTTATACTGTAATTGGAACTGTGTCTGATGGTACTGATAGTACTGAAGTTACTATTACAATTACTGTTAAAGACAATGATATTGTTGATAATCATGCGCCTTTAGCAACTGATATTCATTTTACTGTAACTGAAGGTGATTTGGTTGATGTTGATATGAGCCAAGTTAGTACTCATTTGTCATATAGTAATTTTGTAAGAATGACTCAATTTTTTCAATCAGACGTTGTTTATTCTTATGATGCTGATGGTGATTCATTGAAGATTAGTTATAGTTCTTTATTGAGTCCTATGGGTGTTTGGAAAACTGAAGATGGCGATGCTGGTGTTTATACTGTAATTGCAACTGTGACTGATGGTACTGCAAGTACTGAAGCTATTATTACAATTATTGTTAAAGATGATGGTGTTGTTGAAGATGAAAATACTTGCCCTGTTGTAACCGCAAATGATATTGTTGTTAATGAAGGAGGATTGGCAGTTGCTGATTACAGTGCTACTGATGTTGATGGTGATATCTTGATAATTTCATTTTCAAGTCCATATGAAAATCATGGAGAGTGGCAAACTGTTGTTGGTGATGCTGGTGTTTATTCAACTACAATCTCTGTTTCTGATGGGGAATGTATTACTGAAGAGGAATTCATAACAATTGTTGTTGAAGATGAATGTACTGATTCTGATAATGATGGAATTTGTGATGAAGATGAATGTACTGATTCTGATAATGATGGAATTTGTGATGAAGATGAATGTAC
>JAGVZZ010000017.1 GCA_018302205.1 Candidatus Woesearchaeota archaeon
AACTATACTTTAAGACATGTGAGAAGATTGCTTCAACAAATGTCCTTAAGATTAAAAGTTCCTAGACCAAGACATAAGAAACGAAATCAAGAAAATGTTTTACAACATTGGTAAATACAAATGAGAAAAGCTTAAATATAACAATATATTACAATATATAACATGAAACAAACGCTTATTGCTCTCAATGAACATCAAGACCAAGTACTTCAGATTATTAAAGCAAACCAGGGACTGAAAAATAAAGTAGAAGCCGTTCAATTTATTATTAAAGAATATGAAGAAAATCATATGGAACCAGAACTCCGACCAGAATTTATTAAGAAAATTCAAAAAAAAGAAAAAAAAGGTAAATTTAGGGAATATAAATCTCTTTCTCAACTCTGGAAGGATGTAGATGCGTAGTTTTGCAATAGAAGAAAAACTTCAGAAAACTCTTAAAAAAATTTCTAAAAAAGATAAAGTACTTTATCAAGTATTCCAAAGAAAAGTAGAAGAAATTCTTACTTGTGAAACTGTGGACCATTACAAAAATCTGCGAAAGCCATTACAGTATCTCAAACGAATACATATTTTAGGTCCATTTGTTCTCACCTTTCTCTACATAGAATCTGAAGATAAAATTGTGTTCTATGATCTTGATCACCATGACACTATTTACCAAATTTAAAAACTAACCAACTTAGAGTCCTTCCTGGCTCACCAGATTTAATTAACTTGAGTTTCTGAATTTTGTTTATAAATAAACTTAAAAGAGCATCCTCCTCTTTCTGTAACTAGGAAAAAGGAGGGTTATGGGATGATTTTAAGTAAAATAAAAGAGATACTAAACTTTTAAGTTTTGCTAAAAAATCTTTTATAAAAGGTGGTTTTAGACATGTAGGTAATTATTTATCTGGACCTATCAGTTTAGCTAAAAAAACGGTAAGAAAAATATCTGCATTTTGTGCAGATGAAAAACATTCATCTGCTTTAAATCGAATTTTGATTGATGCAAAATTTGAAAAAGAATTGCTTGAAAATATGGGATTTCAGTTGAAGAAATGCATCAAATGACAACTGAAGCATTAAAAATAGGATTAGCAACACCTTCCTATTTGGATATTAATTTTGCAGGGAATATTCATTGGTTATATCCGAGGGCTAGAATTAGAAATAGGATTGTATCTCCAAATGGAGTTACTGAATTTGATGTTACACCTTTTGGATTAGCATTAAATGAAATAGAATAGGAAACTTTAATAGAGTTATATGAACAAGCAGAAAGAAGCCCTCCAATAGAATGTGCAACATTTAATCCAAAAAATACTAAAGCTTGTGTGGCTACAAAAGATAATGATTTTGTAAGAGTAAATTTTAATTATTATTCTGAGTTATCTGGTTATTAAAAAAATAAAGTATACAAAGTATAAACCATACCAAATAAATAAACAGCGACCATTATTGTTGATAACCAAAATCTATTCTTTATTTGATATTCGGGTTTTCTTTCACTTTTATTTTTAGCAGCACGATGAGATAATACAATCATGATCCCTTCAATACCACCTGCAAAGGTTCCAGTAATTGCCAAAACTTGGACGAAGCTTGCAAACCCAGAAAGGGCAATGGCTAAAGGTAAAATTAAAGTTAGAGACCAAGCAAGAATTTTTTTCATTTTGTAATCAAAGTGATACATCCAAACTAAAGCCAAACCTAGTAACATAAAGCTAGTGGCCATTGTAAAGATTGCAAATAAATTGCCCATGAAAAGCATGTATGAACCGAGATAGTCTCCTAGAGCGATTGTAGCAATTTGAGAGGTATCTAATCCAGTAACACCAACAACGGCCGTAGCAAATAGAAGGTATAATATTAAAGGGATTATAGAACCTATGAAAATAACTTTTTTTAGTTTGTGTAATTCGCCTTTTCCAAGTTCAACTTTGAGATCAGGGATTGCTGCCGCACCTGCAAGAGCGAATAATGCAACACCATAGGGGATTAATAAATTTGAAGAATGGAACCCAGTAAGATTAGAAGGTTCTAAGAAAAATAAAGCGATGATAGAAATCAAAGCTAAAACACTAACTACAATTATATTAAAATAATATTCTAAGTGTTCGATTAATTTTAATCCTTTAAAGACAATTATTGCCATTAGAATACAAAATACTAGCATTGGATAAATTGGTTTGACGCCGAGGATCGCACTCCAAGCCTGACCTTCACCAATAAGATAACCAGTCAAAGCACCATAAACAGTAATCATCAAAGAAATACACATGAAAAACTTACCTTTCTTCCCTAAATATTTTTCAACATAACCTGGAAGTTGATGGATACCTTTTGTTCTTAATGTAATTTCACCTAAATAAAGGTTCATCATTATTACAAGAAAGCCAATCAAAACTAGAACAATAACGCCAGTCAAAAAACCAGCTTGCATGAAAACATATGGTAATCCTAGAACACCAGCACCAATTATTAATCCCATTAATGTAGCAATTGCTTTTATTACTTTGCTCATCTTAGTCGTACCTATGAACTTTCAAATAAGTTTTCAAATCAGAAATAATAATTTCTATATCTTTTTCTAAGGCCGATTTTCTACGTTCCCATTTACCACGAGCAAGCATTTTATCCCAAACTTCTCGGAATAAAGTTTTGTAAGGATCTTTTTTTAGCATGTTCCATTCAGAAGTTGGATCACGATCAAAATAAGAAGTAAATGTTACAAGAACTTGGCCCATTTGAGCAGATTTCTTTTTACCATCATGAGTTTCAATAGCCACATTTTCAATCTCTGCTTTGAATTCAACATTAATCATTGCTTTAGTCATATCATCAATCCATTTACCATTGGACCAATTAAAATGATAAAGTTTTTTACCATCAGATAAAATTTTTTCAGTGTAATCTTTTTCTTTTAGAGAATAACCTCTTTCAGTGAACCATTTTTTTAAAAATTTGTATAATTCTTTTTGATCATAGGTCAAAGTATTAGAAACCGATAAAGGCATACCTACAAAATCTTTTGTTCCCATATTTGGTTCTATGGAGTAGAGAAATTATAAAGCTTTCTATTTCAAATATTTTCTAACTGTTTCTAATAAAGCTAAGGCTTCTTCATCAGACTTACCAGTGTATTTGATAAAATAATCTTTTAAGAAATAACGCTCATAAAGTTCTACAAAAAATTTCAAACTTTTTTTTCTATTTTTTGCTTTGTAAGTACCATGAGGATCTTTGATTACTTCAGATTTTATTGTAATTGTTGTCCGTCCCCAAAAAGTTTCAGTACCATCATCTGCAACAATTTTTCTTAAATCTAAAATTTTGATTGAAAGTTCAATTTTAAATTTTAAATAATTATCTACGCTTCTTGAAGCAATCCAATCACTATCTATTTGATGGCCAGTACCAATGTCCTTTTCAGCTAAACCTTTTTCATAAAAATCATATTGGAATTGTTTAAACCATGCAGGGATTGCTTTGATCAAACCGAACACATCAATAAAGGAATGATGGACAACTTTTTCAGAAACACCACTAATTACATCCAGCTTTTCAAATCCCATGGATAAATCTAAAGAAAATTAATTAATAATGCTTTCGGTTATTCTTGCTCAATGCGGCATTCTTCACAAAGATATTGACCATCAACCTCATAGAGCTTACCATAATTCTCACAAAGCTCGCATTCGCCTTCTGTAGGTTTGGGATTATTTTTTGAGGATTCCATTTTTGCACGCTCTTGAATTAATTCAAATAATGCTGGTTGAATCTTTAAAATATCATTTATTGTCAGCATACCTAAAAGTTTGTTTTTGTAAACAACAGGAAGACGTCTAATTTTTTCAATTTTCATTTTTGTAAGTGCTTCAAATAAATCAACGTCTGGTTCAATTGTATCAATCTTTTTAGTCATAATTTTTGAAACTTGAATTTTTTTAGGATCTAAACCTTTCGCAATAAAACCTACTAAATCTTTTTCCGTAAGAATACCTTGAAGCTTGTCTCCATTTGCAATAAGAATGCTTCCAACATTTCTCTTGAGCATAATTTTTGCACACTCAAGAATAGTTTTTGTTGGTAAAATTGTGACTGGAGTTTGTGACATCGCTTCCGAGACTTTTAGGCCAGTTTTCATAGGATTATATAGGTCTTTCAAACATTTAAGGATTGTGCTATTACTTTCAAAGGTATAAATCTACTTAAGAAAAGTATTTTAATCGAATAAATAGAGAATAAATGGGATTATGGACGAGGAAATTCGAAAAGGGGTTGCTAAAGGCCTTCTAATGAGTGCTATTCAACAAAATAAGCCCTATTGGAAAAAAGAGATTACAGCTATAATTATTGTTTCATTAATTGTTATAATGATTTTTACGAATTTTAAATATACTGGAAAGGTTATTAGTGAATTTGATTACGGAGAATTAGAAGATACAACTGCTTATGATTTTTGGACCTTAGGGAATAGTTCTGGGACTTTACAAATAGATTATGTTTTTGTAGAACCGACACAGAAATATATTAATGAAACTTATTATTGTTTTAATGGGTCTGTAACAAATGATGTAAGCTCTTTGTTATATTTATGGTATATCAATGGAAGTTTAAAAACAGATTTGAATACATCGACAGTTGTTAGTGGTTTAAGAAATTTTACAACACACGATTATCTTGAATGTGGAATCATTCCTCAGGACTCAAGTTTAGTAGCATATTGGCCCTTAGATGAAGGTTCTGGAGTTGCATTCAAAGAAGTTGTAAATAATAACTCTGGAGCAAGTACAACCGCAGATTGGAAAAAAGGAAGAAATCATAATTCTGTAAATATTAGCTTAAACAATCATTATGATGTAACAACCCCAACGGGTTTAAACTTAACAAATAATTTTACTTATGAGATTTGGATGTATCCAAGGAGTATTTCTACTGCAGGGATTATTGATAATTCAAACACAGTATATATTAGGAGTGCAAATCAAAAAATCGAGGGGTATTTAAAAATCTCTGAATCCTCACCAACATTAAAGATTGTTTCTCCGGATAGTATTTCATTAAACCAATGGAACCAAATAGTTTTAACTTATGACAATCAAAATATTTCTTTATACTTGAATGGCCAATTACAAAATAAAACCAATTTAACTGGAAATATGGATGTTTTTTCGGGGAATATTGCCCTTGGGAGATTAATTGATGCTCCTTCCCAATATTTAGAGGGGCAAATTGATGAAGTTGCAATTTATAATAAAAGTTTAAGTGAAGCTGAAATTGAAAGCCATTATAACAGAGGGATTGTAATATTATCAAAAGACAATACTTTGATTTTAGATGTTACTGAACCAAATTTTCTAAATGGAACTCTAACAAATGTAACTTATAGTAGTTCTGCTGGAGGATTAATCCTTTCAAATTGTAGCACAAATAATTATTGTACTCAAGGGATTTATACTTCATCAATAAAAACAATTAATGATAACGATTATGATGCTGAATTATTTTATGGAATCAAACCTATTTCAAATGGGAATATTTCATTTGAAGTAAGAACCGGAATCAAAGGAGACAATGGTTCAATTAATTGGGGGGATTATTCCGGAGGAGACTATTCTTCAAATGAAGATCCTTCAAAAATATTGGCTTTATCATTTTCTGAAGGAAAGAGTAATACCACCCAAAATTCAGTAACACAAGAAAAATATAATTTGAGATATACAGACTTTTCTCCAAAAGGGAAATCAGGAACTGCATTAAAGTTCTTTGAAACTGGAGGAATAGTTATAAATGATTATCAAAACCTAAGATTAAATTATTATAATTATTCTATTGAATTTTATTTTCTTCCCCATAATGCAAAAAATATGGAAGTATTTAATAAATTGGTATATTCCCTTAATACAAATGCAAGCTTGAATTTAATTTATAATACTACTTGCGATGGGGGGCTTAATTATTCAATAATTAGTAATGAAACTTTAAACCTGGATAAATGGAATTATGTTGTTATTACACATAGTTCTGAGAATTTAACAAAAATTTATTTAGATGGAAAGCTTGTTGCAAATGAGAATTCAAATTCAATAATTACTTCTTCAAGTTCTATTTTTGTTTTAGGTTATGGAGGTACGAGTAGTACTTTTAATGGAAGTATTGATAGCTTTGTAGTATATAATCGAACATTAAGTAGTGATGAAGTCTTGAATCGGAATAATAGTCTAAATCCACAAGGGGGATATTTTGATTCGAATGATTATATACAATATAGAGCAACTTTTTCTACAACAGATACAACCCAAACACCAACTTTAACAAATGCATCAATTAGACTTCAAAATCATACTGTTTTTGTATATCATTCAACGCCATATAATTCAGTATTATCTTATTTTACAAATAATTCCAATATTAGTTCGGAGTTAAATTCTTCTATTTTTAATTGGTCTGTTGGGAGTATTTTAGAGGCAGGAGATAGTTTATATTATGAATGGGCACTTTATAATTATAGTAATTTTAGTAAGTTTGTTGATTCAAATTTAGGGATTAATAATTATTCAAGACCAGATTATACAGACCCACAAACATTACTTGTTGAACATTTTGATTTCAAAGAAGAATTATATAATCATGGATGGTTGATAAAAGGATCAGAAACTAGCACTTTGGGGAGATATAATAATGGATTAAGATTGGATCAATCTGGAGGATATCTTGAAAATTCCCTAAGAACAATTCATTCAAATGAAGGTTCAATTGAATTTTGGGTTATGCCATATTGGAGTCCAAGTGATGGCCAAACAAATTATTTTTTTGATCACGAAACCGGGGGCCTAAGTTTAAATAGAACTGGAAGCCAATTATTATATAGTGTTGGTACTGAAAATAGAAGTTTTATTACTTATAATATTAGTAATTGGAATACAAACGAATGGCACCATATAGCCGTAAATTGGGAAAGATATGGGAATATTACATTAATTCTTGATGGAACTCAAGTTAATACTACACAAATTGAGAGGATTAGTAGTTTTAATGATCAGGCATTTTATTTAGGCTCAAACGCAGATATAACCACTTCAAATATAATTTTAAATGGAGTTCTTGATGAATTAAGAATAAGCCGGATTTTAAGAAAAGATTATTCATCTCTAAGTGTACAAGCATTTAATTTAAGCTTAAGTAATATTTCAGATGGGACTTATTATTGGAAAGTAAATAATTTTGTTTCAGGAAATTTTTCTTTAGATAATGAAATATTAAATAGTACAACCGAAACTTGGCAAATTAATTTTAATCGGAGAATGCCGATGATTTATTTTACTGAGGATTATATGAATAACTATTCAGATGCTACAAAAACCATAGCTTTTAGTTCAAGTGAAAATGTATTTTGTCAATATAGAACACTAAATAGTAATTGGGGAAACATAAATAATACGGGTAAAACTGAACATTCTTTAGCAATAGATATTAATAATTATGGAAATTTTACTTATTATCTTAACTGTAATGATAGCGGGAATAATTATATTAATAAGACATTTAGTTATTATGTATTTGAATTTACTGACGGGATTTATAATTTTACAGAATACAATTTTACAGCAAATACCCGAACAATAATTAATTTGACTGAATCTGGGGGGAATCTAAGTTTTTTTGAAATAACAACAAAAAATGATATAACCTCAAAATTAGGAGTTATTAAACATTTTTCAGATCGGAATCCAGAAAATTCTAGTTCTGGGCTGGGGGTTGAAAAGGTAGCTTTCTGGACCATTGTATTAGATGATAATTTGGTTTCTAATTTAACGGGAAATGTGACAGTGAGGTTAGTAACGACTGCTAATGATTTAGCTACTAGATTTATAACAAATGCAACATTATATTGGTTTAATCCTCAGACTTCAATATGGGAAGATCAAGGAATCGATGTAGACCTCGTAGCTAATACTGAAGTGACAATTAATACTAGCCGGTTTGGGACATATACACTTTCTGGAAGTCTTCCAGCAACACCTTTAACACCAAGGTCTACTACCCCGGAAGAAGGAGCATTAACTCCAGTAATTATTCAGCCTGAATGTTATTCAGATACTGATTGCTATGAAGGGTATACTTGTCAAAACTATTACTGTGCCCAAGGAGAATATAATTCAGAAGAAATGGGAGAATCTGGACAATATAATGTCGGAGCACAAACAGATTTAATTCAGGAGATTGGAGATTTGACAGGGATTTTAAGATCGGCAGATTTAATTGGGGGAGGTAATTTCTTATTAATGTTAGCTTATGTTTTTATTATTGGTGGGGCAGTATTTTATGGATATAGGATTGGTTTGGCCTTAATATTAAAAATGCAAATGAAAGGGAAAATAAAAATTGAGGATATAGAAAAAAATATTGATGAGGGTATAAAATATTATACCTATCACCATATAAATAATCTAAATCTAAAAGATGAACTTTTGAAGGAAGGTTATTCTGAGAGTCAAACTGAAAGTTTGTTGTTAAAAGTAAATAAATTGGGTAGAGGGAAATTTGAGGATTATATTTATAAGAGCCTAGCAAAAGGGGATAGTGAACAAGAAATAATAAAAAAACTAACTGAAAAAGGTTGGGATGAGATAAAGATAAAAAAAGAAATTGAAAATTTTAAAAATATTTAATTTGATTCAGGTTTCATTGTAGGGAAGAAGATTACTTCTCTAATAGATGCTGCATTTGTCATTAACATAACCATACGATCAATACCTAAACCCAAACCACCAGTTGGAGGTAGGCCGTATTCTACAGACCTTAAGAAATCTTCATCCATTTGTTGAGCTTCTTCATCTCCACCACGACCACGCTCTGCTTGCTCTTCGAATAATTTTCTTTGCAAAATAGGATCAGTTAATTCTGAATATGCATTACCAATTTCCCAGGTATTAATGTAAGGTTCAAACCTTTCAATTAAATCTGGATTTCCTCGCTTTAATTTACATAAAGGAGAAGTTTCTTTTGGATGATCAGTGATGAATACAGGTTGGACTAAATGTTTTTCACAAAACTCTTCAAATAATAATACAATTGCTAAACCTCTCGGGGTTAAATCCATTTTGTATTCAATTCCATTTTTGTCAAGTAAATCGTAGATATCATTATCCGAAAGTTTTTCTACATCAATCTGAGCAAACTGTTTCAAAGCTTCATACATAGTCATACGTTTCCAGGGTTTCTTGAATGAAATTTTTGTCCCTTGATAATCTACTTCAGTTGTACCAAGAACTTTCATTGCAATGGATTCATAAATATCTTCAGTCAAGACCATCATATCATTATAATCCGCACCAGACCAGTAGCATTCCATCATTGAAAATTCAGGATTATGTGTTTTATCAACACCTTCATTTCTGAAACTTTTTGCGATTGTATATACTTTTTCATAGCCCCCAACAATTAATTTTTTCAAATATAATTCCGGTGAGATTGAAAGGAATAAATCTAAATTCCAAGCATTAATGTGGGTCTTGAAAGGCCTTGCACTTGCTCCACCATAGATGGGTTGTAAAGTTGGGATTTCCACTTCAGTAAAACCTTTCTTATCCAAGAATTCACGCATTGCGGAAATTATCTTACTCCTTTTTAGGAATATTTCTTTTACCTCAGAATTAGCAATTAAATCAACATATCTCTGTCGATATCTGATTTCGGAATCTTGTAAACCATGAAATTTTTCAGGTAATGGACGAAGAGATTTTGAAAGTAAAACAAACTCTGCTGCATGGATTGTGACTTCACCTTTTTTAGTTTTAAAAACTATACCTTTAACTCCAATTATATCACCAATATCCAAAAGTTTGAAAACATCATAATTTTTTAGTTCATCTTCTCTGAAATAAACTTGGACTTTTCCTTCTTGATCTTGTAAATGAGCAAAAGCTGCTTTACCCATATCTCTCAGGGTCATTATTCTACCCATAACTGAGTAAACATCTTTTGTACTCTCTCCTTCAGCTAAGTATGCATATTTTTTTAATAAGGGTTGTGAGAATATGTAATCTTTAAATGAATAGGGATAAGGATTTACACCTAAGTGTTTTAATTTTTCTAACTTGTCTAATCTTTCTTGAATAAGTTTATTCGTTTCCATTTGTATAAAAATATTTAGAGATTATTTAAAGGTTTTTATGCGGAAGAAACGGCAATTAGATGAATCCCGGAGAGTGTATACTGAAAAAGGATAACAGGAGCCCATTTGTTCAAAAACTTGGCCTTCACTTAAATAAACCGCAGTATGAAACAAATCAAAAAAAACACGAAATAAATCTCCTTGTAAAGTCTTTTTTCCCATAGCCACAATACAATCTGGTTTTGGTGAAGAAATTTCTTCTACATAATCACTAGTAAGAAAACTATGCATTGAATCTGGACAAATATAACCTGGAGACCTTCTTCTTGAGGGAAATAGATTATTTGGATGAGATTGAAATAAACCCTCTAATCCAGAGACAAATGCAGTAGTTCCAAAACAATTAGAACAAATCATCTGTTGCCTGAATTCATAAGGAGGAGAATCAACCAAACCAGTTTCTAATAATTCTATAAACCCTGTTTCATGCCAAAAATGGGTTGTAGCAAAATCGGAATTAGCAATGAGATATTCGATAGGTTCTCTAAATCTGGACTTAGAAATTACTGCTCTTTGAGGATCGGAAATATAAACCATAATAAAAAATTTTAATAGAATTATTTAAATGTTTTTACAAGAACTTTAATGCTAATTTTAGTGGGGCTAATTTAAGTTTATTAAAGAAACCTACCCCTTCCAAAGTAATATCGCCATTATCTAGGCTTTCTTTGATATTAAACGTCCCTTGGATATTTGCCAATAATGCAGGATCGTTGATATAAACATTAAAATCTGGGTCTGAGAATTCACTTTCCTGCAAAGTATCGATTTTGCCCTCTTTGATTATTAATAAAAATTTATAATCATTGTCTAGAATAAGGTTAATTTTTTCTTCATTTAAGAAATAATCTATTGGTGATGGGATCTGGGAATCAGAATTAAAATCGTCTTTTATCTCAGGAAGTTGTGTAATTAACGCTTCTTTGAAAAGTGCAACAATTTCTTCATCAGAAAGGGCACTTTGGTCCATTCCTTCAAAATCCGACATTGAATGGGAACGCATTAAATCAAAGTTTGCGGAAACTAATGGTATTAATATTAATATTAGTAAAAGAAGAGTAAATTTTTTCATTGGATTACTATTTATTTGAAGAGTTTATATAAGTTTTGGAAAGTTATTAAAGGAAGCTTTTCTTATCTTTAGTTATGGAACAAGAAAAAATGTTTGAAGTGAAGTTTGTTATTAAAAATGGGAATATAGGTACTAAAGTTGAAACGAAAAATATTTCACCACAAGAATGTGTAGGATTATTAGAAATTGCAAAACAACAAATCATTAAAGATTTAGAAAAGAGTAAAAAAGAACTTTTTAGAGGGTCCAAGAATGAATGATTGTATATTCTGTAAAATAATTAAACAAGAAATTCCTTGTTACAAAGTTTATGAGGATTCAGATTGTTTGGCTTTTTTAGATATTAATCCAATGTGTAAGGGGCATACTGTGGTTATTCCAAAAAAGCATTATGCTTTGATTACGGAGATGGAAGAAAAAGATTTGTCTTCTTTGATGAATGGAGTACAAAAAGTTGCAAAAGCTTTAATGGATTATGGAGAGAGTGTGAATATCATTCAAAATAATGGGCCTTATGCTGGGCAAGTAATTAACCATGTGCATATACACGTTGTTCCAAGAAATAAAGATGATGGATTACATTTAGGACAATGGAGAACAACCAAGTTTGAGAATATGGATGAGATTAAAGAAGAGATTAAAAAATTATTTTAGTCGTTTGTTCCTTCACGTCCGTATTTATCTTCTAATCTTATAATATCTTTTTCGTCCCAAAGGCCATAAAGGATTTCTAAAATCTTAACGGAGGTTTTAGCTTCAAATCGATGTAATTGGGTTCTTTTTACTGAGAGTTCATCACCAGGCTTAACATCAAAGTATTCTTCACCAATTCTAAATGTACCTTCACCTTCAAGGATTTTAAAGAACTCATCCCTATGATTATGGTATTGTAAACTCCATACACCACCTGCGATAAAATGATGGATCTTTACTGTAACTTTTTCATTGTCTGCATAGACTTCATACCGACCCCAAGGTCTTTGAACTGTTTCTTTTGGCATAAGAGATTTATCAGAATTTTATTTATAATATTTATGGAATTGAAATAATTTTAGTCTTCACAATATTTTTAAATCAGGTTTAGGACATTAGAAGAATGATAATTTCAGTAGCAGGTTCGGGTTTTGTGGGATTAGTACACGGTGCAGTCCTTTCAAAACAAGGTCACAAAGTTATTCTTTTTGATATTAATCAAGATAAAATAAATTCAATAATTAATTTCTGTGAAGGGAAATCAAATGATTTGCCAATATTTGAAGAAGGACTTCCAGAGATATTAAGGACATCGTATAAAAATAAATTGATTGAGTTTACAACGGATTCTAAAAGAGCAATTAGGGAATCGACATTTGTATTCATTGCTGTTGGGACACCACCAGATGCAAATGGGAAAGCAGATTTATCTTATGTTGATTCTGTTGCGCATAAAATTGGAGAAGTGTTGAAAGAAACGCCTTCGTATAAAATCATTGTAAATAAAAGTACAGTTCCGGTTGGGACAGCTAGACGAGTAAGAAAAATTATTGAACAATATTATCAAGGTGAATTTGAAGTAGCATCAAACCCCGAAACGTTAGCTGAGGGTAGAGCTGTAATGGATTCTTTGTATCCAAATAGATTGATTGTGGGTGTAGAATCAGAGAAAGCAAGAAAGCTATTCGAAGAATTGTATTCATCACTATTTTCACCGGGGCAATCTAGAATACATTTCATGGCTCCAGAGAGTTCAGAACTGACTAAATATGCATGTAATACTTATTTAGCGTCACAAGTTGCATTGACAAATGTTTTTGCGAATCTGGCTAAAAAGGCTGGTGCAAATTGGAGGGAGATGATCCCTGCGGTTCTAGGAGATGAGAGGATTGGTAGATTTGTTCACCCTGGTTTAGGATTTGGTGGAAGTTGTTTTATGAAGGATGTATCACAATTGTATAACACTATCAAAGAGATTGGTGGATCAGAACAGGATTTTCAATTATTAAAGCAAGTTCTAGAACAAAATGAGAATCAAAAGATGCAATTGAATATTGTCCTGGATAGAATTTATCCTGAATTGAATGGTAAGAAAATTGCTGTATGGGGATTAGCATTCAAAAAAGATACCAATGATATTAGAGAAGCTGCTTCATTAAAAGTCATTCCAGATTTGTTGAAAAAAGGTGCAAAAGTAATCGCACATGATCCGCAAGCTTCAGAAGAGTTTATGCATGAAATGAAAAAATTGAATGTGGATACAACGAATTTAATGATAGTTGAGGATATGTATGAGGCTACTAAAGACTCTGAGGCATTATTAATTTTGAATGATTGGAAATTGTATCGGAGGCCAGATTATAACCAGCTTAGGAGTAATTTATCTAAAAGATTAATCCTAGATGGAAAAGATGTCTTTAATTATGAATCTATAAAAGAACAGAAGGACTTTGAATATCATTGTATCGGTCGGCCATCGGTGAATATTTTGTTGTAAAAACCTTTATAAAACCCAAAATAACTTTTTTTCTTAATTGGCACTGTAGTTCAACCTGGTAGAACACTAGTCTCATGAGCTAGTTGTTGGGGGTTCAAATCCCCCTGGTGCCATTATTAATTTCTAAAAATTGTTTTATTTCAGAAATTTTTCTAGGATTAAGAGAAATATGTTCTGAAGAATCTTTGCCTGTTCTTTTTACAAAAAGTAAAATCCATTCATCATTATTTAATTCTTTCAAAGCAGTGCCTATTTCTTTTTTACCTTCTTTGTATAAAATTAATAGTCAGAATGAATTTTTCTTCACAGTTGATTAAATTATATGACAAAATGATTTTACAAGAATTATGTATGCATACGCCATGCTCACACACCTTCTTGTAAAAAAATTTAGCTTCGATATCAAGTATTTAAATTTTGAAAAATTTAGCAAAAGTTTTTATTCTTATAAATTTCTAAGTAATTCTTCAAGGGTATCCTTTACCTTTTTATTTTGTTTTGCTAAATCTTCTGCTTTTTTAACTCTATAGTCCTTAAGTACTCTTATATATATGCCTGATATAACAACTTCATTCAATTTGTTAACAGGAATGACCTTATATTCTTCAAAACATACAATTAAACTATATACAATTGAATCTGATGCATCATCACCAGCAAAAATAGGGCTTCCATATTCTATTCCTCTTCTTATTTGAGCAGAAACATTAGGGTTTATAGACGTAAAAATCATACCAGAAGAGCCATTGTTACTAATAAACTCTTCATCATATTTCCAATCTTCAAAAGCAATACTTTCTAGCTTTTTACAAACTATTTCTGCTTGAGATATATCCAACCCATATATTAGTTCCATTATAATCGGATGAATAAAGCTAAACTATATTAGAACTTGTTGTAACTCAGAACAACAACATTTATTAATTACTTCTTCTTCATAAAAATTATGGAGGAATTGATAAGAAAACTTGAAGAAACAGGATTAAGTGAAAAAGAATCTATAGTTTATCTAGCTCTTCTCAAAAATGGATCTGTCTTTGGAAGTGAACTAGCAAAAATTTTGGGCATGGATAGAAGTCACACATACAATATTTTACAAAATTTGATTAACAAAGGCTTAGCCAGCCACATTGTCAAAAACAAAAAGATATTATTCCAAATTACATCTCCAAAAAATTTACTTAATTCAATACAACAAAAAGAAAAAATTATTCAATCAATTATTCCCGAATTAGAAGCACTGGAAAAAATAAAATATAAATCTTCAGCAATTAATATACATGAAGGTAAAACAGGATTAAGAACAGTTATTAGATTAATATTAGAATCAAGAGCAAAAGATATGTTAGTAATTGGTGCAACAGGAAAAAGTTATGAATTTCTTAAATATGAAATGCCCCATATTTCAAAGAAGACAGCATTACTCAAAATAAAAGGAAGATTAATTACAAGTGAAAAGTTAAGAGGGCATGCATTTACAAAACTTCCAAATTTTACGATAAGATACATTGAAGAATTAACTCCTTCTTCTATATTAATCTTTAATAATAACGTGGCTATTAATGTATTTGAAGAAAAACCTTTTGTAATTCTAATTGAAAACAAATCTATTGCTGATAGTAATAAGAAATATTTTGAATATTTATGGAAAATAGCAAAGAAATAATCAATAAATCAAAAACAAAACCTACATACTTTGTCTTTAATTCTACAAACAAAATAACTGAGCCTACCCTTATAAAACAATATAAAATACTAAAGAGAACTTTGCATAATTCATAAAGAGTAAAAACTTTTAACACTTCAGCTTTGCTGAGGTAAAATAATGATAACTTCTTTAAAACAATATGGTGTTAAACTAGCATATGAAAAATTAGATCGAATAGGAGATAAATTAGAGCCTTTTCAAAAATTAATTGATTGAACAAGAAATAATTATACTATTATTAAGAGTCCTAAAAGAAGACGTATTTAATGATGAAAAAAACACAAAACAAAGGTAAAGATGCAATTATTAATGGGGTTCAAATCCCCCTGGTGCCATACTATTAACTTCTGTTTAATAAATAGCAAAGGCCAGCAAATAATGTAGAATATTCTGCAGTTTGTACTAAAGCACAAGCCATTAAATAAGTATTAGATGGTCTGAGGCTTAAATTTTCAAGTAATCTTCTATATCGATCCATTTCAATAATAGTATTATCATCATGAGAGTGATTTCTTCTCCAGGCTATTGCTTCTTGGATTGTAGTGTCAATTGCTTTTCTTAATTCATTTACCATTTTATTTACCTCTTTGTTTGGCATTCAAATAAGCTATATAAATGTATGTTGTTGGAATTAACCACAACAATTATAAACTCAAAGAGATTAATAAATAGCTATGAAAGCCTCAATGTTAGTAGAATTTGGATTAAGTGAAAATCAAGCTAGGGTTTATTTAGAAATTATTCAATCCCCTGGAAGATCTGGGAGCAATATTTCAAAATCTTTAAGCATAGATCGTTCATTTGTATATGATATAATTAATTCTTTAATCAATAAGGGATTAGTCAGCTATGTTGTTAATGGCAAAATAAAAGTATTTTATCCTTCAGATCCCGAAAATTTAATTAAAGAAATAGATGAAAAGAAAATTAAAGCTTTAAATCTAATAGAAGAAATAAAAAAACTGCAAGAAAAAAATAAATCTGAAAATGAGGTTAAAGTTTATGAAGGAAAAGCTGGATTAAAGGCTTATGTAAGAGAATTCTTGGATTGTGATAATTTCTATACTCTTGGTGGAGGAGGAACATTAAATATACTAGAAGTTTTAAAATATGATTATCCTAATTATATTAAAGAATTTGAACAAAAAAAAATTAAAGGCTCTTTGATTACATCAGAAAAAAATAAAAAAATTATGGGCTCAATATACCCAAAATCTTCGGTTAAAATAAGAAATCTAGAACATCTAGATAGTAGTGTTAGTTTTTCTATTTTTAATAATAAATTAGCCATCTATTCTGCCGAAGAAAAACCTTTTGTTTTAATAATAAATAATAAAGAGATTAGTTCATCTTTAAAAAATTATTTTGATCACCTTTGGAAGCAAGCTAAAAAATGAAAGCAATAAAGACAAAAGCACCGCAGGTGTTCCAAATCCCCCTGGTGCCATTATTAACTTCTAATAAATTTATAATTTAAATAAATAGACTTTCAGAAAAATTTATAAATAAGTTAAACTTAGTTGGTATAAGGAGGACTAATATGGTACAAGCTTTGGTTCAGATAAATGAAAATACAAATAGGGTATTGAATGTAGTGAAAGCAAAATATGGTCTTAGAGATAAAGGTGAAGCTATTCAATTAGTTGTAGAAAAATATATTGAAGAAGAAGATGAGCCTGAATTGAGACCTGAATTTATTGAAAATATTAAAAAAACTGAAAGTAAAAAAGGCATAACTTTTATATCAATTAAAGAATTAAGAAAGAGGTATGAATGAAATATGAAATTCACCCAGATTTAGATGAATTATTAACAAAACTTTCTAAAAAAGATAAAAGTTTATTTGAGCAGATTTTAAAGAAAATTGCAGATATTTGCAATTCAGATATTAATCATTATAAGAATTTGAAAAAACCATTACAGAATTATAAAAGAGTACATATTGGTCACTTTGTTTTTCTATTCAAAGTAGAAAATGAAACTATTATTTTTAGATATTTTGATCATCATGATAAAATTTATCTGATAAATGATTAATAACTATATTCATTAAATCTATGAATCCTATAAATAATTCTTTGAAGAAATGTGAAAGTAAGCAGAGATGCAAATCTCCTTGGTGCCATTATTAATTCAATAATCCTGTGCACCTCCAGTTAACTTCTGTTGAACCATTTTCATAAACAACACAAGCAGGATTGCAGTTATAAGGATTTTCAAAAGGTATTAGATCTATCCAATAGGTTTTTGAATTTTCGTTGTACATTATTGAATCTTCTGAAAGAGTACCATATTCAGTACAGTTGCTAGCTTCTGCAACTATCATAGCCCAATCTTCAGAACCGGCTTCGTATTCCAAGCATTTTGCATCTTTGGAATAATCCCCTTCACAACCAATTTCAGTACAACCAGATATTTTACCATCAACAACACCACAAGTATTGCAGCCATCATAGTAAGAGATGCAATTTTCCATAATTTCATTATCGCCTAAAGCATCGTCACCATAAGGAATGCCTTTATCTGCTGAGCAGCCAGCTATTATTAAGCATGATACTGCTACTAGGAATATAATTATTTTTTTCATAAAATATGCAAAGCATAACAACTATTTAAAGCATTTCAAGACTTCAAATATAATTGAAGTTAAGATTTCTTTTTATCTAATAGTAATCTAAGATGAGTTTGGCGAATCTTTTGCAAACCCTTATGGTCATTATAATATTTATCTAATAGACTTGAAAGGATCTCACCAGATTTTACGTAAGGAACCAAAACATAATCCGCACCAAGATTGTAAAGATCAATAGCTTCATTTGAAGTTTTTGCGGTTAAGATTATTGTAGGTTTTAGATTCAATTCTTTAATAAATAGGATTAAGGTTTTATTATCCTCTATACAGGGGATAGTTGAAACAATAAATTTAGCGGATGTAAAATCAACTCTTTTTAAAAGTTCTAAGTTACTAATATCGCCATATAAACAAGGAGTTTTTTTATGTTTGAGTGTATCAATTATCTCAGGATTATAGTCTACAACAAATAATTTTGTTTTAAGGTGTTTGAATGTTCTTAAGAATGTACCACCAACACGATCTGCACCGAATAGGATTAATTCAGGGCGGTCTTTATGTTCATAGCCAAAAAATTTCTTTTTTGTTGAAAGTTTTTCAAATATTGAAAGAAACCTATGAATAAAATTGTAAGTTTTTAATTCATATTCAACAATGTAAGAAGTTAAAGCGATACTAATAACACCCAAAAGGATTGTAACTGAGAATAACTCTGGGGAGATATTATCTACTGAAAGAACAAGGATTAAACCAAATTCACTTATTTGGGCTAAGGAAACAGCCGTAACGAAGGAGTTACGCTTATCATAACCGAATATACTTAGTAATATCATTACTATTAATGGTTTTAATAAAATCACTAATGCTAAAAATACAAAGAAGGGAGTTATAATTGAGGAAATATTTGTTGAAACAATTTGTAGCCCAAGAGAAACAAAAAATATAATTGCAAAAAAATCTTTTAATGAACTCACTTTTGAAATAATATTTAGGTTGTAAGGTAAGTTGGCTAGTGTGATTCCACCGAAAAAAGCACCAATTGCAATTGAAAAATCAAGTGCATAGGCCAATAAAGAAAATAAGAAACAAAATGCTAATGAGAGTAAAAATAATAATTCTGAAGACTTTGCCGCAAATTTGAAGGTAGGGTGGATTAAATATCTATTTGCAATGAATGCGATCACTAGTAAAATTAAAAATTTCAATAAACTATATAGGATGGCTGTAAATGAAAGGGAATCTGAGCCGATAATCAAAGTTAGTGCAAGGATTACTAGGATATCTTGGATGAATAATATCCCTAATAACATTCTTCCGTGAATAGTACTTAATTCATCTTTGTCTATTATTAATTTTAAAACAATCATAGTACTTGAGAATGCAATAATTAAACCAGCATAGATTGCATTCATAGTATCAAAACCCATTAATAGTGCAACAAAATACCCCGCTGCAAAGGTTAAGAATACTTGAAGAATACCTGTAATAGCAACAACCCCCCCTAGTGATTTTAATTTCTTTAAATCCATCTCTAGTCCAACAATGAAAAGTAAAAAAATTATTCCAATTTCGGAGATACTTTGGATTAAATTTGTATCTTGAATTAATTTTAAACCAATAGGACCAATAACTAAACCGGCAATTATGTATGCAGGGATTAGTGGTTGTTTGAATAATCTTGCAATGTATGCAAAGAAGGTTGCAACAATAAGTATAACACCTAAGTTAAATAGTAAACTCTGCGGAACAAAACTCAACACGTCTTCGAACATTTATTTAATAAGGTGGAATTAATTTATAATACTTATTCTTTTTTGATAAAAATTTCAATAGTCGAAACACGAATTTGTTTGCCTTCTTTATTTTTGAAATCTTCGCTATTAATCACAACTTTGTCTACAACAATTTTATTTTCCAAAAATCTTTTTCTAGCAACTTCTGCAATGTCAACAGCCTTTGCAATAAATTTACCACGGGCTTTTACGATGACTTCAGAAGAATCTAATGTCGTAAATTGCATTACAACCCCTGTTACATAATTCATAAATGGTTTTTCACCAACTAGAATAATATTATTATTATTATCACCCATTTTAATCACCTAAAGGATTATTCTTCATTTCTCATCAAACGAGTAATGTAACCAGCTAAAACGTTTTTCATTTTTTTAGAAGGAACTTCAATATAGGTAGGTAATAGTTGTTTATTACTCTCAAAATCAGTTTTGAAGCTTGCTCTATGTTGAGAAACTAACTTTTTTCCGGTTCTCTTGATAACAGTAGTTTTAATTCTTCCCATGGGTTCAGTGAATTAAATAGAGGTTTATAAATGTTTCTAAGGGTTATTTTCTACGTAGAACCCAGATTTCACGATGCATTTTGGAGGTGGGTGTAGTATATAGAATTGGCTCATCAATAGTAAATTTGCTGGTTATGAAACGGGTTAAATTTATCTTGAAATGCTTTTTTGACCTTGCACGAAATATTGGGGTTATGATTACAATGTTCTTTTTTGTAATCTTTTGTAAAGTGACTAATAATTCTCTGTAAAGAGGGATTAATTCATTCAAAATCTTTTTTGCTTCAACTTCTGTAGGGAAATTTTTTAGAAATGGGCCCATATAAGGTTCAGTTGCAACTACATCAACAGAAGGGGCTTTCCGATCAGAACTTCTGGAGTCTAATTGGTATAATTGGAATGAATTTTCGAAATTGTGTCTTGCTTTTAACCAATCCAAGTTCTTTTTCGAGGCATCAATACAAAAATGATCCTTATCAATACCAATAACATTAATATCCATCAATAATGATTCTTGAAGGATTGTTCCAATACCACAAAAAGGATCTAATAAAGTTTCACCTTTTTTTACTTCAGAAAGATTGATTAAAAATTTTGCTAATCGAATTGAGATTGTATGTAATGGTCTTTGTACTGGACGTTGTAAATCTCGAGCCTTGTATTCACGTGGATTAAATACGGCAATAGATTTGAAAACTTGGCCCTTGTATTGGATGATTTCAATGACTGAAGTTGCTTCTGAAGGATTTAGAAACTCTTGCTCTTGATGATGAGATTTTTTTATGGTTGCTTTGATTTTTTCTTTTTTGAAATAATTTTTTAATTCGCTGACCATAGATTCATCTTTGGTATAATTTGAGACTGCAAACCGAGCTTTGTTTTTTGTTCCTTCATAAAGATTGTCAAATGAGTCTATCTCAACACCAATCTTTTGTGTACCGGCCAAATCTTTGATGAATTTACTGGAATTAAAAGAAGGAAGTTCTAAAATTAAAGCTATATCAGAATCGTCTTTAATTGTATACTTAACCTTTTGAGTTTTCAAATAGGCAAAAAGTTCTTTCCTTGAAAGTTCTGGATCTCTACCTAAGATGAATATGTATGATTTCATTGTAAAAATTAGTATTGTAGAAGTTTATAATTATTCTGTTCTACTTATTGATGCATAAACTGTTGCATTCTTATCCCATAGTCTTGGAATATAAGCGCCCCTGTATTTTAATGATTCTTGTGCGGCCATTGTTGCAGTAATAAGTAAATCTTCTGGATTCGTTCCCCTTGATATTGCATCAACCGCTGAAGCTAAAAATGCATCACCTGCGCCGATAGTATCTACAATTTGCCCCGGAGGGGTTTTGGATCCTAATTCTTGAAGATTTAAATCATACACACTAGAATAATTACGAGCCATTAAACAAGCACCAGAAGCATCTTTTGTTGTTAATAGATATTCTAATCTTGGAAATCTATCAAAAAATTCTCTTCCATTAATTCCAAGTAATTCTTTGATTCTTCTAAGTTCTTCTTTGTTTGTAGAAAGAACAGTAACAAGGCTTAATAAATTTCCTAAAAATGATGCATCTGAGGAGGAATTTAAAGAAAAAACCTCTGAACCAGGATTTAATACACTCATTCCTGAGTATGAATTTAATGCTCGATATGCAAGAGATAAATTTACCTCAGAAACAATCATGATACCGTGGGAATTAAAAAAATCCTGGGGTAATTTTGTAGATCCTTGAGCAGTTACATGGGGCAACCAAATTGCTGAATCATGTTCAGTTGGAGAATTAAGTGCATATATACATTCTGCAGAAATACCTGGCAGAGAAACAAATCTACTAGTATCTACTTCAAGGGTATTTAGATCACGGATATATTTTCGAGTTAATCTATCATTACCGACAACAGAATATCCTGATACAGCTCTTTCTCTAATTCTTAAAAACTGGCAAATATTTGGAAGGGGCCCACCTAATTGTGTATGAAAGGGAACTCTTTTTTTCTGAGTATATTCAAACAGTAACTTTCTAAAGCTCTTTAAATTTTTTTTTGTTTGAATAAAATTAACCAATTCCTCATATTCATTCAGTTGAGGAGTAATAATTCGATCAATAGCAAAATCTCCTATAACTACAATACTATCCAGATCTTTATGGCCCATAATCTATTTTTGAGCAAAATAAGAACTTTATAAAATATTCGGTTTGTTACTCTTGGGTGCTAAAACTATTTTTCTTTGAAAAGTTTGATTTCTTCTAGTATATTCTTTGCCAACTCAGAATCCTTAACAATTAAAACTCTGAACTTACCTTTTTTGTGAATCATTTCAAGGAGTTCATTTAAATCTCCACAAGGGCAATCTTTGTATTTAACAAAATAATTTCCTAATTCTTGGTGAATTTGGTTGTCGCCGTAGAAATAAACAATTAAATCTCCTAGAACATTGGTTTTCCAAGAAAGATTTGTGTTATTTGAAACTAAAATTTTAAAGCCGATATCACGTTCAAATTTAAGGCAAAATTGATCAATTTTAAAATTGAATGCACAAATTCCATAGATCTTAGATTTTAATTTTGAAATGACTTGTTTTTCTCTAGCGGGATAAACTAATGGCCACCAATTATGGTGGTAATGCATGAGAATTTTTTTATCGGTATCAAAAAATTCGTTGAAATAATCTAAAAGCTCTAAAAAATAATTATCTAATTCAGCATAAGAGCCAAAATCAAATGATAAAGAATCGCCTTCATTTTTCAATTCTAATAATTTATTGATTGAATGTTTCTTTTGAGAAGTATAATTTGAGATAATTAAATCTGAAAAAAGGCCAACTTGTTTTATCCATACAATATTGAGAAGATACTTTTTGTTCTCTTGAAGTATTATGTCTTCTTGAATTAAATGATTCAGTTCTTTATGGACTGATTGATATGAAACGGATTCGTTGAAATTATTTTTAATTTTTAATTTTAAATCCTTAACAGTTAATGGAAACTCGGAGGATAATATTAGAATTATTTTTTCTTTAACAGTTTTTGGAATCAATTTCGGGAGTAATGCTCTAATAATCATTTTTGGAAATAAATTAACAATTATATATAAATGTTTGGATTTTTAAACTGAATCGTTGAGTTTTTATTTAACTGAAATTTTAAGTAGTAGTTATGACAATAAGAATTAATCATAAGGAAATGAATCTTCATATCAAAGAAAACGGATGTCAGGACAAAGAAGTTTTAATTCTTGATACAAGATTACCTTACTTTTATACAAAAGTTAAAGAATTGTTTCAAAAAGAGCCATCTGAAGTGAATATTGTTTTTGTAAAAAATAAGGTTGAATTTGAACAAATCATTGGTGAAGCTTCTGAATCTTCTTGTACATATTCTGATGGGAATGCTATTTATATCTATGAACCAAATCAATTTGGGATTGCGACAGAAGTACCAAGAGAAAATTTTTATGAAGCTTTATGCCAAGAATTGATTAATTTATTCTATAAACAAAATCGGTTAAATTAAACTCTTAACCATTCATTTCTAAGGATTTCATCCCAAGAATTTGCTCTCTGAACCAAATCTGGGAGTTGGCTATAACTTGTATTCCAAGGGCGAGAAAATAATATACCCTTAATACCCTGATTTGCACAATCTCGAAGAGTATCAAGATTATCATCAATCATTAATTCTATATCGCCTTCAAGGCAAATTTGGGATTTACTAATAGAGCCTCCGGGATATAAATGGGTAAAATGTATTTCTCTAAAACAGCCAGGGCAATCTTTCTGTAGTCTAGCTTGGACTCTCTCATATTGGTCAACACCAGAATCAGTGATCAAAACTAAATTATGCCCCCGACCAACCAAATCTAAGATTCCATTATTTGCTCCCTGGATTGATTTAGTTTTTTTTCTTGTCCTAGACCTTTCAAATTGGCCCATAAAAGAATGATATTGTTCTGGAGTTGAAAATCCAAGAATATGCTGAAGATTAAATGAAGTTAAATGATTTAATTTCATTCTTCGGTTTGGAAATTTTTGATTAAAGTAAATTAATAAAGCTCTAGCATAATCATCCTTTACATCATCATAATCAATACCGATAGATTTGGTAAAAGGCATTTAAAAAAAGTTTTTAAGGGAGTATTTAAACCTTACTTAATCTTCAAAAAACTCATTCCTTTAAGATTTTTGGTCATATATTCATTAGCTTTTTTGGTTATGTCTCCTGATGAAACAAAAATTGTTGGAAGTTTCATATTTTGGCCCTCTGTAAATGCTAATAATAAATCGCCCTCATTAGAGGATTTTTTATGCCTGGCTTTTACAAAGTAAGACAAGTCACCCAATGTTGAAGGGACCTGGACAGTAAAGTTGATTTCTTTCTTGCCTAAAATTTTCTTTTCTAAGACTTTAATTTCTTTTTTCTTTAAGAAAATTGAAACGGTTTTTTCGAAATCAGTAGGCTCTTCTTTTTTATCAACTAATACTTCCTGTAAGAATTTTTTCTTAGATTTAGGTTTTTCTTTTATTTCAGGAACTTTAGTTTCTTTGATTTTGATTTCTTCTTTTTTTATTTCTGGCTCTTTGATAATTTCTTTTTCTATTATTGGTTCTGTTTCTGATTCTTTAGTAGGATATAATTGTTCAAGCTGTTTCCCTATTAAATCTTTAGCCAGTGTGTCCTCAATAATATACCATTTCCAAAATAATTCTTCAGTATCATTGATGGTTAATTTAACGGGTATTGCGAAATCCATTAATTCACGTAGAGCTACTCTTTCAAAAGGCAAACAATCTCTATCCCTAAGGACTTTTTTTTCTCTAAGTAAGTCTAGTGCTTCGCGAGGTTTTTGTCCAATGCTATTACGAAGCATATCTGGAAGTTTGGATTCTTGTTCTTTACAATAATAAACTGGAGAACCACCAATCTTTGCCTTAGAAATCTTAATACGTTTATTTGATGCTAACTCAGATAATAGTGCTGAAATGAAAATGTTTGTAGAACGGAATTCTTTTGAAGCCTCAGAAGGAAGTATTGGGCCATTTCGTTGAACATATTCAAATAATCTTTCCTTTAGTTCAAGAATTCTGTTGGGGGACATAATTAACTTTAGGAGAAGAGAGTTTGTAAACTTTTCTATTCTTTAGAAGATATCTTAGTTTTTTACTGTTGATATTTGAAGAGGTAATTTTCGTTTCTTTTTTGGGATTTTACCCTTTGGTTCTTCTTCTATTTTAGATGATTTTTTAGCTTTACAATCTATTGTTAAACTTCTTACTAATCCTATTGGGGAACCTACACCATCTTTTTTTACCTTTGCACGCAATTTAAAATTTAAATCATCTAAATCTGTTTCATGATCAATCAAATCACTAACTGCAGCAATCATTTCATAAGGATCATATCTTAATAAAACATTTCCATTAAAATCCTTTTTTGTCAAATATTCATAAGCAATATTTCCTATTACAAAAGAAGGAATCATTCCAATAATTCCAAAAAGAGTTGATGTATCTGAATCTAATCCAAGATAATTTAATGCTAAACCAAACCCTAAACCGCCAATTGGTGCAATAGCAAAACCAGCAATTATTCCATCTTTACCAAAATAGTTTTGTTTACCATAATGATCATATTTTTTGCCAACATTAACAACATGTTCTTCAAATAAAATTTTTGCTAAAGCACGATCTCTTCGATCATCCATATTTAAACCGTAATCTTTATCAACTTTTGTTTCAAGATTAGCATGCCCTATTCTTTTTCTAAGTGCTTTTATTCTTTTTCTACCCATTTGATTTTTTTGGTCACTAAAATTATAAGCAGTAGCAAAAAAATATTCAAGATCATTCATAGAAATTCCCTTTTGATTTGCTTTTTCAATTAATTTTCTTAAATCATCATCAACTAATCTTCCAAAGTAATCTCTATTATCATCAAATACAATTTTTTCTAAATAAAATAAGTTTATTCTTGGTACTCCAAAGATATTTTCATCTGGGATAATACTTCTCAACCGATTTAATGATTTTGGTTGAATACCATCTTTTAATTGTTTTATTATTTCATCAATAGCCTCCTTTATGTTTGGAGCCATTAAATCATGATTATTAGTAACATAATCTTCTAATTCTTTAATTATTACAGGTATTGTTTTATTTGATTCTAGCTGTTTTAATACAAAATATTTTGGTTCAACATCTGGAATGTTCCAACTATTTGTTGAATGAACTTTTTCTTCTAAAGAAACTGCAGTTTCAGGATCAGCATTAAAATCAGCTAACAAGCTTTCACCAGAATTATATCTTTGAGTTAGTATATTTCCTAGAGTTTCTCTAATTGCTCTTGCTCTACCTGCACCAAGACTTTTGAGATTATCTTCGAATTTATCATAATCAACCTTTTCTGAAGTTTTACCACATTCAAATTTTGAAATCTCACCACAAACTAATTCATACAAAACTAAACCCAAAGAATAAAAATCACTAGCAGGACTTGCTTCACCAGCCATTTGATCTAATGAAATGTATTTTAAAGTTCCTTGAACTGTTCTTAACGAAGTACCAAAGGTTTTATCAACCTTATCTGTTACACTGCCTAAATCTAAGATTCTAACTTTTTCTCCTTTACCAACCATAATATTTGAAGGTTTAATATCTCTATGCGCTTTTGTTGAATCTCCAGACCTATGTAAATAATCTAAAGCTTCAACTGCTTGCTGAAAATAATTTAAACTATCTTCTAGAGAAACACCTTCTTTGATTTTTTCTTCAAGAGTTTTACCTGGGATATATTCCATTACAAGGCCTTTTGAAACCAGCCCTCTATCAGAATGTGAATACAAACCAAACACTTTTGGAAAAGCAGGATTATCTAATGCCATTAATTCTTTAACTTCTCTTTCAACAACTTCATATAATTTAAGAGCATCATCAGAACCAGAAGCAGCTTTTCTATTGATTTCTTTTAAGGCATAATAATGACCATCTTTATCTTTGACTAAGAAAACTTGAGCACTACCACAATCTGAACTTAATACACTTTCAATTAAAAAATCATCAGAATTATATAATCTCAATCCTCCAAAAATTGGTTCGCTAGCCATGAAAAAAAAAATGTATTCAAATAGTTTATAAACCTTCCGATTAATTTACTTCTTATGAGTGATTAATATTATGGTCTAGTCCATTTGATTTCGTAATAGGTTACATCGCCTTCTTCATCAACAACAGCAATTAAAAGCCTTTTACGGGTAGAATGGGCAACTCTGTTCTTGGATGAAAAATCATACCAAGTCATTGTACTAGATTCGGCTACTGGGAACATAATCCATTTTGCATGATCATCACCAGGTTTGATCCCACGATCATATACTCTAAAGTCGGCACCAAATTTTAATGCAGTTTTTACTACATAACCACGATTACGCATATCCTTAAAAGCTGAATATCTAATAAAAAAATTAGCTTCTTTTTTTACGGCTATTCTTAGTAAGGAATCAAAATCCAAAAGTTTTTTTCCTTTAGTAATTTGCATTTTTTCACGTTCTAACAAATAAAGAGCTTCGACAAGGGAATATTGAAATTTTTTGTGATAAGGTTCTCCGTATCGAGTTTTATCATAAAATTCATTAGAAGCATTGCTATTTGAAGCGAGAACTTTATCACCAATATATTCAGCATTAATGACTTGAGCAATATCTTCTGACATTCTTTAAAATAAAGATAAAGTATTTAAAAACCTTTTCTTTCATTATACATATGGAAATAGTATTGTTAGGAACAAGCTCTATGGTGCCAACCGTAGAAAGGAATCATTCAAGTTCTTGGTTAAAATACGAAAATGAAAATATATTAATAGATTGTGGAGAAGGAACACAGAGGCAGATTAGAAAAGCTAAACTCTCTGCAATGAAGATTACTAAAATTCTGATTACTCATTGGCATGGGGACCACATTTTAGGTTTACCAGGATTATTTCTAACTTTAGGAATGCATGATTTTTCTGGAGTGATTGAAGTTTATGTGCCGAATGGAACAAAAGAATATATGCATAAAATGATGGGATTCTTTATTGGAAGTGAAGTTGCAAGGTATAAAATCATTGAAGTAGAACAAGGTATGTTCTTTGAAAATGAAAAATTCAAGCTTGAAGCTAAATGGTTAGAGCATGGAGTTAAAACCTTAGGATATAGTTTCATTGAAAAAGATAAAAGAAAAATTTTAATGAATAAATTGAAAAAAGTGGGTGTGAAACCAGGGCCACATATTAAACAATTACAAGCTGGAAAAGATATTGTTGTTAACGGAAAGAAAATCAAAGCTAAGGATTATACACAATTGATTAAAGGGAAAAAAG
This sequence comes from Candidatus Woesearchaeota archaeon, assembly GCA_018302205.1. Taxonomy (GTDB): domain Archaea; phylum Nanobdellota; class Nanobdellia; order SCGC-AAA011-G17; family GW2011-AR17; genus JAGVZZ01. Next base: position 28,649 of record JAGVZZ010000017.1, read on the forward strand.
TTACTTTTGTAAGTGATACTAGAAAGTGTAAGAATGCAATTGAACTTGCAAAAGAAGCGGATATTTTATTTTCAGAAGCGTGTTACTTGAATGATTTTAAAGATTTAGCAAAACAAAGAATGCATATGACTGCAGAAGATGCAGCAACAATAGCTAAGCAAGCAAAAGCAAAAAGATTGGTAATGGTACATTTTTCTCAAAGATATAGTAACCTAAAAGACTTTGAAAAACAAGCTAAAAAAGTTTTTAAGAAAAGTGAAGCAGGAAAAGATTTAGAAAAATTTAATCTTTCTTAAGTTTTAATTGTAATTGCAAAAATAAGTAAATACTTGCAATTATTGATACAGAAATTGAAATGAATATCTGTAGAATGGACCAAATATATGTTGGGTAAACATTAGGAATTAACTCTATAATTTGAGAGAAAATATTCGAAACCCCTGAGACAATCAAACTCAAAGCAAATACCATTAAACCACTGAAAAGAACAAAGGAGGTCTTATTTTTAATCAATTTGAATGATTCTCTTAATAATTTAATTGGATGTTTATTTGATTTTAAAAACATCATTTGATACACGAAAAGTAAACCGAATTTTAATAAGATAAAAAGGACTAACCCGATTCCAATCATTACTGCTAATGAGATCATAGTTGCAGAATCGGGACCCCAATTTGAGAATATTAAATAAACTAAACCACCTAGGATTAAAGTCAATAAAAGCCCAATACCGAATATTAGAAATATACCTGCTCTCAATAAAACAATAGGCCAGAAAAAGGGTTTACACTTTACAAAAGAATTTTTCAAAGAAGCTTTCTTATTATGCATTAAGTCTGTAATCATATCAAATTTGATTGCAGTAATACCAACACCGACGAAAAAGGTGATAATAATGAATAATAAGGATGAGATAATTATCTGAGTCATATTTTCGCTAAAAAAATTCTTCATTAGCTCTAAAGAAGCATCTTCAGCCGATTGAACTAAAGGCATAATCTCGGATGCACCAGTATAAAAGTAAACAACTGCTAACAAAGAATAAATAATCAATAAAGAAATTGCATCAGGTAAAATTAATATTAAGTTTTTCTTGAATAAATTAAAACTTTCTTTTAAATTCTTAAATGACATGAGGATAGAGTTTAATTAAGTGTTTAAATATTTTTTGTAGTTATTTTAATATTAGTTCTACTATCGCTTCTGAATGAGGTGTTTGCGGGAATAAATCAAATAATGCGGCAGAATTTACTTTATACTCATGAAGTTTAACTAAATCTTTAGAGAGTTGTTGAGGATTACATGAAATGTATATAATTAAGTAAGGTTTTAATTCTTTTATTGCATTAATGGTTTTAGGATCCATTCCGGTTCTCGGGGGATCTGTGATTAAGTATATCGGAGTTTTTAGGTTTAAATTTTTCAAATATTTTGAATCCATAGCAAATGCTTCAACATTGTCTAAGTTGTTTAGTTGAATATTATGGTTTGCCATCTCTATAGATTCTTTAGAAAATTCTACGATTGTGACTTTTTTGAATAGTTCAGAGTTAATAATTCCAAAAGTCCCAACACCGCCATATAAATCTAATAAATTATTTTCTTTTGTAGGATATTTGGAGAGTATTTCAGAACAATATTCGTGCATTTTCTTTGCCATTAAATGATTATTTTGGAAAAAGCTTTGTATAGAATAATGGAAATTTTTATTATGATAATTAATTGTTAAATAATCGTTTCCCTTTACCACAAAAAAATCTGAAGAAGTGCTTACATCCGTTTCTGGGGGAACATATGTTACTAAAATATTTTCAGCCGAAGTTTTTTCAGCAAAAGATTTGATTTGTTCTATCGCTTCACCAAGTTTTGTGGACTTTGAATTTAAAACAAAAGAGATTGAAGAATCATCAGCAGTACGAATAACTGCATACCTAAATGTACCTGAATGTTTTTTTACATCAAAAGTATCATTATTAGTGAAGAAGGATTGTATTTCTGACATAAAAGTATTTATTTTTTTGTCTGCAATTAAGCAATTATCAATTGGAACGATCTTCTGCCATTCAGACTTTTTTCTTAGCCCTAGGCTGTTTGATGTGAAAATAAGGTCCATACGGTTTCTATAGTTGTATTTTTCCTCTGAAAAAACCTTAACAGGGATTTTGGTAATTATCTCAAGCTGTTTTTTCTTGTTCTCTAATTGTAGCTCATAGGGAATATGCTGAGCTGAACAACCACCACAATTCCCAAAATATTTACAATCTGGTTCAACCATAAAGTATGTGATTTAAGAAACACTTAAAAAGGTTTGCAAAGCTAATTTTTACTATGGATTATTTAGAAAAGGCACAAGAAGTATACAATCAAAACTTTGGTAATGAAACCTGGTATGGTAGATGTATTTTTCTAAGTTGGTATTGTGATTTAGGGACTTGTAAATTTTGTTTTCGATCAACACAGAAGCATAAAATTAAATTTGCAGCAAATGCTAAGAGGACTTTGAGTTCGGTTATTGTGGAAGCATTATTATGTAAAAAATTGGGGTGGAGAATTGAATTTTTAACTGGAGGATATAAGATATTTACAATTGATGATTTGATTGAAATAGTAAAACAAGTAAGTAATGTATTTGGTGAAAAAATTTGGTTAAACTTGGGAGTAATTAGTGAAGAAGACCTAGAGAGGTTTAGACCGTACATTATGGGAATTGCAAGTTCTATTGAGACTATTAATCCCGAATTACACAAAGAAATTTGTCCGGATAAAGATATTGAATCTTATGAGAAAATGTTCTCTTACGCTAAGGATTTGAAAAAGAGTATGACAATCGTAATTGGGCTTGGAGAGAAAAGGGAAGATTTTGAATTATTGTGTAATTTTATTGAAAAGCATAAATTGGATAGGATTACATTTTATGCCTTGAAACCAGTTAAAGGGACTGTATTTGAAAATTCTTCTGGGCCTAAAACTGAGGATTATCTATGGTGGATTGCGAATACTAGAATAAGATTCCCAAAAATGGAAATAATTGCTGGTACGACTCCAAGAAGGTATGAAGAAGTAGGGGAATTAATGAAAGCTGGAGTGAATGCTTTTACTAAATTTTCTGCAACGAAAATGTTTGGAACAAAACAGGCTTTTAGAATTGAGAAAGATATAAAAAAATCTGGAAGAAAAATGGTAGGGACTATTACAAACCTACCCGATATAGATTGGAATAAAGAAATTGAAGCATTACATTTAGAGCCAGAATTAGAGAATGATGTTAAAAAAAAAATGGAGATATATTTAGATAGAATGAAAAGGCAGAATAATGATGATAGTGGTGATGAATAAAGATTATATATTAGTTAAAAAAAATAATATTGGAGGCAAAAAATGGGAACAGTAGAATATGGAGTAAAACAATTAACGGAGAATTGTTTAGGTATACAACCTTTTGAGAGAGTTGTATTAGTTTATGATCAAGAGAGAACTTGGTTAGCAGACGAAGTAACTAAAGCACTAGTAGAGAGAAGAGCCACTGTGGAGGCTTTTGAAATGGAAAATTATGGGGATAGGCCTGAAATTTTATCACAAGGACAATCAGCATTAAAATTTCCAAGAGAAATTGAAGAGGCATTAAATAAAGCTAGTGTAAGTATTTATTTTGCAAGTTCTAAAGTGGGAGAATATGCTTCATTTAGAAAACCCATGATTGGAACAATATTACCTTTAACTCAAGCAAGAAAATTAAGACATGCACATATGCCTGATTTAACTAAAACAATTATGGAACAAGGGATGAATGCAGATTATACTGATATTGAGAGATTGAATGCACAATTAATGGGAATTGCACCTCAAGCAAGAACAGGAAGGGTTGTAACAACAGCTGGGACTAATTATAGAGTTGATTTTATTCCTGAGAAATATCATTGGTATAATTGTAATGGAGACTTAAGATCAGGGTCAACAGTAAGATTTACAAACTTACCCGATGGTGAAGTATTTGGTTATGCATTAAATGCTAATGGAGTTGTTGTTGTTGATGGAGTTTTAGGGGATGAATTTTCTAGAAAGTATGGGGATATTAATGATACTCCCGTAAGTTTAGAGATAAAAAATAGTAGAGTAATTATTGATAGTATTAGATGCACAAATCCAACATTAGTTGCAGAATTAAAAGAATATATGCAAAGGGATGAAAATGCAAATAGAGTTGGAGAATGGGCTATCGGAACTAATCTAGCATTATTAGATTATCCATTTAGTGGAGAGCTATTACAAGATGAAAAATATCCTGGCCACCACTTTGCTGTTGGAGAACCATGCTCAGATGAAACTGGTGCAGAATGGACAAGTTGTGTACATCTAGATATGGTTTTAAGAAATCCAACAATAACTTTAGATCAAAAAGTTGTTATGGAGGCTGGAAGATTTTTAATTTAATTTTTTATTTTTTAATATGAATAAAGATTTTTTCTTGAATACTGAAGAAGTTGCTAAGAAATTACTTGGAATGAAATTAATTCACGAAACTCTAGATGGAATAATCTCTGGAAAGATTGTTGAGGTGGAAGCTTATTTATTCAATGATCCGGCATCACATTCATACAAAGGTAAAACCAAGAGAAATAAAGCAATGTTTGAAGAAGGTGGTATTGCATATGTGTATAAGATTTATGGAGTACATCATTGTTTTAATGTTGTTACAAACAAAAAAGGAATTGGGGAAGCAGTTTTAATTCGGGCATTAGAACCTTTAGAAGGGATTGAATTAATGAAAATAAATCGGAAAAAAGATTCTGATTTATGCAATGGGCCTGCAAAGTTGGTTGAAGCTCTGGGGATAAAAAAAGAGCAGGAAAAAAAAGATTTAATTTCCAGCGAGTTAAGAATAGAAGAATTTGAAATCCCAAAGAATATTGTTGCTAAGGAAAGGATTGGAATTTCTAAAGGGAAAAGTTTGAAATTAAGGTTTTATATTAATAAGAATAAATATATTTCAAAAATAAATTAAAAAGAAATTAATTTTATATGGAAATTTAAAACTTCACCAGCTAATGGGTGGTTTAAATCAATACCTAAATGTTCTTCTGTTACTTCAAAGATTTTACCCATTGCTTTTCTACCATCTTGCATTGTCATACCGATAATCATGCCAACTTGAGGAGTTTGTTCCTTAGATAAATTCTGTCTAGGAAGTTTTAATTTCATGTCTGGCCGTGGTTCGCCATAGCCGTCTTTAGGTTCTACTTTGAAATCTTTTTCTTCATTAACTTTCATTCCAACAACAGCATCATTGAATCCTTTAATTACATGACCTTCGCCAAGAGTAAACTCTAATGGATCTCTTCCTTTAGAAGTATCAACCACTTGGCCATCGTCTAAAGTTAATGTATATTCGACCTTTACTTTATCGCCATTTTTTGCAGTTTTCATTTGCTTCAGGAAAATTTTAGGATATAAAAGAGTTTTGGTAGTTATTAAGATAGTTTTTTATATTATTTGGCTAATATTAGATTATGCCTTTCTTTTATCAAGAAAAAAAATGGAGTTGTGGACCAGCAGCAATGAGAATTGCTTTAGTTACTCTAGGGATAAATAGAACTGAAAAACAATTAATTAAATTACTTAAAACAAATTCAAGAATTGGAACAAATAATAAAGCCTTTCCAGAAGTTGCTGAAAAGTTTAGATTAAATTATATAGTTAAAAGAGTTGCAACAACTAATGATTTAATAGGGGCTTTTAATAGAGAGTATATTATTATTATATGTTATACTGAAGAGAAAATGAAAGTAGGGCATTATGCTGTTATTAAAGAGATTAATGATAAATATATTATA
>JAGVZZ010000033.1 GCA_018302205.1 Candidatus Woesearchaeota archaeon
GGCTCGCGCACCATTATTTATGTGGGAACATTTTTAGTTGTCACTATATCTGTGCCCACATTAAATTATTTCAAAACTCTTCAAGTTTTCTTTTAATGTAATAATACAAAATTCTAAGATAGGCTTGTAATCTTCTTCATTTCCTAATCTAACTGCATGTAAATATTCTGCTCTTTGTTTTGTATATATGTTAATCCAGGGATAGCTATTTTTTTTTAAAATAAAGTTCATTAGTAACCTTGAAACTCTACCATTTCCATCAACAAAGGGATGAATAGATACGAATTTAATTGAAAATATTACTGCTAATTCAAAGGGATGAAGTTTATTTTTATTTTTTTTATACCAATAAACTAGATTTCCAACTAATTGTGGGACTTTTGTTGCGTTTGGAAAACTAACATCACTTTTAAAAATCCTAACTGTTGTTTCTCGATATCTTCCTGCAAATCTTTCTGAAATATTATTTAGAATTATTGAATGAAGTTTTAAGATAAATAGTTCATTTAAATCTCCTTCATAAATATTGATAAAATTTATTGCATCTATATGGTTTTTTGCTTCGTTAATTTCTCTTATTGTTTTGCCTTTAGGTACAAGTCCTTCATTAATTACAAGGTTTGTATCTTCAAGTGATAATGAACTTCCTTCAATTGCGTTACTATCATATGTAAGCTCTGTAAAAAAGGTATTTTCAAACTTTTCAAATTCTTCTTTGCTTAAAAGATTGATTTTTTGATTATAAATTTCTTTTAAATTTTCAATTTCTCTTAATTGTTCTTTGGATAAATTTTCTGAAGAGATATTACTCATTATATCTATTTTAAATTTTTCTTTAAGTTTTTCAATCTTTTCTTTTGAAATAGAGCCAAGGCCTATAAATTTACTTTTTTTAATAATTTTATTCTCTTCCCTTTTAGAGAAAACTAAATAGTTTTGTTTTTTTCCGTTTTTTTCTCTAATCTCGTGATAAACCATATTTAATTTATGTGGGTACATATTTATATAACTTTGGTTTTGTGCCCATATCCTGATCTTACCTTTTACATTTAAATATCTGATTGTAAAGGGTAGGAACTTTTAGAATAGAAATCAGTAAAAATATGTTTGTTTTAACCTAATGTATTGTATTCAGTCTAAAGGTTAAGTATAATATTTGGGCATCGGAACGTAAGCCCTTTCTTCGGTTCGCGCACCATTTTTTAAAAAATTCCAAATGTGATTAGTATTCCTAGGATTAACATAATTAAACCTGTAATTAAATGGGATATTTTGATTCCGACTTTGGTATTTACATTCATTATTGCAGAAATGTTATTTGCTATGAATTATATTGATTATCATTTGTATAGTATTTTGTTAGTCTATGGTGTTTTAACTGGAATAATTAGTTTTGTTGTTAATTGGTTGTTGGATTTTGTGGATTAATTATCGTATTCTGTAGATTTAGTTGGTCCTGGAGTAGGGGTATTTAATTCTGGAGTTAGTTCAGTCGTTGTCGGTTGATATTTTCCTATTGTTGTGGTTTCAGCTATTAATAATAGGCTGCTTAGATTTTCTGTTACAAATGTATAAATTCTTCCGGTTTGTTTTTGGATTTTCCAGTCTTGGCTTAATGAAATTTCTCCATTTGGGTTATGTGGATTAAATACTCCATTACTTGAAATACTTGCGAAAATACCATCTGCGATTTTGGATATTCCTTTCAGATATCTAACCGTTCTTAATATTCTTTCCTCTTCTGGGAAATAGGCAGCCAGTGTATTAATTAATTTTTCAAAACCTTGTTTATCATTATTATCACTAAAAACTTTAAGTTCTGCGGCAATATCTAATTGTGAAATTCCTTTAAAATTTACATTAAAAACTTGAGGTTTGTAAGCATATTCAAGAATGGGAGTTCTTCCTTTTAAAATTTCAGATTGAATATATTCTACCAAGCTCATAAGGATTAATTTTTAATCCCCATTATTAAAGTTTATGGTCTTGGATTCATTATTTTATTAAAAGTCGGACTTTTTCTGCAAGTTTAGGTTCAATATAATGACTTATTGTAGTTGTATAGTTATCTTCCCATTCCTTGTGTTTCTTTGAAAACTTTTTATGGCCTAATTTTTCGGCAATATCTTTTAATTGGTTTTTAATTTCGGTTTTATTTGGTTTAGTTTTTAGGAATTCTTGGATACTATTAGTCGCGTAGAATGATCTTACTATATGTGGAAAAAATTCTTTGCCACAGTATTTTTTGAATGCTTCTTTAAAGTTTGATTCTTTTAATAGATGGCCTTTTGAGGTTGTGAATATAAATGAATCTTTATTTAAATTTTTTAGTTGGGCTTTTAATCTAAATGTATAAGCTTCAGGAAAATCTTTATTTATTACCATAGGTACGCCATCCTTAGCGATATAATTAAATGTGACTTTATTATTGTTGATTTTTATGTCTTTTTTCTTAAGTGTGGTTAAGCCTTTATGATTGTGTTCTTTGTAATAGATTTCATTTCCTACTCGCATATATGTGTTTAGTAATGTAAACATGGGTAATGCTAAAATATCTTTTTTATCTGAAAGGGCTTTTTGGGCATTTTCTTGAAGTATTGGAAACACTTTTTTAAATTCTTTTACTTTTTTGAATTTGGAAGTTTTAGATTTAATCTTTTTTTCTAATGTATAGATATAAGCAAATTTGCCATTTGGATTTTGGTAGATCACATCCCAGTGATCATGAGATTTTTCGTCGTGGATTGTTAAATTCTTTGCAAATAATGAGTACGCTTGGTTTAGTTTTGTTCCATCTGGTAGAATGTTTATTCTTGCACCTAAGCATTTATCATTAAAAATCATTCCTTTTATGAAATTTGGGTCTTTTTTATCTATTAATTCTTTGAGATTTTTATGTGCTTTGAAGGAATTTATTACTTTTTTTGCGGACTCTGAGATTTTTGTTTTCTTCCAAGAATTTTTCGTTTTGATATAAGCATTAAAGTCTTTTGTTTTTATTCTAATTGTACCTGGTTGTTCTAGCATTAATCTTAATATTTCTATTTGATTTATTTAGTTTTCCTAAAAAATAAAAAAATTATTTTGTTTCTTTTAAATATTTTAACATTGTTTCTGCATCAGAAACTTCAAATGGGTCGGTAGGACAGTTATCTGAATAACCTGGTTCGATAAACATCTTTTCAATAATTCCATTATTTACAACCATAGAATATCTCCAAGATCTATAACCAAATCCTAAATTATCTTTGTTAACTAACATCCCCATTTGTCTCGTAAAATGGCCACTTCCATCAGGTAATAATTTAACTTTTGTGACATTTTGATGTTTGCCCCATTGGAACATTACAAATGCATCATTTATTGATAAACAATAGATTTCATCAATATTAAAGCTTTTTAATTCATCATACAGTTCTTCATATTTTGGTAAATGTGTATTCGAACATGTTGGTGTAAATGCTCCTGGGAGTGCAAAGATGATTACTTTTTTTCTTTTGAAAATTTCATCAGATGTTACATCTTGCCATCTAAAGGGATTTGGTCCAGGTACTGATTCGTCTCTAACTCTTGTTTTAAAAACAATATTTGGGACTTTTTTTTCCATTTTAATGCCTCCTTTCACTTATTGTGAAAATGATTATTTTTTAATTAAGTTATAAATCCCTAGAATTATTCCCAGTCCTCCAATAAAATAATTGATTATGAAAAAGCCTTTGAGATAATAACCTAGGTAAATTAAAAGAATAGAGGGAATAATAATTTCCCAAGTTGGTTTTTGATTCATAGTTTTAGTTCTTTGAATGCTTGGTCAATTTTTTCTTTTGGCCAACCTTGCTTTTGTAGAGCTTCTTTTATTGTTTGAGGCTTGAATCCTTCTTTTGTGTTCTTTGTAATGAATGGTTTCAAAGTTTTCATAGTTGAATCATCACTTTTTTCATCAAATGATGGTTTTTTAGATTCAATTTCAGGTGAAGCTATATCTAAACCTTCTTTCTTTTTTTTGTGTCTGTGGATCAATATTTTTATGGTAACGTATGAAACGAAGAAGACAATTGAAATAATCAATGTTTCTATCCATATACTGAACATAAATTGGTATATTAATCCAAATATTATAAATAATAGAACGAAAATAATAATCATTTCAGCTAGCATTTTTTACCCTCCTTATTGTTAGTTTTGTGTTTGTTTCTCCTAGGCCAATTATTCCTTCGAATTTTAAACCTTGGATTGTTAAGTCTATGATTGGGTTGCTCTCATTAAATACTTTTCCTGTAGCGATTAGTAATCTTTTTAAGAATTGGTTAAAATCTTCGTTATTTTTTAGGATTATATTTGTTTCAATAGTTCCAAAGGGTTCGTATTCTACTTTTATTGGTTTCATTGCACCTTCACAATAGATTGTTTTAATTTTTTCATCATAAAGTAAAGGATCAAATTTGTTTCCGCCAACATAATCCCTTTCTAAATAGTAATGTAAATTCCCTGGCATTAATGATGTGAAAGGGATATTAACTTTTTGTGTAGTTTTTTCTGTAATCTTTTGCATATAATTCTTGTTATCTAATATTGATGGATTCTTTTCAATTTCTTTACCAAATAATTCTTTAGCTTTTTCTATAATTTTTGGTTCTATTGATGGTTCTATAGCCTGATAGTAATATTTATCTTCAGTATTTTTTTCTACAAGAATTCCTACTTGATTGTTGTATATTTGGATTACATATTCACGTTTTTCTTCTAATTCTGGCATTGGTGTAGGAATATCGTTCAATAATGGAGGTAAATCCATTAATGTTCCTGGTGTTTCTTGTAACATTGGAGGAATATCTTTGATTGGAGAAGGTGCTTCAATTTCTAAAGTTTGTTTTTTGGTTATTTCTTCAGCTTTACGTTTGTGTTCAAATTCTTGTCGTTGTTTAATTCTTATTTTGTCTGTCTTTGCTTGTTCTTCTTTTATTTTTTCTTGTTCAACAATTTGAAAACAGGAATCTAGAAATCTTGCTAAATGCACTGATTTATTATCAGGATAAGGTTTCTTTTTTGTAAGGTAATCAATCTCTTCTAATATGCTCATTTGTTCTTTGAGTTGATTATCTAGTATGAAACGAGTAGTCATCTTAATATTGCATTGGTGGTTGTTTTGCTTTAACGTAATTTTCTAGTAAACCTAATGCTTTTGTGAGATTTTTATTTTGTTCTAATAGGTCATTTAATTTGTTGATCATAGGGTCTTCATACTTTCCTGATTTGATGTGTTCACCTGCACTTTTGAATAATGTAACCAATGAAGAAACATTTTCGTTTAGTTCTTTGACTCCGATTAAAACGTCAACCATTTTATGTTGTAATGCAATATTTGATTCAATAAGTCTGTTAGTAGGATCCCTTGGTTTGGAATTAGAAGTAGATTTAGTCATACTCTTTTTTACCATGTGTCTATATGATGAAAGCTAATTTATAAAGCTTATGGGTATTTTTACATCATTGATTCTGGATTTGGCATTTCATGAGATCTTGATCCTGAACCTGCAATAACATCATCAATTCTTAAAATTAATTCTGCAACTTCAGAAGCGGATTTTACTGCTTGAGTTTTTATTTTAAGTGGTTCTATGACACCCTCTGCCCAAGAGTCCATGATCTTTCCTGAAATAACATCAATGCCTGCCCATTTCATTCCAGAATCATGTTTAGCTTTTAGTTCTGTAAGAATATCAATTGGATCTAAGCCTGCATTTTCTGCAAGGGTTCTTGGAACAACTTCAATTGAATCTGCGAAAGCAAAGACTGCTAATTGTTCTCTTCCGGATAAAGTGTTTGCGAAGATTCTCAAACCTCTTGAAAGTTCTATTTCAGTAGCGCCTGCACCTGCAACAACTTTTCCAACATGGATTGATGCGATCAAACAACTTAGTGAGTCTACCATTGCTCTTTCAATTTCATCAACAACATGTTCTGTACCACCCCTAATTAAGACTGTCACTGCCTTTGGATTTTGACAATGTTTTACATAGGTTAACATTTCATCATTAACTTTGATTTCTTCAATTTCTCCGGCTAAGCCGAGGTCTGAAGGGGATAAATCTGAAGGTTTTGTTACAATCTTTGCTCCTGTAGCCTTGGATAGTTTTTCTATGTCAGATTTTTTGATTCTTCTGCAGGCATAAATTTTATTTTTTGCTAAATAATATTGTGCGATATCATCTATTCCTTTTTGACAGAAAACAACGTTTGCACCAGCAGCAATTATTTTGTCAACCATTCCCTTTAGTATCTTTTCTTCTTGGTCAATAAACCCTTGAAGTTGTGTTGGATCAGTAATTTGGATTTTTGTATCAGTTTCTGGAGATTTTATTTCTAATGCACCATCAATTAAAGCGATTTTACAATTTGTTACTTTTGTTGGCATTGATGAGTTGACTCGTTCTTTGTCTAGAACTAAACCTCTAATCAATTCTGAATCTTCAATCCCCCCACCAACTTTCTTTTCTAATTTTATTGAATCAAAATCAATTTTATTATCTTCAATCACTTCTTGTATTGCTTCGAGTAATATTGAAGCTAATTTCTCTTTTGCTGAACCGTGTTTTCCGATCATTGATGTTACTGCGATTTTTCTTAATGTTTCTTTATCATTAATTGAAACATTTTCTGCAAGTTCATTAAGTAATAATTGGGATTTCTCATTAGCCAGGTTGTAACCTTTTGTGATTACAGTTGGATGAATATTTTGTTCTAGAAGTTTTTCTGCGTTCTTCAATAACTCCCCCGCAATAATTACTGCTGTAGTTGTTCCATCACCAACTTGTTCGTCTTGGGTTTTTGCTACCTCAACAATCATTTTTGCAGCTGGATGTTCTATTTGCATTTCTTTTAGAATTGTTACACCATCATTTGTAATTGTGATATCACCTAAAGAATCAACAATCATTTTGTCCATTCCTTTTGGACCTAAAGTAGTTCTAACAGTTTCTGCAACTAAACGTGCAGCCATAATATTATTTCTTTGAGCGTCTTTACCGATGAATCTTTGAGTATTTTCTGGTAATATAAAAATTGGTTGTTGTTGTGACATATTTATTCCTCCGACCTTATTTTTTGTTTAATAGGACCTATATAAATGCTTTGGATGTTTGTTTTTATTTATCATAAATACCCCACTGCGAAACAAAGTGAAGCAGGCGAACGAAGCGAGACCCCTCTGGGGTGGGGATAGCTTCTAAGTATATTCAGGTTTACTTTAGTTGTTCATTTATAGTTAATACATTAACTGATTCTGAATATCAGAAAT
>JAGVZZ010000034.1 GCA_018302205.1 Candidatus Woesearchaeota archaeon
GAAATGCGCAACAGATAGAGTAAAAGATAGAGAAGATGCTAAAAGAATCATAGATAAATATAAAATAAATTGGGATATTGTTATTGAAGCGGCTGAAGAGCAAGTAAAATTAGGAAAAGAAATTGCAGTAATGGAATTAGGATGTTTTCTGGAAGAGTTAGTCACTGAAATGAAAATTGATGTTCCTCAGGAAGTCTTGGATAAATTATTTAAATGTTTTAATAAGCAAAGAAGTAATAAAAGTTTGAAGTAAATTATAATACGCCGCGACTGGGATTTGAACCCAGAAATCCTTTCGGAAACGAGATCTTTGCGAGAACATGCTTTCATACTTTTGTATATACAATGTCAAGCACGTGCAATTTTAGCAATCTCGCGCGGTACCAGGTTGCGCCATCGCGGCATTAAGAAAAGTTGAATTTTTCAGATTTAAAAGCTTATTGGAATAGCTGAGGTAATAAAGCTCCGCTTGAGAGTGTGATAAATATCCAAGGTTCTAAAGGTAAAATAATTATAATTAAAGGAATAAAGAAAATAAGGATATTTTTCAGGGATAATTTTTCTTTTGAGAATAATAAATAAATGAAACTTAGAGAAGAAAGATAGAAATTAAAAATGGATTGATATATACCCAAATAGAGCATAGTTTCTCTCAAAAAAAGGCCCAGGATGATTCCTGTAATAAGGTAAACAAAAAACCAAACTGAAAGATTAAATGAAACATAAAATGAGAATAGGATTATTAGTAATAAAAAGAATTTCTCTGAAAACTTAAAGAAGGATTGGAGTTGCTTGACTTCTGAAGAAAACTGTTTCTTAAGATAATGATTAATAACTAATCCAAAGAAAACAACTATAGGTGCCAAGTAAAACATTATTTAGCATTAAACAATTAAATATATAAACTTTTCATGAGAAACATTAATTATGTTCCTAAATCTATCTGAGATTGTAAGCTTAGTTATTATCAGTGTATTACTAGGGTACATATTCTCGGGATTTATTCAACGGCCGAAGAAAGAGTTTGAGTTTAGAAAGAGATTCGACTGGGGGGATATTAAATTTGCAATGATCATAGCTGCACCTGCGGTAGTGTTACATGAGTTTGGGCATAAGTTTATTGCTATTTTCTTTGGGTTGAATGCGACGTTTCATATTTTTTGGTTTGGGTTGTTAATCGGGGTTGTAATAAAATTGTTTTCATTCCCATTATTGATATTAGCACCAGCATATGTAGCAATCCCAGCTGGAGCAACTTCGTTACAAAGCGCGATCATTGCTTTCGCAGGACCTGCGGTAAATTTGTTATTATTTGGAATAAGTTGGTTGATGTTGAAGTATAGAAAAAATTTATCAACGAATGAAAGAGTTATTTGGATAATTTCAAAAAGATTAAACCTGTTGTTGTTTGCATTTAATTTAATACCCATTCCACCATTAGATGGATATCAAGTTTTAGATGGATTAATTAGTGCTTTTTAGATTTTTTTCTTTTTAACTTTAGAAACTTTTTTTGTAACTTTTTTAGTAACTGTCTTAGGCTTTTCTTTAGGGGCCTTTTTCTCTTTTGCAACTTTCTTCTCTTTGATTACTTTCTCTTTGACAATTTTCTTTACAACTTTCTTAGTCTTTTCTTTTGGAACTCTCTCTTTTTTGACTTTAACTGGGATAGTCCTTAGAATAACAATTTCATTTTCTAAAGTTGTAATCATATTCTTAATGTTCTCAATGGTTTTTTTGTTGTCTAATTCTTTCATCAATGAACCACACTCTTGGCATCTGAATTCATATTCCATTGCAGTCTCGATAGGGAATCGCATACAAGCATTTGGGCATACGAAAAATTGTGAATCTTGTTCTCTGGCAATACGAATTTTAAAATCGTCTAATTGTTTTAATTTTGTTTTTAGAATTGAGTTGCCGATTCCTTTTTGATTTAGACTCCAATAATAAATGTACCAACCCTTTTTCTTATCCTTTTTTCTCATGTAAACAACTAAGTTTTGTTCGTATAAACGATAGAGCATATTTCTAATTTGATTGACGGTAACATTAAGCATTTCAGCAAGTTTAAATTCACTAATATTATCTTTGTTATATAGAATTTTTATTAATGGAATGACGTCCTCACCAATAATCGTATTTATTAAATCTTCAATGGATTCGAGTGTTAGTTTCATAGGCATCACAAAAAGTATTTAAGTGATTATCTTTAATCATTTATAAAGATTTTGCTCATTACTGAGAGAAATTATTTTTTTAAAAGAAAATATAAAAAATGCTGTAACCTTTGAAAAGTAGTTGTAAAAGTTTTTAAATGGATTTATTTTAGTAAGTTTATAAATCGGAGGTGTGCCATAATGGGCCTATTTGGAAAGAAAAAAGAGGAAAATTCTGAATTACCACCATTACAATTCCCAGAATTACCAAAGTCAGTACCTAGTTTTGAACCGCAAAGCGGATTTGAATCTAATGATGCAGAACAAATAAAAAGTGCGATTTCAATGCCAAGTCAAAGGGCTATGCCAGAGTCTTTTGGTGAGGAAAAGCCATTGTTTGTTAAAATCGAAAAGTATAGAGATGTTGTTGATACTCTAAAGAAACTGAAAATACGGTTGAATGAAGCAGATAATATTCTAGATAAATTATCAACCCTGAGAGCAGAAGAAGATAGAGAGTTAGCAATGTGGCAAGGAGATCTTGAAAAAATCAGAGGGCAACTAATGGAGATTGATCGAAGTTTGTTTGAATAAAAATGGTAAACAAGAAAAAAGAAGAGAGTGTACATGTTTGTTTGCAGGATCATCTTCAAAAAAGGAGAGATATATTGCAGGTGACAATAGATTTAGTACAGTTGCTCAAGAGATATAATAACATTAAGAAAATAAGACAGGATAAGGAAGAAAGTTATCTGGAGTTCAAAAAATGTATGGGGAGTGTTAATTTCTTATTAAGAAGAATAAAGATGAAGGATATGCCTTTGAGTGCTGAAGATTTAGATACATATAAAATTAGGCCACAAGAAACAGTGAAAGTTGCTCAGCCAGTAATGAAGAAAGTAAAGAAAGCTCTAATCAAAAAAGAGAAGAAAGAAGATAATGAAAAGTTCTCTTTAGATAGGCAACTTGAAGATTTGAAAAGAAAACTAAATTCTCTTTAATTTTTTTTTATTTTAATAAATTGTAAACTTGTTGGGTGTTATCCCTGTGATAAGCTGCGGTATATTTTGGTAATCTTTCTATAGCACTATCTAAATCCCTTTGAAAACTTTCAATCATTGTAAATAAAACGCCTTTCAGTTCAGAATCACCAAGACTTGAATCAATACCTAATTGTGTTAACCAAGCTCTAACAGTAATTCTATGAACTGGTTGCTTATCAAAGCTTTCTGGAGGATTAAATGAATCATAACTATGTCCTTCAAAGTTTTCAATTTCTGTATTTAAATTTACCTTTTTTTTTGAAAATAATTCTGGGTATATAAGTTTTATTGGGCTATAATAGAAATATTTTGGATTAGAATTTTTACAATAAATTATATAAACCTATATTTTAATTTAAATTCTAATGATTCCAGACAAGGAAATAAAAAAGAAGTATAAACCAATTTTTTGGAAAGAACCTGAAAAATATTATGCAACTAAAGTTTTAATTGAAGAAGGATTCAAAAGAGGAATTTGTAGTAAATGTGGAAAACCATATTGGAGTACTATTAATAGAGATACTTGTGGTGATCCGGCTTGTTCTGGTGAAGGATTCTCGTTTATTGGGAATAGTCCTTGTAAAAATAAATTATCATACATTGATGTTTGGAAAAAGTTTTCTGAAATGTTTGAGAAGAAAGGGTATACTGCAATCAAAAGATATCCTTCAGTAGCAAGATGGAATCCGACGATGGATTATACGAATGCTTCTATCGCTGCATTCCAACCGTATGTTATTTCTGGTGAAGTTGAACCGCCTGCTAATCCGTTAGTAATACCACAATTTTGTTTGAGGTTCGGGGATACGGATAATGTTGGAGTAACCATGTCGCATCATACAGGATTTGTTATGATTGGGCAGCATATGTTTGTAGCGCCAAAAGATTGGGATCAAAATAAAGTTTTTAGGGATATGTTAGATTGGAATATCAAAGGGTTAGGTTTGAAAAAGGAAGATATGACTTTCCATGAAGATGCATGGGCTGGTGGAGGAAACTTAGGATGTTGTATGGAGATGTTCTCTCGTGGCTGTGAGTTATGGAATCAGGTTTACATGCTTTATGAACAAACAAACGATGGGATTAAAGATTTGAAGATTAAAGTATTAGATATGGGTTTGGGAATGGAGAGGAATGCTTGGTTCTCACAAGGAGCGCCGACGTCATATGATGCTGTGTTCCCAAAAGTTCTAGAACAATTAAGAAAAAAAACGGGATTGAAGTATGATGAAAAATTATTGAGAAAGTATACTCCATATGCGTCTTTGTTGAATAATGATGAAGCTGAGGATATGAATAAAGCTTGGAAAGTTGTTGCTAAAAAAATGGAAATGGGTGTCAAAGAATTGAAAGATTATATGATGCCAACCTCTAACTTGTATGCTATTGCAGAACATATGAGAAGTGTTCTGATAATTTTGAATGATGGTGGATTGCCTTCAAATGTTGGTGGTGGTTATAATTTACGGATGCTTATTCGAAGAAGTTTAGGGTTCATTGATAAGAATAAATGGGATATTGATATTTATGATATTTGTGAGATGCATGCAAAAGAAATGAAACCAATGTATCCTGAATTAAGTGAGAAATTAGTTGAGATTAAAAAGATATTAGAAGTTGAGAAGAAAAAATATATTACTACTAAAGAAAAGACGACTAGAATAATTGGATCTTTGAAAAATACTAAACTTAATGAAGAAAAATTATTAGAACTTTATGATTCACAGGGTGTAAGCCCAGAGATGCTGGAAGTTGATGTACCTGAAAATTTCTATGCGAAAGTTTCTGAGAGGCATGAAAAAGTTGAGCAAATTGCTGCGACTGAAAAAGGTGAAGAATATGATTTAAAGAATGTTGAAGAAACAAAAGCTTTGTACTTTGAGGATTTTAAATTAACTAAATTCAAAGCAAAAGTATTGAAAGTTTTAGGGGATATTGTTGTGCTAGATCAAACTGCTTTCTATCCAACCTCTGGAGGACAGATACATGATATTGGGACTCTTGATGGGAATGATGTGGTGCACGTTTGGAAGCAAGGGAATGTAATATTGCATAAAGTTAATGGGGAGTTTAAGAAAGGGGATGTTGTTAATGGAGTAATAAATTTTGAAAGAAGATTACAGTTAACACAGCATCATACTGCAACACACATAGTGAATGCAGCTGCAAGGAAAGTTTTAGGGGAGCATGTTAATCAGGCTGGTGCGTTTAAGGATATTGATAAAGCTAGATTGGATATAACACATTACGAAGCAATAAGTGATGAGGAACTTAAGAAAATCGAGAAAGTTGCGAATGAGATTGTTCTGAAAGGGATTAAGATTGAAAAGAAGTTTTATTCCAGAAATGAAGCTGAGAAAAAGTTTGGGATGACTATCTACCAAGGTGGGGCAGTTCCAGGGAAACAATTGAGAATTATTGATATAAAGGGGATTGATATTGAAGCTTGTGGTGGGACACATTTAGATAATACCAAAGAAGTTGAAAAGATTAAAATTTTGAAGTCTACAAAAATTCAAGATGGGGTTGTTAGGATTATTTTTACTGCTGGAAAAGCTGCACATGAAGAAAGCAAAGGTGAAAGTGCAAATGTAGAAAAGTTAAAGGATCTTTTGAAGTGTTCCAAAGAAGAAATTCCAGGTAGATGTGCAGAATTATTTGAATTGTGGAAGAATGTTGTGAAGAAAAAGAAGGATGTAGAGAAAAAATTAATTTCTAAGAATAAATTTTCTGGGGATGTTATTATAGAATCTTGTAAAAACTTGAAAACACAACCAGAACATTTAGTTAAAACTGTTGAAAGATTTATGAAAGAGATAGATTTTTAATTACTCTAGGGTAGTGTATTAATCAGAAGGTTTATAAATTTGAATTTTTCTAAAAAATTATGTCTTGGGCAACATTAGATACACTTGGAAGAGAATATATTAATAACTTAGAAAGGCAATTTCCGGATTATAAAGTAAGATTTGCTGGACAAAATTGGATTGATGAAGTCAAACTTCGAACACCAGAACAAAAAAGAAATATAGAATCAATTATTAGTAGTGTAGAACCATTTTTACTTCTAATCGCAAGATCTCTTTTGAGGGGTCGATACGAAATAATTAAAGATATAGTTGTATCATTAAAAGGATGTCCTGTTGATGAAAAAGATTTGGTTGCTGTTGGTAGACAAACCATTTTTGAAAGAATGAGTAGATATGAACCAAAATATGCAATTAGCACTTGGGTAAGTATGTGTGCACCAAAAGCAATGGTAAGGTTTGGGTGTGTGAACTGGGGATTAATACGTATACCAGGATTATATACAAATCCAAAGAGACTAAGTTTAAGAGAAAAAAATAAAATTGCTAGTTATAAGGAGGATAATGAAGGAGAAAGATTTGAGAGATTAAATCTATTAAATTTAGTTATATTTGGATATCAAGATCTTTTGGCAGATATTGAAGATAATGGAATTCTAATAACTGATGGTGATAATGGATCAAAGGATATAAGTAATACCCTTGAAAGTTGTCTTGCAGATGAGGATGGAATGAGTCAAGAAGATATTGTTTTTGATCCAGAAAGAATAAATGAAATTAGATTAATTTTAGCTACACTTAATTCTAGAGAAGAATATATTATTAGAGAAAGATTTGGATTTAATGAAGAAGAAGAAGAAAAAGATTTGAAAACCATTGGAATTAGTTTAGATTTAACTGGTGAAAGAATTAGACAAATACAAAATAAAGCTTTATTGAAACTTAAGGAGCCTTGTAGATTAAAAAGACTTAAACAATTTCTAGATTAGTAAAATGATAATACAGGAATAAATCAATATTCGAACAAAAATAACTTTATAATGTAATATTAATACTAAAATCTGTAACTTTTAATACAAAATATAAGCCATATAATCTTATTATGTATAGTTTATTACATAATCTGTAACTTACTATACAAGATAGTAAGATTTATAAGCTGATAAAACATATAAATGTTATGGCTACCAAGTATGATGTCTTCGAGATTGTGTACAAGAATAGAACTAGACTCAAGC
>JAGVZZ010000035.1 GCA_018302205.1 Candidatus Woesearchaeota archaeon
ATTATTATCCTACTTCTCATTTCATTAGGATATAATTTAGGCTTATTAGATGCAATTATAATTAGTTCAATAAGTTTCATAGTAAGTATAATACCAATCACACCAAATGGATTGGGTTTAAGAGAAGGTATAGGAACAATTTTACTATTCCAAGTCGGAATTCCTTATGAGGCATCAATTGCAATGTATATTCTATTTGGAATACTAAATATTATAATTTCAATAATATTAATTATTTATTATTATTTATTTGCTAAAAAAACACTTACAACATTAGAATCATCCTAAATTAACATAACTCTTAAAATAATATTTCAAATTACTCTTTATTCTATCCAATAAATGCAAATACATCAAAGCACTCTTTCTAACAATCTTCTTCTTAGAACTCAAAAACCAATATACACCAACAAAATACGCATATGACTTCAAATCACCCATAAACTTAACATAAAAAGGAACCCGAACTAAAGAATTAAACATCCTTGGAGCATAATCGACTATAACTTCAATCAACTTAGGATCCTTAATCCAAGGCAAATCAGAAGGCTTCATATAAATCTGAGAAAATTTCTCAGTCGTCGCCCACTGCTCTAAAGTTTTGTTCTTAAAAAAATCACTATAATTCACGTTTAATTCATCATATAATTTCCCGCCAGGATATGGTCTCAATAAATGTGGCCCAGTAATATTCACAAATGGCGATATACTCTTCAATCTTCTCATCAACTTCAAAGTCGCTTTGATATCATTAACATCCTCATTAGGGAAGCCAGTCATAAAAGAATAATTTGGAACTATATCATATTTAACACAAATCTTCGCAGACCTAATTAATTGCTTCGGAGTTATATCCTTCTTTATTTGTTTCAATATTTTTTCCGAACCAGACTCAGCACCAATCAACAAATGAAAACAACCACTTTTCTTCAACTTAGCCATTAATTCAGGAGTAACATTATCAAAGAAATTAGCACGTGCACTAGTCCACCATTTAATCTTCAAATTTTCTTTCTCTAAAGTATCACAAAAATTCTCAAGATAACTTTTGACCATAAAGAAATTCTCATCTCTAAGTTTGATAAAAGTCCCATTGTACCTTTCCCTTAATAATTTAATTTCCTCAATAATTGACTCAACAGGCCTAGAACGCCTAGTCTTCCCAAACAAAATATCATTCAAACAAAAAGTACACCGATATGGACATCCTCTGCCAGTATGCACTTCAACGAATTTATACTTTTTACCCTGAAAATAATAATAACTATGCTGCCTAATAAAAGCATCAACTAAATTATAATTAGGTATTGGTGAATTAACAAAATCAAGCAAAACAGCTGGGGGATTTTGAACCACTTCACCATTTTTCTTATATACTAATCCTTTAATTTTTGAAAAATTCTTCTTTTTAGAAATTAACATCTTAGTCAACTCAATAAAAGGTATTTCTCCCTCATTCACAACAACAAAATCCACATTTTCATTAGCACATACAGCCTCAGGAAATAATGTCGGATGCACTCCACCCCAAACAATAGCCAAATCCGATTTTTTCTTCTTCAAATACTGAGATAGTACCAAAGACCTCTGAATCTGTGTTGTTAGAACAGAGAATCCCACACAAACAACATCATCCAAATCCTGATCTAAAGCTCTATATTCTTCAAGTGTCAAATCCTCATCAGAATTCTTAACATAATTAATAATCTTCACAGGAATATTATTCTTCTCTAAATAGGTTGCAATATACAGAAGCCCGATAGGCACATGCTGCAAATCATCCTTATTATGAAAATAAATAAATAAAACTTTTGCCACAAAAATCTAAATTATACTCGATTTATAAATTTAATTAATCTCAAAAATCACTTAAATCCTAGCTTAAGCTTAACAGAACCCCAAACATCTTTTATCATCATTTTATCCTCAGCTTTAAACGACCTAAATACAAACAAAAACCCAGAATAAATTATCAAAAATACAACCCCAGAGAATAACAAACTCCAGAAACTATAAAGACTATAATAAGTTCCAAATAGCTTCATCAAAAGAATAGAAATAAATCCTGCACCTAAAATCTTCAAATAATCCCACTGAAAAAACTTATTTTTTGTAAACTTAAAAGCTGTCCCAAAGATTAATAATGAAATCACCCCAAGACTAATAATCGAAGCAACAGCAGCGCCTATAATCCCATAGATTGGCACTAAAAAATAATTCAATAAAACATTTAATATCACACCAACAAGAGAGAAAACAAACACATCTTTAGATTTCTTTAATGCAAGCAAAACTTCTCTTGAAACCATAAACGAATACATAATAAAAAATCCTACAGATAGAATAATCAACCCTAAACTTCCAACAGTATACTCAGCACCAAACAAAACTGATAAAACTTCTTTAGGGAAGAAAACAATAAATATTAACAACGGCAAATTAAACATAAATACCCACCTATTCAAAATTTTATAGACAGAAGCAAAAGCATTCTCATCTTTCTGTACATACAATCCAACTAACACAGGCACTAACAACGCACTCAAAGAGAATGGGATAATATACGTTAACCTAGCAATTGGCGCAATAGCATTATAGATCCCAACAGATGAAACATTCATAAAATATCCAATCATAAACGAATCAATTGAAACAGTCGCTAATCCTAATAATGCATTAAACATTAATGGCCAAGAATAATCAAAGACCTCAAATTTTGAAACCTCTTCAGCTTTAACCTTAAAAAATGAAAAGGTTTTCGTAAAAAATATCATAGAGAATAATAAACTCAAGATTACAGAAGCCACATATGCAATTGACGCACCTACAATACCAAACCCCATATAGACTAAAATAAACATCAACAAAATTCTAGAACTCCCCTCGATCAAATAACGCGCATAGAACTCATATTTCAAATTCTTAAACCCTCTAATAACCCCGAGGAATATTCCTCTTAAACAATCAAAAGGCACTGCAAACGCAAATATCTTCAAAACTAAAATTAACTGCTCAGTACGAAATAGATTAATAGCAATAAATTCAGAAGACAAAAACATAATCAAAGAACCAATCAAACTAGAAATTAACACCAAAGGAAAAGCAAACTTAATCAATCCTTTAACTTTCGACTTCGAATTCTCACCTAAAAACAACGCAGTAAACCTAGTAATCCCATAATCAAATCCAAACAAAAGTGTAATACTAAAAACAGCATAAACCATAATCCCTAAAGACAAGATCCCATATTGATCAGAACCCAAACGTGCAGTAACAAACTTGAATAAATATCCAATAAACTTCGAGAACATAACTCCCAAAAATACATATACAGCACCCTTACCTAATTTCTTTAAAGAATCATCCCTTGAATCCATTCCTGATAAAAACCTAAATTAGCTTTTTAAACCTTGTGATACAGAAACATTATAAATCCTATATAAAAAAGAAACAATATGTCTGTATTAAAAAGAATCCTAAAAAATCCAGAAACTATTCCAATTAAATTAATACGCGCAATTAAAAGATTAAAAACACTAGAATACGAAAACAACCACCCAGAAAACATCAACAAAAATACATTCATATTTAATAAAATAGAAAATACTGAAATCCTCAAAGAAGCCAATAAAGTTCTCAACAAAGAATACGAAATTTTCAATAAAACCTACAATATAGAAAAGATTGATTGGCACAAGGATTACAATTCCGAATATATTTGGCCATTAGAAGATTATAATTTAGACAAAGAGGGTACAGACAAGAAAATTCCTTGGGAACTAAGTAGATTCCAACACTTAACCACCTTAGCTTTAGCATATAACCAAACTAAAGAAGAAAAATACTCTAATGAAATAAACAACCAGATTAAAGACTGGATACATAACAACCCCTTCGGTAAAGGAATAAACTGGTGCACCCCAATGGAATGCGCAGTCAGAGCAATTAACTTAATCCAAATATATTTTCTCGTGGATAAACTAGAATCCAAAGAAATCTTAACATTAATCTACAATCATGGAAGATACATTAAAGAGAATTTAGAATGGACCCCAGCAAAAGAGAACCATTATCTAACAGACTTATTAGGTCTTTTATGGATAGGAATATTATTCAACGAGGAAGAATGGATTAAATTCTCAAAAAAAGAACTCGAAAAAGAAATTAGAAATCAGGTCTCAGAAAATGGTGTTGATTATGAATCCTCATTAAACTATCATAGATTAGTTACAGAAATATTCATAATTACATTAATCCTTGCAACCAAAAATAATATTGAATTAACAAACACCTTCAAAAGTAGAATCGAAAATATGTGCGAATTCATTATGTATTATACCCCCGAATCCGGAAACGCACCATCAATTGGTGATACGGATAACTCCAGAATATTAGACATCTGGGATAAAAATATCAACAACCATCGAGAACTTCTAGCAATAGGCTCAGTATTATTTAAACGAGAAGATTTCAAAGCTTACGCAACTACAAACCCAAAGCTATTCCTAATCCTAAACAAAAACCAATACGAATCAATCAAACCAAATAAACCAGAATTAATCTCAAAAGCATTCACAGATTATTATATTTTAAGAACCAAAGAAATCTTCTTATTAATTCATTGTGGTAGCATCGGTAGAAACAACTTTGGTGGCCACGGCCATAATGATCAACTAAGTTTCGTTTTAAGCACAAAAACAGACTTTATTATCGACCCCGGAACATACACCTATACAAGCGATTTAAAACTAAGGAATATATTCAGATCAACAAGTTACCACAATACAATATTATTAGAAAAACAAGAACAAAATATTATTGAATCACCATTTAATATGGGACATAAATCTCATGCAAAATTAATCAAATTCGAAAGCAATTCAGAAAGGGATATATTCATAGGCGAACATCAAGGATTCAATCAAAAGGTAAGAAGGCAAATAATACTAGACAAAAAAGAAAAGAAGATTATAATCACAGATTCAATAGAAAAAGAAGATACCCTCACCTTAAACCTACATCTAAACCAAGACACAAAAATCGAAAAAATAAAAAATAAATTAAAATTAAATGATTCATTAATCATAGAAACAGAAGAGAAACCAATAATTTTAGATACATTCTACTCAGAGAATTATGGTAAAATCACACCCTCAAAAGCGATACAAATAAAGAAAACAGGGAAAAACCTAACCACAAAAATTAATTTTTAAAAATAATCCTTTTGTAATCCTGACTTTTTGAATTTGTAGGACAATTCTTACACATCTCTATTGAATTCTTATCCTTCCAAACAACCATTCTAAATTTTTGCATTTGCTCAGAGTTCCAAATATCATTCTCAAAATCATCCTCAAAAATATTCCCCAATTTAAAAGACTCAGAATAATCAAAACAACAAACTACAACAGATCCATCATAATTAATATTCACACCTGTCCATAGCCCATCACATCCAGGAATAAATGAATCTTTACATTTTTCATTATCAACATACCTAGAATACTCTTTATTCAGTGGCAAGAATTTTTCAGCCTTAGAAGGATCATTAAACAAAAACACAGTCTTTAAAATTAATTCATTAACACCTAATTCCTTTGCAAGCTTTTGAATCTCTTCAACTTCATGCTCATTTTCTTTCATAATAATAAACTGCATACTCAAAAATGGAAAATATGACTTTTTTTCTTTTTTCAATTTACTCAACTCTTTAATTCCCTCAACTAAAACTTGAAAATTCCCATTCTTTCTATACTTACTATAAGTCTCATCAGTTGCTCCATCAACAGCCAAAACTAACTCATCCAACCCAGAATCAATTAATTTTTGAATATTATCTTTATTCTTAAACAAAATCCCATTAGTACTTGTAATAACCTTCAACCCTTTCAATTTTGCATACTTAATCATTTCAAAAAATTCTTTATTCAAAGAAGGCTCACCATAATTCCAAAGTGTAACCGAAAAAGCAGTAGGCCCTAATTTATCAATAACTTTTTTATAATTTTCTAAACTCATATATCCTTTCTTTTTCGTCAATAAACCATTCCCAGTCGGGCACAAAGGACATTTTAGATTACAGATATTTGTAGGCTCAATAAATAATGATAATGGCCGTCCAGGAACTTGCTCCAATTTATTCTTTAAAGCAGATTTCACTTTCAAATAATTAGAAATTCTCCTCAGAGTAATATTTTTTGCATAGATCCTAAACTTCTTTGTAAAAGACATTCATACCCCCTTAAAGTCTATCTTTAAAAAGATTATTCATCTCAAGACATCAACCCATTTTCCAACCAAAACATTAATATCATAATTATCTTCAATAAATTTACGCCCTTCTAAACCCATTTTCACAACTAATTTTTTATTCTTAAACAAATACTCAATTTTTTCTTTCAACTCTTTCTCATTCTTTTGTGAAATTAAAAACCCAAACTCCTTTCTAACAATTTCTTTAGGCCCGACACAATCCGTACTAATGACACACGTCCCAGAGGCTAAAGCTTCCAACAAAACAATCCCGTATAACTCTTCCCAACCAGGGACTTTATAAGAATTCAACACAAACACAGCCGCAGAAGAAAATATCGCCGCTAGTTTTTCACGATCACGCACTTCACCTAAATAAACCACATTCTTCAACGCACAAGTTCTTACTTTTTCAATATAACTCCCAGAACCCGCAAAAACAAACTCAATATCCTTTAATTGTGCAGCAACATTCAATATCCCTTGAATCCCTTTCTCTTCGATAATTCTCCCTACGAATAAAACTTTAAACTTTTTATCTTTCTTACCAACTTTAAACAAACCCAAATCAACAGCATGTGGTATTTGTACTATATTTGATGTAAACTTTTTCAAGGAGTTCTCAGCAGATTTAGAAATAGTAACACATTTTATATTCTTCAGAAATTTCTTCCAAAAAAACACCTTAATTTTATTAGGTTTAAACACATAATCTTTTTCATTCCAATGTGGCCAGGAGGTCATATAAACAACCTTAGTTCCCAAAGTTCTAATAAAAAATAAATATACTGCAATCCAGCTATAAGGTGCAAATAATGCTACAACTTTTTTCGACGTGAAAATTAAATATATATACCCAAAAAAACTCCAAAAAACATCCTTCCACAAAACCTTTTTTACTTCTAAAGGTTTGCCTAATTTACTACCAATCTTCCTTAAAAAATATAATTCTGAATAAACCTTCAAAAAAAAC
>JAGVZZ010000036.1 GCA_018302205.1 Candidatus Woesearchaeota archaeon
ATTAAGTATGTTCTTGAAGGGTACAAAGCTGAAGTCAAGGAATTTGAATCTATTATGCGGCGCTTGGAAAAGGTTGAAAAACGAGGGCGTTATAAATAAACGCACTTTTTAGTAAAGCTGCACCAAAACAGAGTCGCCTTCGGCTCCAAACACCTCAATCTCCGGTGAGGCTAGTAAGGTTTTTATGCCCGATAAATAAATAATATAATCCGTAAATTGAAATTATTATCCCGAGAACCAATAAAGGTAATTTAATTGAATAAATATCTGCAGTGTATCCTATAATGGGTTCTATAATCAAAAAAGTTGCAGCTATGAAAAATGAAAACATAGAATCAATAGTGGCACGATGATGACTTTCTAGATTTTTATGAATCAAACTGCTTGAAGTAATAGAATAAAGACCATGTGGAATTGCGATTAAAACAAAACATAATGCTCCTACAAAATAATTTTGAGTAAAAGTCATAATAAATATTAATATGGCTAAAGCAAATATTTCAAAGCCTAATAATTTTGTATAAGAAAATTTTCTTCTTAGAGAAGGAGCAAAATTAGCAAAGGCTGTTACAAATAAGGATTTTATAGTATAAACTATCCCAAATAAAACCACTGGTAAAGCCAAATAATTTAAATAAACCTGGCCATAGCCATAAGTAAAATCGGAACCTATACAAAATATAATTGTAAAAATTAACATAAATTTTAGGATAGGACTTTTAAGAATATAATTATAAGATTGCTTGAAATGTGAAAAAACATTTATGTGCTCAAGGGGTTTATGATATTTTGGTTCAGTTAAAGTAAATAAAATTATTAATGAAAGAGTTACAAATATTAAAGAAAGCTGAAATAGAAAAAAGTGCTATTATAAAAGTAGAAAAAGCAAGAGAATTAATTATTAAATCTATACCCAAAAGGGAATTAGTTTCTATTTATATTAAAGGAAGTTTTGCAAGAAGAGAAATGAAATCTGGCAGTGATGTTGATATGGTCCCTATTGTTACTGAGAACAAATATGAAGGACCAGTGTTTGAAGTGAATAATCCGTCTATCGAACCTGTATGTGTTGTGCCATTATCATTGTGGGAATTAAGAAATAATCAATTATTTACAAACAGTGATCATATTCCAGATTTAAGAGCAAAACCAGATAGATTCCTTAAGAAAATCAATGAATTTAAATTAATTTATGGTCAAGCTTTGGATCCAAGTAAATTTTTAATAAGGAATGATAAAGAAGCATTAATAGAAGAAATTGAAATAATAAAAAATGGATATATCCTAAATTATGAATCAGGACTAATTGATTTTAAGGCTCTACTTAAAGAAGTATTTTGGCTAGTTGAAATGGAGCAAAATTATAAAGGAAATAATGTTGAGCATTCATTTAAAGGAATAGCAGAAGTTGTTAAAGATGAAAAGCATATTATTAATTATGCTTATCAATTTAGAATTGGACAAATTAGGGGGAAAAATGAAGAACAAAATTTTATTAGACAGTTAAGGAAATTTTTAATGGAATTAGAGCGATCTATAAAATAGCATCACTTGTGACTGAGGTGCTTGGAGCGAAGCAATTGAAAGATTTTCGGAAATTTCTAGTGAAGTTTTTTAAAGGCTATTTTTCTAAGTTAGAAAATACAAAAGAAAGTTATATAAATCCTTAAATTAGGATTAAATACACCTAAAAGTAGGATTTAAAATGATAAACAAAAGTTCAAAGATATTACAAATATTTGCAAAGAAACCTTGGAAAAAGTTTACTTTCAAAGAAATTAAGACACAATCAAAAAACAAATCAGAAAGCTATGTTTACAATGTTGTTAAAGATTTTGTAAAGCTGAACGTTTTAAAACAAAATAATGTTGGGAATATAATTCAGTATTCGTTTGCTGAGAGTCAGATGGCAATATCATATATATCAATAGCCGCTGAACAAAGCACTTTGAAAGAAAAGCATTTACCCTTTAAAGAATTAAACGAAATGCAAAATATTATTCCTTTGAAATACTATACTTTGATTATAACTGGAAGCTATGCAAATAATAAACAAACCCTAAAATCAGATTTAGATGTAGTAATTATTTGTGAGAATAATACTAAAAATCTTTATTCCGAATTAAGACATTATTGTGAAATGAGCATACCAAAAATTCATCTCTATGCATTTACAGCAAAAGAATTTTATAATATGCTACTGGAAAAACAAGCAAATTATGGAAAAGAGATTGTGAGAAATAATTTAATTTTCACAGGGGCAGAAGGATATTTTAGAATTGTTCAGGAGGCAATGAAAAATGGATTCGATGGTTGAGATTTATTTGAACAGAGCAAGCAATGAAATTCTAGCTGCTGAGTCTTTAAATAGATTAAGTGAAAATCAAAAAGATAAAAAGAATTTCGAATTAGCTTCAAACATTACATTTTATAGTTCTGTAATTTCGCATTCATATTATAGCATATTTTATTCAGCAAAAGCCATTCTACTAACAACAGGAATAAAAACAGAAGCACCAAATGTTCATAAAGCAACTTTGGACAAATTCAAAGAAAAATTCGTGGATAACGGGATATTAGATGTAAAACTTTTAGAAATTTATAAAAAATTAATTGTTAGGGCAGATGATTTGCTGGAAATATATAAAATTGAAAAAGGAAAAAGAGGAAACTTCACTTATCAAACCATTGCACAGGCGAATAAAGAACCCGCAAATGAATCTTTACAAAATGCAAAGTTTTTCGTAGCAAATATAAATAAAGTCGTTAAAAATAATTAGCCACACAGGCAATTGAGGTGTTTGGAGCGAAGCGACAATAAAAGGTTAATTTTAAGTATTTTAAATGCGTATAGAATATGGGTGATGTCCATGAATGAGGTCGGTGAAATTATACATATGTTTCCGAAAATCGGAGTGGCTGTGGTGAGTGATTAAAGGTACTGGGACGGATTTTGAGCAAGTGATTACATCCATGCAAGTTGGTAAACAAGAAGTTGATGAAGCAAATGCTGGGAATGATATTGGATTGAAAATTGAAGAGCCAGTAAGAAAGGGAGATAGAATTTTTTTAATTTAATTTTTTTTATTTTTCAAAAAGTTTATTAGTTAATCGATAAATAAAATATTATGAATATAAGATATGCTAAAGAAAAGGATTTAGATTATATAATTAAATGTGGGCATGTCAAGGATAGAAAGATTATCATGAATAAAATTAAGAACAAAGAATTTATTGTTGCAGAAGATAAAGATTTAATTGGATTTTTAATGTTTCAAAATATTTGGGAAATTATTCCATATATTGAAATGATATATGTTGAAAAAAGATTTAGAAAAAAAGGAATTGCTAGAAAAATGTTAGAAATGCTTGAAAAGAATACAAAAGCTAAAGTGATTATTAGTTCATGTGTTTGGAATGAAAAGGAACCACAAGCGTGGCATAAGAAATTAGGATTTGAAAAAAAAGGGTATATTGATGGAATTCAACCAGAAGGCAGAGAAGTATTTTTTGTTAAGAAATTGAATAAATAACTTTTAATTTTTTCAAAAAGAATTGTAATTTTTATCACCAAAAGATTTATTAATGGTTAAATTGGACAATAAAAAAGTGGGGCAAACTAAATTATCTGACGGAGGAAAAAAAATTAAGACAACTGCAGATTTCTTGGCTGAAAAGCAACAAGCCATTTCTATTTCAGAATTCTTTACTAAAAATAGGCATTTATTGGGATTTGATAATCCTAGAAAAGCTTTGTTAACTACTGTTAAAGAAGCTGTTGATAATTCAATTGATGCATGTGAAGAAATGAAAGTTCTTCCTGAGATTAAAGTTTTTATTGAAGAAACATCCCAAGAAAGATATAAAGCTACTATTGAAGATAATGGCCCAGGGATTGTTAAAGCACAGATTCCTAATATTTTTGCAAAATTATTGTATGGTAGTAAGTTCCATCATCTAAAGCAATCATTAACTGAAGATGAGCCTATATTAATTAAAAGAGATGGAAAAGTTGAATTAATACCTATAGGAGAATTTGTGGATTCATATTTGAATAAAAATGAAGAAATAAAAGAAGTTATTAGCTCAAATATATTTGTACCAGCTTTTGATTCTAAAGACAATAAATATTACTTAAAAAAAGTTAGTCATGTTATCAAACATAAAAGGGCAAATGAAATTTTAAAAATTAAAACTGAATATAACAAAGAAATAAAGGTTACTGGATGCCATAGTTTATTTGCATTCAATAATGGAAAAGTTGAGAGCATTGAAGCAAGAGACTTAAAAGAGGGAAGTTTTATTATTGCTCCAAATAAATTACCAGAGATTGGAGATTTAAAAGAGATTAATATTTTAGATTATATTGGATTAAAAGATATTCAAGAAAATTGGATGTATGTTTATGGGATTAATGAGGAAATATTTGAAACAATAAAGAAGAATTCTAAAATTATTCCTAAAAAGACAGATAAATCTAGGAAATATTATCAATATCATGGGGTGGATATATTAGAGGATTCATTTAAGCAATATGAGAATAAGAAATTTTTACCATTACATTTAGTTTTGAAATTTGGATTAAAAGATAAAATTAAAGAATGTATAATTAGAACCTATTATCATGGAAAAGAAACAAATATTCCGGTTACATTACAGTTAGATAAAAATTTATTTAGATTAATAGGATTGTTTGTTGCTGAAGGACATTCGGATGTTAGGCAATTAGGTTTTACATTCGGAAAGCATGAAGATAAATTGATTAATGAAGTTGTGAACTTTGGAAGAATATTTGGATTAAATTGTACTATTGAAAATAGGAATAATGGTTCAATTAGAGTAAAACTCTTTGGTAATTTGTTTGTTAAATTTATGAGAAATGTTTGTGGGAAATTAGCTAAGGGTAAAAAAATTCCGGAGTTTATATTTAGAACAAATAAAGATCTTAGGATGCATTTTATTGATGCTTATTGTCAAGGTAATGGACATAGATTAAAAAGAGGTAATGCATTGATGTTTGCAACAAAAAGTAAAACTTTAGCTTTGCAAATGCAATATTTATTATTGATGAATGGAGTTACTAGCAGTTATGGAAAGGCTCTTGAAAAAGGATTAGGAAAGGAAAATACCTGGACTCACAAAGTTGTAGTTTATGGAACTGGAGTTAATGAATCACATATTTATAGCAGATATAATGTAAGAGCAAAAAGAAGAAATATTGAACTGAATAATGGAAAAGTTCTGGGTGTTTTAGAAGAAAGTTATGGTATAGGAGATTTATCTTTTGTTAAAATTAAATCCATTGAAATTATTAATGAAGGTTATGAATATGTTTATGATATTTCTGTTCCTGAATGTGAAAATTTTGTAGGGGGTATTGGTGGAATTACATGCCATAACAGTCGTGGACAGCAAGGGATTGGGATTTCAGCAGCTGCACTTTATGGGCAATTAACAACAGGAAAACCAATTAGGATTATTTCTAGGATTGGGAAGGACGCAAAAGCACATTATTATGAGTTACATTTGAATACAAAAACCAACGAACCAGAGATTACTAAGTATGAAGAAAGAGAATGGGATGGAAAAGAACATGGTACCAAAGTTCAAATTGAACTTGAAGGAAAATATTTTGAAGGAAAATCAAGCATTGAAGAATTTCTGCAATTAACTGCTATTTCAAACCCGCATACACAAATAATTTTCAAGAGCCCAGCAGGGAAAGTAACTGAATATCCTCGAGCAAGCGAAGATTTACCAAAAGAGCCTAAGGAAATTAAACCGCACCCATACGGGATCGAATTAGGGATTTTGATTAAAATGCTTAATGATACAAAGAGTCATACTCTAAGTGCATTCTTACAGGATGATTTTAGTAGGGTTAGCTTAGGAGTTGCAAAAGATATTTGTGAAAAAGCAGGATTACAAACTAATGAAAAACCAAAAAATGTTACTCGAGAAGAAGCAGATAAGGTCTTTCAGGCAATAAAGACCGTAAAAATAATGGCTCCGCCAACAGATTGTCTATCACCAATTGGAGAAGAGAGATTATTGAAGGGGTTGAAGAAAGAAATAAGTGCGGAATTTTATACTGCTATTACCAGGCCACCATTTGTTTATAGAGGGAATCCGTTCTCAATAGAGGTAGGATTAGCATTTGGAGGAGATTTGCCGAAGGATGATTTTGTAAAAGTGATTAGATATGCAAATAAAGTTCCATTGCAGCACCAAGCAGGAGCCTGTGTTTTAACAAAATCAATAGTTCAAACATCATGGAAGAATTATGGATTATCACAATCAAAAGGGACTTTACCTTCAGGGCCATTAATTATCGTTGTACATATTGCATCAGTATGGGTACCATTTACTTCAGAGAGTAAAGAAGCAGTTGCATCATATCCCGAAATTATGAAAGAAGTGAAACTTGCTGTTCAAGATGCAGGAAGAAAATTAGGATTGTATATTCGAAAAACAATCAAGGCAAGGGAACAACAAGAAAGAGTAAATTTATTTGAAAAATATATCCCCGAATTAGCTAAAGCATTAGCAGAATTGTCTGAAGAAAAAGTTGAAAAGATTCAAGAAGAATTAGAAAAATCTTTGAAGAAGGGGATGAAAGATATGCTGGCTGAAGTTAAACAATCAGAGGATATTGAAATCACTGGAGAAAATGTTGCGTTCGGAGAAAAACAAGAGGAGTTGAACGATGAGTAGAAATGACCCTAAAAGAATTTTGAAAGCTTGGGGAGAAAAAATAGTTGAGCAAATTAAGAAAGGCAAAGGCCCAGAGATTAATTTTCCTCTGAGAAATTTGAGTAATATTGTCTTTGATAAAAAAACCAAAACCTTGAAATTAGGAGATAAATATGGGTCTAGAAATTTCTTTAATGTCGCACATTCCAAAAAGTTCTTACAGACGATTGAAGTTGCATCAATAATCAAACGGGAATTACTTGAAAGCGGAAAGCACGAGCACCTAAGAGGGGTTTTCTATATGACTAAGAGGACTATCCCTGGAACAAAAGTTAACCTTGTTGATGATCAGACTGAATCTGATAAAGCTATTGAAGATTTAGAAGTAATTACAGGGCTATCTAGAGAACAACTGCATGTTTCTGCAAACAAAATGGGAAGTATGGTTGGTAAATTAATATTAGAAGATAATGGTGATATCATTGATTGCGCAAGATTAGGTCGTGGGGGATATTCTATTCCGTCTATCACCGATGAATTAAATTTTAAGAAAGTTGAAGCGGAATATGTATTATACATGGAAAAAGCGTCTATCTTCGAGAGACTGAATGAGGATAAATTCTGGCAAAAGAATAATTGTATTTTAGTAACATCACAAGGGCAGACTACAAGAGGGATTAGAAGATTGTTACAAAGAATATCTGAAGAAAAGAATTTGCCAATTTATGTTTTATGTGATTATGATGTTTATGGAGCATATATCTATTCTGTAATTAAATATGGATCAATCGCATTAGCGCATGCATCTGAGAGATTAACAATTCCAAATGTAAAATATATTGGAATTACTGGAGATGATGTTGAGAAGTATGATTTGAAAAAGCATTTGATTAAATTAACTGATAAAGACCATGCGAGAATGAAACAAGTTGCTGCTTATGATTGGTTTAAAGATAATAAAGAATGGCAAAGACAATTTAAGTTAATGAAAAATTTTGGTGGGAAAGTAGAAATCCAGGCTTTGAGTGCACGTGGGATTAGTTTTATATCCGAAACATATTTGCCTGAGAAGATTAGGAAGAAAGAATTTTTAGATTAACCTTTAGCAACTTGAATTGCAAAAGGATTTGGTTGATTCATTCTACGCTTAAAATCAATTTTTTGTTTTGGTTGAGGTTCTGGAATAACATTTAATTGTAATAAATCAGTGATATCTTCCCAAATTAAGAAAGTATCAATATCACTTCTATCGCTAGTAACTGAATATAATTCTCTTGCTAATTCTTGTTTCTCAATATCAGTAAAATAAGAAGTATCAATCTCACTAGAATCTTCTTGAGTATTATACTGGCGAGCGATGTTCCTTAAGAGTTCATGAGTATAAAATGGATCATTATGTTGGACTAGCTCAGGATCGTGAAAAAACCAGAAATATTGTTCTAATAAAATATTAATGCTGGGCCGAGAAGAACGAGTAAAATTTTCTCTAACAATTAATTCTAATTCAGAACATTCTGTATGCGTTGGTTCAAATGTTATTGGTCGAAATAAAAAATAGATACAAGCTAAAGCTGAAGCCGAACCTGCAATTGCAGCGGTAGCATCAAGCAGATATTTGTGCATTTTGAAGATGATATGGTTCTGGAACTTCTAGAGGAGATTGTTTCAAATCCCGTCTAATTGTTGTTTCTGAAACACCATACTTTTTAGCAAGATTCAATATTTCTTTACGACCAAGATTTGCATAGCCGAGTTCTAAAGTATCCTGTAAAAGATTTTGTCTTCTCTCTTGGATTCTTCTTTGATTTAAATCATTCCTGGAAAAATCTTGTTGCATTTGATTATATTGGATTCGATCATCTGCACCAAAGTTAACTAATTCTAAAATCTCTTCGGTAGTCATATAACTTTTACTTTTTCTATCACTAGCTTCTCTATATAATCTTGAAGCCAAGTCAATCCTATCTTCTTTGGAGTATAAAGATAAATCAAACATGTTCTGAGTACCCTCAACTTTACTAGAATTGTATTGTAATCCAATATTCCTTGCAACATCATTCATAAATGCGTCATCTCTAACAGAAGGAATGTCTCTTTGAATCTGATTAAATTCGAAATATTCTTGGATTACTTTTCCTAAACCTGGAAGTTCTACACTACCTTGGCTATCAACGATATCTTCGAGATCAGCAGATTCAGGTGAGAATGCTACGGGGACTGTCAATGTAGTTCCAGAGTGAATAACATTTCTTTTAGGATTTCTTAAACCAACATATGTAGTGTCCGGTCTTTCAACAACAGAATTATCACCAATGATTGCAATTGTAAAATCCAATACTGGAGTTAAAGAAGATTTAGTATAGGTTCTCAAATCACTATCAAATCTACTAACTAAGGATAATTGGTCCTCTGGAGTCATAGATAATAATTCAGTAATATCTGTTCCAGAGATTGTTGCTGCGTATGAACTGATTCCAAATTCTGGTTGAGTATGGATTAATAGTTCTCCCCCAGTATATTCAAAAATACCAACTTCTTTTGTTGGTGGTAATAATATTTCTGGAGTATCATGAGAAATAGTATAAGTTGTTACAGGAGTAGTTGTAACAGAAGTAGAATTATCAAAAGGAAAAATTAAATAACCTGCACATAATAAAGTTGAAGCAGCTACTAATCCTAAAGCTGGCATTAGAGATCTTCTTGGAATAACTACAGGACCAGAAGGAACTACAGGAGCAGGAAGAATATCTGGAGCATAAATATCAATAAAAGGAGTTTCTATAACTGAACCTTCTTGAACACTAACATTAAACTCACCTTCCTGTTCTAGACCAGGAGTTTCATCCATAGGAATTGGATCATCATCATTTGATCCAGCTAAATTTGAAATCAAAGAAGAACTATCATTTGAAAAAATATCTGTAGCATCTCCATTTCTATCTGGACCACGAAATGTAAATTGCTCACCAAACTTTGATCTTTTTTGAATGTTCTTTCCCATATTATCAATAAAAAGTTTATATCTTGTTTAAAAAGGTTATGATGAACAAAAATTCAACTAAAAAAGGAGTAAATTTATTTATAGAAATATATTTAAAGAAATGGAAACTTTTCAAGAATATGCCCCAATAGCTTAATGGTGGAGCACATGACTGTTAATCATGCGGTTCCAGGTTCGAGTCCTGGTTGGGGCGCCATTTTTTTAAATTCTACAAAAAGATTTATAAATAATCGATAAAACCATTTGATGATACGAGCCCGTGGCTTAGCCTGGTATAGCACTGCT
>JAGVZZ010000037.1 GCA_018302205.1 Candidatus Woesearchaeota archaeon
ATATCACAATATTTAGAACAAATTTCAATTTTTTTTAAAGCTTTTTGTTCAGTCCATTTCTCATTAAAAGGCTTCTTTGAAAATTCTTGAACATAAATCCTAGCTAATTCTTTATAATTCTTATTTTCAGTCAATTCAACAGTAATATTCATCAAAAGAAAAGAACAAAACCCAAATATAAACTTTCTTATATTAATCTACAAAACCAAAAACATTATATAACTAAATTCTATAAATAGAATCTATGAGGTATAGGGGTGTAATAATATTATTAGTATTAATTCTAATCAGCATTCCAATTATTTTTTCAGAAGATACAGAAGTTTCATTAGAAGTACTAGAAAATATTGAAAATTCAGAAGTAAAAGTAATCATAGAATTAGAACAGCCTTTAGAAGATTTATCATATAAAGAGAGAATACAATCTGCAGATGTTGACTTAGAACCATTAATAGAAAATGTTTACAAAGCAACAATTAACAAAGAAGATTTGCAAGAACTTCTAGAAGACCCAAATGTTAAATCCATTGGTAAAGATGAAATTTTTCAACTATTATTAACAGATTCTGTACCTTTAATCAATGCATCAACAGTCCATATAAAACAATATTCAACCCTAAATTTAACTGGGCTAACACAAACAATTTGTATTATAGATTCAGGAATCAACGCAACATACCCAGATTTTAATGGTAGAGTAATTGAACAAAAATGTTTTTGTAATGTTTCAAATACAGGACTAAGTGGAGGGGGGTGTTGTCCAGATTTAACATTTGAAAGTAATACTGCTACTGACGATCACGGCCATGGAACACATGTTGCTGGAATTGCAGCAGGTAATGGTACAACAATTTTAGGAGTTGCACCAGAAGCAAATATTATTGCAGTTAAAGTCTCAAATTCAGCAGGGACTGTAGCATTTGCAGATATACTTTCAGCTGTTAATTGGTGCGTTGACAATGCAACAATATACAATATTTCAGTAATCACTATTAGTATCGGAGGAGGTATTTACCAAGAAGAATGTGACTCCACATATCCAGCATTATCTTCAGAAATCGAAACAGCATGGAACTCTAACATTTCAGTAACAATCTCAACAGGGAACAGCGGTTCAACAACTTACATGACTGCTCCTGCATGTATCGCAAAAGCAATTTCAATCTCATCAACCACAAAAACTGATGCAATTTCTTCCTTTTCAAATCGAAATTCTCTCACAGATATATTTGCACCAGGAAGTTCAATAATTTCAGCAGCACTTTCAGGAGGCACAGTATCAAATTCTGGAACTTCAATGTCAGCACCCCATGTTGCAGGAGTTATTGCATTACTACAACAATATAAAAAAGAAGTTGAAGGTCGCCCATTAACATCCCAAGAAATCAATGATACATTAGCAACAAACGGAACTACAATCGACGACACAGCTGGTTCAGGAAGAAATTTTATTAGAATTGATGCATTCAAATCACTAACTGCAATCGACAATCTTTTCCCCCAATTAGATTATGTAAATACAACTTCAAATTTAATCTATGTATACAATAATATTACTTTCTTAGCAAATGCTTCTGATGTTAACTTAAATTCAATAATCCTCGAATCAAATCACACAGGAACATTAACTAACTATACAATAACAAACGTCGTTGATGGCCAGTATAATTATACATTAGCAAATAACACATTTACAGCGGGAACATTTCAATGGAAAATTTTAGTCAATGATACACATGGAAACACAAACACAAGTAATTGGTTCAATTTAACTATTTATACTGGAGCACCAATTATCACTTTATCTGCCCCAACAAGTAATACCCTCACAAACAATAATTCATTAATAATTAATTTCACAGCTACCGACGATATTGATTCAACATTCAATTGTACTTTATTTTCGGATTCAATACTAAACCAAACAAAAAACATTTCAAATGGAACTGTTGGTGAATTCAAAGTTAATTATACAGAAGGCACACATAACTGGAACATAATTTGTAATGATTCCCATTTACTAATAAGCAATTCTTCATTAAATACAATAAATATTGATCTCACAAAACCTTACTTCTTATCTGAAACACATACTACAACAGAATTAGGAGATAATATCACATTTTCAGTAGTTGCTAATGATACTTACTTAAGATCCGTAAACTTTTCTTATGATGGTGTAAATTATTCTTTAGAAAACACTTCAACAACATTCTCAAAGATATTCACAACTTATCAGAATGGAACAAACAGTTTTTCAACTTATACTGCAGATTATGCAGGGAATGTAAATGCCTCAACAAATTCTTTTACAGTCCAAGACACAATCACCGGCCCAAGAATTGTCAACTTAAGATATAGCTCCTCAGTAACCGCTAACACAAGCCAGATCGTAACAATGTTTATCGTCGATTCAAGAGGAATTTCCTCAGCAAAATTAAGTTACGGCGGAACAAACTATTCCTTATCCAATAATACCTATTACAATTTCACATATTCATTCACCGTATCTACTTGTGGAACAAATACTTTCAAAATATTCACAAACGACACCTCAAACAACGGAGTTACAAATAGCACAAGTTTTTCAGTTACAGGTTGTTGTGGTGACGGCACATGTA
Organism: Candidatus Woesearchaeota archaeon; assembly: GCA_018302205.1. Classification (GTDB taxonomy): domain Archaea; phylum Nanobdellota; class Nanobdellia; order SCGC-AAA011-G17; family GW2011-AR17; genus JAGVZZ01. The sequence continues at coordinate 2,622 of JAGVZZ010000037.1, forward strand.
GTGGAACAGAATCCTGTTCTTCTTGTGAAACAGACTGTGGTGCATGCACTTCATCAAGTTCCCCAGCAGGAGCTAGTAGCAGTAGAGGCGCAGGAACAACCAGTTCATCAACACCAACGACAACAACAGAAGTAGCAGAAACTATCTCCTATGCACCAGAAACCACAATACAAGAAGATGATTCAACAACAATCTCAGAAGCATCTCCAGGCAATCCGATCAATATCCAAATAAAAGACACACTAACTTCATTATTTATCTCAGTAAATGAAAACCTAACCAATATCAAAGTTGATGTACAACAAATAGAAACCCTTCCAGAATCAACCCCAAAACCAAAAGGAATAATTTTCAAATACTTTGAAATCAACCTAGAAAATCTTACAGACACCTCAATAGATCAAGCAAACATCAGCTTTAAAGTCTCAAAAAATTGGATTAACGAAAGCTCATCTGATCCAAACGGAATCATTTTACAAAGATACTCATCTAGATGGAAAAATCTAAAAACTACCCTAGATTCAGAGGATAATGAATATTACTACTATACTGCATTAACCCCTGGCTTTTCTTACTTCGCAATAACCGGAAAAGGAATAAGTAAAGGAATTAACTGGATCTTTGTTTCAGTAGCCATAGTATTCCTATTAATAGCCCTAATTCTATTCTTAGTCCACGAGTTAAAGCAAAACGAAGATTAATAAAACCCAAGTAATTTCTTTCCAACATGGATTTCATAGGTGGCCAAGCAGTAATCGAGGGAGTATTAATGAAAAACGGCTCTAAAGTCGCAATAGCGGTTAGAGACCCAAAGGGAAAGATAACAGTAAAGAAAGAAACTTTTAATTCATTAACTAAAAAATACAAAGTTCTAAACTTACCATTCATTAGAGGGATTATCATATTATTTGAGACTATGATTCTAGGGATAAAAGCTCTCAATTATTCTACAGAAATTTCTTTAGAAGAAAAAGAAAAAACAGAGAAAAAAGAATCAACAAAATTAAGCTCACTTTCAATCTTTTTTACAATCATTCTATCAATAGCCTTAGCTTTATTTTTATTCAAATTTGTACCATTATTTTTAGCACAAACAATCACAGGAATTTCAGACCAATTTAACAATAGATTTCTATTTAACATTATAGAAGGAATAATTAAAATCTCAATCTTAATAATCTATATCTCATTAATTTCACTTATGCCAGACATCAAACGTGTATTTGAATATCATGGCGCAGAACATAAAGTTGTAAACGCATATGAACACAATGATTTAGAGAATGCAAAAGCTTATTCAAGGATCCATTTACGATGTGGGACTAGTTTCATTATTTTTGTTTTAATGCTTAGTATAGTCGTTTACATGTTCATTCCTATGGATTTTAGCTTAGCAATGAAATATATTGTAAGAATTTTATTACTACCTTTAATCGCAGGAATTGGTTATGAACTAATAAAATTAAGTCCAAAATATGAGAAAAACTTTTTATTCAAAATCTTAATTTATCCAGGTGTAGCAGTCCAAAAATTAACAACTAGAGAACCTGATGACAAACAAATTGAAGTCGCTAAAAAAGCTTTAACTTCAGTCCTCTAATAAGGCTTACAAATATCAAAGAAATCACATTGCCCGCTTTTCCATTTACAAAGAGGACTAGTTTTCTTCTCATAATCTTCTTTTTTATCAAACATAGTAGTATGCTCATGAACAATATGTATAGCTTGTTTCGCATTCTCAATAAGTTCCTCATCTACGATTAACATATGCAATTTATCCCTTAAAAAAAATATTCCAACTTGATTTGGATACTTCCCATGCTTCTCATTATACAACAACGAATATATCCCTAACTGAAGTTTAATACTTTCTTTAATCTCAGGCACAGCATTAGTCTTATAATCTAAAATATGCACTTCATCACCAACGTGTTTTATTGCATCAATAAATCCTCTAACAAACATCTCTTCAGATTTATACTCTTGCTCAGTTATTGGTTTAACAGCATTAAAAGCATCAGTAATATTCCCTTTCTTTTCTAACATTAAAGTAATCTCTTCATTAAAATAATTACACCAGTTTACAAGCATCATCATGGTTTCTTCAAAATAAAACTTCAAATCTTTTGTACTTAACCTTAAACGCTTTAATTCTTCACGATACTTCCCCCACTGTGTAAAGAAATTTCTTTGAATCTCACGTACAAACTCTTCTTTGTAATTATTTTCATCAATCCCAGCCAAATCTTGCTCAAAAAAATGTTCCAAAGTTGAGTGTGCAATATTCCCTCTAACCAAATGAATACTTGGGCTCGTAGGCAATCTTTCAATATACTGATAATAATATTTCCTCGGACACTGCAAAAACAAATTTATTGACGATGGTGACTGAACTCTTTTTGCCATCTAGCACAACTAAATCTAATCCTTTAAAAATATTATTGAAGCAACTAATACTTCTTCAAAAAGAAAATAATTGCCACAACTACCAATAATACTGCAAACAAGCTCAAAAATATCCCCATAAAACTCTTTTCGGGGTTTACATTGACACTATACAGATCTTGATATACACCATCATCACTATCAATAACAATCAAAATATTATTCAAACCTTCTTCTTCAGGTTTCAAAGTAAAATAGATCTCACCAGTTGAACCAGCAGGAATAGTTACAGAATTTCCAACTTCAGCATCCATACCAGAAATTCCCAAAGAAAATTCCTTACTTACACCAGCCAAATTAGAAATTTGCACTTTGAAAGTTTTCTCTTCATTCACATACAAATCTTTAATATTCGAAATTGACACATAAACATTATCATCAAACCTTGCTTCACCTAACACAGTTAAATATTCAGCTCCATAAGATTCAGAATTTCCATAATCAACTTGAATCTCAACAGCATAATCTCCAGCCCTAGCCCCACTTGGAACAGTCATATAGATCGTAGAAACATCTTCTTGATCTCCAGAAACTAACTCATCCAAATAAACTCTTCCACTAATCCCTAAATCTGGAATCGAAGCAGTAACCCTGATATTTTCTTCATCATTCTCACCATTGTTTGCAAGCCTAACTTTAATCCCTAAATACTCTCCAGGCCCAATAGTATTTGAGCTTAAGATAACATCTTCAACTTTAATCTTATGCTCTTCTTGCTCCAAAAACAAAGTATATTCTTTTGTAACTCGATCCTGACTATCCTGAATTTCAACATGCAATGTATACTCATTGCTTGAAACATCCAAATCATCAGGAATTTCCAAATACAAAACTTTTCTATATGAAACACCATCTTCTATTTCAAAAAGCTCAGAAACATCTTCAACACTCCCATATTGGTACCCACCAATCCAAGCACTCACTCTAACATCCTTATTTTCACCAGATCCAGAAAGATAAACTTCAATTTGCGCCCTATTTCCCAATTCAACTTGAGCTAGATTCCCATCAACTTCTATTCCATTGACAAAAACCTCATCAATTTTATAATCTGTCGACTCGGCACAAACAAAAAAAGAGCATAATAATATCCCTACTAAAATCATCCATTGTTTCATAATAAAAAATATAAAAGAAGAATAAATTAAAAAAGGTTTCTAAAAAAAGAAACAACTTTATCCCAGAAAGTCATACTTCCAGCAGATACTACTGAAACTTCATTACCTTCAACATTTAAATTGAAAGCAGTTTCGTAATTAATATCTTCATTATTGATTTTTACAATCAATGGATATCTACCAGTTTCCAAACTTTCAGGAACTTTTACTGTGTAAACAGCAGAGCTTACTTCAGATCTATCTAAATCACTGAAATCAAAGATATAATCTTCTCCTTCAAAGATCAAAGTTACTTTAATGTTTTCAGCATCATAACTATTATCATTCTGCATTTCAACATAAACTTTAATCTCATCATCATTTCCATTACTTAGATCTTTTGCATTCAATACAGTTACATATTGTACTTTCAATAATCCGCCTTCGAAATTACTTGGAATGTATTCATCTTCATCACAGATACCATTCTCATTCTCATCATCACATACATCATTGATTTTTACATCAAATGAAGTGCAATCATTAGATTCGCCATCTGAAACGCAAACGTCTACATCATATTCTCCAGAATCATTATATCCAGTATTCCAAGTCCAACAACCATTTGCATCATAACTTCCACCCGGAATTCCTTCATATGTGTAAGTTAAAGCATCACCATCAGCATCAGTAACTACAGGACAAACATTAACTATTTCTCCTTCATCAACTTCAACATCAGTAACATCCTCAATTACAGGTGCATTGTTTTCATCTTCATCACAAATTCCATCATTATCAGAATCAGTACATTCATCTTCATCACAAATTCCATCATTATCAGAATCAGTACATTCATCTTCATCACA
>JAGVZZ010000038.1 GCA_018302205.1 Candidatus Woesearchaeota archaeon
GATTATTTCAGGGATAGTATAGAAAGGCTTTATAGTCAAAAACAATAATCTTTTTATTTTTCTTAATCTTTTTATTTTTTGGTGTCCTAACAACTATCCATAAATTTGGATGGTTAAAATTAGAGTTAGAGCCTACATGCCCTTTCGCTACGGCGACAATGTTGCTATAAAATACAATCATAACGCCTAATGCGTGAAATGATGGTGGTATTAGTAAGGTAAAAGAGCTACTTGGTGGCCGGTTGTGGTGCGTCAATAGGAGCAATAACAATTCCAATGTCAATGGTAACAATAATCTAGACAACAACAATGGTCGTCTTTTCGGAATAGACAAACTCTTTTGTTAGGCATTAAATTATTTTCATTTACATTTGATAATTTGGATTGTAAAAAGTAAATTATTTATACACATTATCATGATGATCAAACTCATCAAATAGAATTTCATTATTATTCTTGTTGAATTGAAATATAATCACAAAGTGACCAATATGAACTCTTTTCGATTCTTTCATATTATATCTTAAATTTTTGTAGTGCTCGATATCATAGCAATTTGCAATTTCTTCAATTTTTTTAAGAATCTGTTCATAGAGCGAAGTATCTTTTTTACTAATCTTTTTTAGCTTTTTTTGTAAGTTTTCACTAATCTTGAAATTGTACAACAAAACACCTCCTTTAACTTGTTGCTTTTCTTAATTCTTCAATAGAACTAAATTTGATGTATTTGCCTTTTCTAATTTTTTCTAGTTTTTCAACAAATTCAGGTCTAAGCTCAGGCTCTAAAAAGGATTCTTCATAGGTTTTAGTGATAAATTCCACAGCTTCACTTTTATTCTTTAAACCATACTTAGCTTTTACAATATTAAGTACTCTGTCTTGATGTTCATTTATTTCTATTAAACTTTGGATTGTTTTCATTATGAATCATTATGTTACATAATGTTATATTATTTAAAGGTTTCTATTATGGGTGACTACATTTTTGGGGTTTTGTGGGCATCTGTTACCCTTTACATTTGGATAACTTACAGAAAATTTTATAAATCTTGTCGCTATCTGCTATTTAAAGTTAGGTAATACCAAGATTGTTGGCGTTTTGTTATCTATTTATTTGAAAAAATCTGTTAACTTTTTATTCTTATTAGAATTATTATCATTTTTGACTAAATTATTTTTACAAGAATATATTCCAATAAGATTTAACCATTTCATCAGCTATGAAGTTAACTAATAAATCATAATCATTAAGATTAGATTCTTTTAAATTTGATTTATCGGCTTTTCTTAATGCTAAAAGATAATTGCTTCTAATTTTAGTGTGAATAATCATAGGGGGATAACTGTTTATCATTAATATATAATTAAGCAAGATTCTTCCAGTTCTGCCATTTCCATCAAAGAATAGGTGAATAGTTTCAAATTTATGATGAAATAAAGTAGCTAAAACAAGTGGGTGTAATTTATCTTTATTCTTTTCATACCAATTTAATAAAATGCCCATGTCAGCCTTTATGTATTGAAAAGGAGTTGCTTTGAAATTGGCCTTTATTACTCTTACATCTTGCGTTCTATACCCAATTCTTTTATCAATACTTGTTATTAGTCTTTTATGAATTTCAATGATTAATTCATTAGTTATTTTTTCTTTGGATTCCTGAAGCCAGTCAAACACTTCTTCTGTATTTTTCAAATCATAAATATCTCTTAATGGCCTATCTTTTGGGCTAATTCCATTTTGCAATAAATTCCTGGTTTCGCTTAATTTAATTGTATTTCCTTCAATATTAGTTGAATTGAATGCAAATTCTATAATGAAGTTCTTGAAAATTTCGGTACTGTCTTAATTAGTATAGCTTAATTGCCAATGTAAAAAGTTTCCCCACGTTAGTTTTTTATGAATTAATCCTTCTTCCATTCCTGGCGTTTGTTTTTTATGTATTGGTTTTAGAAAGTTCCAATAGACTTTGAAAAGTTCTACTGAATCTTCTATACTCTTTTTTTTCTTTGCATGGCATTGTGTTTTTCTTACTAACCTTGAAAGTCTTGCACGTAAGATAGTGTTTAGATTTTCAATATTTGTTGTTTCTATGTCTTCAATTTTTGGTTTTCCAAAAATTATTTCTTTTCTTTTCTCAACAACTTTTCCTCCTTCTTTTATTTTGATTATTTGGCCATAATTAATTTTTTTGGTATTAATATATTGCGGAATAATTATTTGATATTCAAAATTTCCATCTGAATAAATCTCGAGTTTATTTTCTTCAGTTGGTTTTTGGATATAACTCCCAAATTGATTAAACAATATTTTGCAAGTTTCATTAGTTCTTTTACCTAAAGCAAATGAAGTAAAAAAATAAGATTTTCTTTTTACTATCGTATATCCCCAGAAGTCACCTGCATTAGATTCCTCCTCGCTGTTTTGCTTAAGTTTTTTTTGTTTTTTTTTACAAATGTCCAAAATTCATCAACTTCATAAGTTGATAATCCTAAATTTTTTGTTAAGTATTTAGAAATTTCTTTGGCATGTTCTGCAAATGCAGAAAGATAACTGCAAATAGTATTTTTATTTATATTTGTTGTTCGTCCAACAGCTCTTATTCCTTTTTTCTCTACAAGTTCTTTGCAAAGTTCTTTTATTTTTCTTTCACTTAACCTTCGTCGATATAAGGGTGTGCCCTTTGTTTCTACAAAATATTTTTTGCAGTGTAAACAAATATATTGTTTATGTTTTGATTTGTTAATTCCTCTTTTAATAATGTTTTTTCCAAATTCTTTTCTAAAGAAAGAACAAGAATTGTTTTGACAAACAACTTTATTTTTAGTTCTTGGTCTTGACATATTATCACCTCATGGATTATTAGAATTTAAGATTTACTACTATTTAAGCTATACTAATTAAGACAGTACCAAAATTTCTTCTTTTGTTAACTTATCATAATGTTGGAATTCTTTGTTGTAATGTAATTTACAGGCTTCAATTTCGAATAATTTATCTCCAAGAAAATTGTCTGATTTGATTTTCGATTGTTTAATTTTTTCGAGGTATCTATTCGATTCTAAAAAATTATGGATTGTTTTGTAGGTTTTTCTGATTTGATCATTATATTGGGGTAATTTTGTGAGATTATTTTTAACTTCATCAAGATTATCTCCTAAATAAGCTAGATCTTTAGCTATTACTTTTGTGCCTTTTCTTTCTGAGGCTCTCAAATAGTAATACTCCTTATTTCCAATAATCTTTTTGTAAATGTAAACCATGGTTTTTAATAGGATTAACTAGTATATAAACCTTACCCTCTACATTCCTATATTTAATTGTAGGGGGTAAGCAATAGAAAAGCATATAAGCCTCGTCGACATCTACTATTTAAAGTTAGGTAATACCAAGAATGACAGCGCTTCTAAATGGAGAGCTGTTGCACGGCTCGCGCACCATTATTTAACTCTTTATCCCTACCAAATATGTCTTACATAGTGGTTTATATTTCTTGATTTAAATGGAGGGAATATGGCTGAAAATGATATATATAATAACAAAAGAAGATATGAATCTTTTGTAGAAAATATTGAAACTTTAATTAAGAAACCAATTCAAGGTTCAAAAGGAATATATTATTGTAAAAATTCTAAAAACCTTAAGTATTTTTATAAATTTGTAAAGCATTTTGAAGCAAAAGATCTAAGCTATGTAAGAAGAGTAAGAGTTTTTCAATGTTTAAAATGTATTGTTCATGCAATAGAAAAAGATCTTGCTAGTTGTAATAGAGATGATCTAAATTTGATAGTTGCATTTATGCATCAAAAAAATAAATCTTCTACCAGTAAAAGATCTTTCATCAGGGATATTAAAGCAATTTGGAGAGTTTTATTTCCAGAATTAGATGAAAGAGGAAGGATTGATGAAACACTAATTCCTTATGCTGTTAGACATCTTTCTGCAAGAGTGGATAAAAGCAAAGAGAAAATGCGGAATGAAAAATATACCATTGAAGAATTTGAAAAAATAATTCAACATTTTGACAACGACCCAAAAATGCAAGCTTTTCTTACAGCTGTTCATGAAACATATACTCGGCCACAAGAGTTACTTTATTTAAAACTGAGAAATTTTGAGTTTTTCGATAATTATGGTTTAGCTTCTGTTTCTGAACATGGTAAAGAAGGGACTAAAATAATCCAATTTGAAAATTTATCTTATCCATATATTTTGAAATGGTATAAATCTCATCCATTAAAAAAAAATCTAGATTCTTTTTTCTTTCTTGTTGAAGCAAATAATGGAAAATATAAGCAATTAACTCCCGATGCAATAAATCATAAATTAAGAACTGCGTGTAAAGAATTAAACATTGACAAAAAAATTACTTGCTATTCTTTAAAGAGAATGGGAATTACTATTGATCGAATGAATGGAGTTCCAGATAAAATTATTATTGCAAAAGCCGGTTGGGCTAATGGTAAACAACTGGCAACTTATGATTTAGGAACAAGAAATGAAGCTTTAAGGCGTTCATTAATTCAAAAAGGTTTGGTTCAACCAAAAGATGAAAATGAGAAAAAATTTTTACCTCAGCAAAAAATTTGTTCTTTTTGTAATCAAGTGAATGGATATACAGATGAGTTATGTAATGGATGTCATAGACCTTTAAACAGAGAAAAAATACAAAAAATTGTCAATGAACAGGAATTATTAACTCAAAATGCTTTAATTCAAAGATTGGCTCTATTAGAAATTGAAATTAAAAATTTGAAGAAGAGCTAATTTTTTTATTTTATATTTCCTTTTAACCAAAGCAAATTTGGTGGAACTTGTCCTTGTTTTCTAGCCCTTTCTAAATAGCTTATCAATGCTTCCCAATAAAGAAAGGGTATTAGTTCATATTCAAATTCTCCCATTCGTGTTTTTAAGTCTGGAAATTGTTTGAGAAATTCTTTTTTAAATCGGAGAATAGTCCATGCTCTTGATGGCAAATGATATGAGATTTTTCCTTTAATTGCTTTTTTCTCTTCATAACCTTGAAGGTATCGCATGAGGCTTTCCTATCACCTCAAAAGCTATTATCTAATATGCAAATATAAATACTCTTATCATGAAGTTTTACGTTTTAGCAACATTTATATAGAAAATGTTAATTTCTGGAAACAATTAAGATGAAAAATATCAAGTTAGATGTCAAAGATAAGAAAATTCTTTATGAATTGATGGAAAATGCTAGATTCTCCTACTGCACTATTGGAAAGAATATTCAATTATCAAGAGAGATGACTGCACACAAGATAAAAAGAATGCAGAAACTAGGTGTTTTAAAAGGTTTTACAGCCCATATCTTTAAGCCTCTTATTGGAATGAATATCCAGTATGAGTTGTTTATCAACTTGCAATCTCCAAAGAATGAGAAAGATAAAATTATTGAAGAATTAGTTTCTCATCCAGATACATTAATGGTTGCAGAGATTGAAGGCTGGTTTAATCTTCATGTTATATTCTGCGCTAAGGATAGATTTCATTCATGGGATGTATTTGAGTTTATTAGACAATTATGCAAATTAGATAATAATTTTGAGTTTACTATAAACGCTAAAAACAGGTTCGCTTCAAGATTATTCTTTTTAGAAGATTTAGATTATAAGTCTCCAAGAAAAAATTACAAGGATGCGTTTCACGATATTTTCTTAAAACATAGACTAATGAAAGAAGAAGCTGTTAAGTTGGATGAGATTGATTATATGATTTTAAATTATTTAAGAGAAGATTCCAGAATTCCTTTGAAGGTTTTAGGAAAAGAATTAGGCTTAGCTTCAAATTCTGTAAAGTCTAGAATTATAAGACTGATTAAAGAAGAGGTATTATATTCTTTCACTCCAGTGATAGATTTTAAGAAATTAGGATTTGATGAATATTTTTTACTTTTAAGGCTTAATGGAGATTCTAATCAGAAGACTAAAATTTTTAACTTCATTTCTAAAAATAAAAAAACTTACTTAGCAAACTCAATTATTGGCAAATGGGATCATAAATTTATTTTGTTTTCAAAGAGTAAAGATCAAATATTAGATTTTATTTCTGAAATATTGGAAGAATTTCTGGATTCTATTGCAAGATATGATTTGCTTTGGACGACTAAGATTCATAAATTAGTTAGTTATCCTGAACTTGGAAATTAATCTATTTCAAAGATTTTCTTACTCTTTCTAATTCTTTCAAAGTTTTATTAAATTTCTTAGGAACAGGATTATCTGTTTTATCAACAAAAACTTTTTCTTTAAATTTTATCTTTAAAGTTTCCCATCCGATTCCGGTTTTAACAAACTTAAAAATATGAAAATGCAAATGTGGGGCGGTTGTAAAACCAGTATTCCCACTCAAAGCAATAGGTTGCCCTTGTTTAACCTTATCACCTATTTTTACTAAACTACCATTATGTTTTAAATGAACATATTGTGAATATTCTTTATTACTATGTTTAATAGTTAAGTAATTAACAAATTTCATATCATTATATTTCGGTTCAAATCCACCTTTATTAGAATCAACTTTTATATCAATGACTTTTCCAGCTTTTGATGCTAAGACTTTTGTTCCAAGGGGTAAAATAAAATCTATAGCATTACTCAAATGAGCAAAATGCGCTTTAGGATGAGAGATGGCTTTAATCAAATCTTTTTTATTGAAAGGCAAAGCATAAACATTTTTTGTTTGGCTCATTTTATTGTTTTTTCCACCAATCCCAATAGGGCAATAACTCTTTTAATTTTATAACTTTATTTTTATCTAAAATTACTTCTGTTTCTAAATTTTTAGGATCTGTTTCTCTCATCATTTGTCTACAACTACCACAAGGAGGAATAATAAACAAACTTCCTTTTTCATCTTTCCAAGTTGCAACTATTTTTTTAATTACATACTCTTTTCCATCAGTAAACAAACTGGTTTCTAATAGCATAGAACCAAACAACAAAATTATCGATGCAATGAATGACATAAAAATATTGATTCCTAAAAAATACAATAATGACTTACCCATTCCT
>JAGVZZ010000039.1 GCA_018302205.1 Candidatus Woesearchaeota archaeon
AAGAGAATATTTTAGTAAATCCATAATTATCACCTCAATCTAAAAGTAAGCATTACTACTATATAAAGTTTGCTCAATTATTTAAGTCCTTGACTATATCTCTAGCTATAGTTAAATAATCTCTTGCTTGTTGTTCAAATAGGAATATAGAACCTGTTCTTATTTCTCTGAGAAAATTGCTATAATTATTAAAAAATGATTTTTCTAGTTTCATCTTGTTTTCCTTCTCTACTTTAAATAACAAGTTATATTTAAATCTTTCTTTATTTACTACTTAGGTGGAGTTCCAGGGAGTTTAAGTACCTTATTTTTTTAAAATTTATACAACTTTTCTTATTAATGCTGTTTTTTTATTTAAATTACAAAAGCACCTTTAGCAATAGCCAAAATAAAATTTACAAGAAGTGCAATTTCTAATGGGATAAAGAAATAATTCTAAATCCCCACGCCCGGACTCGAACCAGGAACCTCTCGGGTTCAGCTGACCTTTTTTCATCCTTTGCATGATGCAAACGTCAAAAGGAGAATGACAAAAAATAGGGATTAATAAACCTTACTCTTCTCTCAAGGCATCAACAGGATTCAACTTTGAAGCTCTATAAGCTGGTATAGCTCCTGCAATCATCCCTATTATTATTGAAAAAACAAGTACTAATATTACAGATTGCATACTAATTGAACTATTGCTTAACATCATCGAAGCTCCGCCACCTGCAGAAGCTAAATAACTAATACTTCCTGATACAATATATCCTAAAATTATTCCTCCAATTCCGCCAACCAATCCAATCAATCCTGCTTTAATTAAAAATATTAAGAGTATATCCTTATTTTTTGCACCAATTGCTTTCATTATTCCAATTTCTTTTGTTTTTTCTAAAACTGAAGTAAACATTGTGTTTGCAATTCCTATTGCACCAACAATTAATGAAATCGCAGCAATAGCTCCAAGAAATAAACTCATAGTATTCATAGTTTCTTCCATAGACTCTTGCATTTGCACAGGTGAAGAAACGCTAAAATCTTTTTTATTTTCATCGAGTATCCCTCGTGCCATCATTAATTTTTCAGTAATAGTTTCAATGGTACTTTCAGTTAGATCAACATCTTCTACTTTAACAAGTATAGAATCAAATTCATCCTCACCAATATCTTCTATGGTAGTTCTCGCAATTTCAATGGGCATATAAATTCCATTCCCATTTTCAATCATTCCAACCACCTGGAAAGTTTTTCCTTCAATAGTTACCTTACTATTAATTGTTATTTCAGTATCAAAGCTCGTTGCAACTTTATCACCAATAACAATAGAATAAGAATCTCCTTGATTCAAGAACCTTCCAGAAGACAAAGTCTCTGTAGTAATGTCAACCCAAACATCAGTATTCACTCCAGTAATTTGCGTACTTAATGTTTTACTTGCGAATGAAATATCCCCTTGACCAGAAACTTCTCCCATTACATCTTCGACATTTGCAGTACTTTTTAGGACAAGAACATCTTTATTTGTTAAATTTTTTGAACTCGTTAATTCCGTAAATTCTCTTCCACCAAAATCTCTAAATTCTGATCCCCCGCCCATTGCTCTTGAAGCCCCAGGAGAAATAGTAATAATATCTGCGCCTAAATTCCCTAACTGTTCTTCCAATGAATCTTGCGCACCTTGGCTTATTGCAAGTATTGAAACAACCGCACCAATACCAATTACAATACCAATTATGGTTAACCAAGTTCTTAATTTACTATGTAATAATATATTTAGTGCGAGTGAAAAAGTTTTTTTCAGTTTCATTTTAGGAGAGAATTATTTTTTCTCCTTCTCACTCTTCGCCCATTCAGGGGTTTCTTTTGAAGGTTTTTTCTTTTCCTTTTTGTATTCCTTGAATATTAAAAACCCAGCTCCTAAGACAACTACAACGATTGCAAGAATGTACCATTGCATCCCACTACTTGTTTGTGTACTTGTTGTGCTATCAAACATTGAAGTGCTAGTTAATTCCACCGGCAATTCCATATTCACAATTCTTCTTTCTCCTATACTATCAGTGTAATAAATCTCGAATCTTAATGTATCATCATCTTTTGAAATTTGATTTAAGCTAAAACTTACAATGGTATAATCCCCACTTTCCAAGTTTCCAACCATTTGCCCATCAGTACCAGAAGCTGAAAAGTATTCTTGTTCTGGAATTTTTACAATCATTGAGTTTGCAGTATTCTTCCCAGAGTTTGCAATAGCAATAGAAACTTCACTACCACTGGTTTCCTGAATAACTGCATCAAATGTTGTTCTTGCGTCCTCTACTTCAACATCAAAAGTTTGTGTGTATTCCGAACCATCAGATAAATATTTAGGGGCGTATTTAATTCCGATTTCAGAGATTCCATCTAGTGCATCTTCATCAACTCTTAATTTATAATTAATTAACCAATAATTATTATTGTTTTCATTCCAAGTATCTCCTTCGAGACTGCGTTCATATTCTCCTTCATCCAAGGAAAATGGAAAGGTCGGAACTAATTCAAAATTAACTCCTTCGCATTGTGGATTTTGTACCCCTGTTACTTGAAAAACTAAATCAACATAACTTCCCGGCATTGCAGGATACGGATCTTGACTAAGCAATGTTACTTCTAAGTTACAAGAATTACTTTCTGCTGCGGCAAAATTCATTGAAGTTAAACCTAAAACCAAACCCATAATCAGCCAAAATAAGTTTTTTCTTTTCATCTTTACTCTCCTATTATTTCCCTTTAAAAGCTAGGTGGACTAAAAGTTCACTTTGCTTCTTTGATTATTTTTCCATCTTTTAGGTATACAACTCTTTTTGCATATCTTACTAAATTCAAATCATGTGTAATGAGTATGATTGTTTTTCCTTTCTCGTTTAATTCTCCTAAAAAATCCATTACAAATTTTCCAGTAGTACTATCTAAGTTCCCTGTAGGCTCATCTGCAAGGATTACTTCAGGATCATTCGCTAATGCCCTTGCAATTGCAACTCTTTGTTGTTGCCCTCCAGACAATTCATTTGGTTTATGATCTAATCTATCCCCGAGTCCAAGCACTTCAAGTAATTTTTTGGCTCGCCCTTTAGCAATATCTTCACTAATATCAACCATTTCCATTGGTAACATAACATTTTCAACAGCTGTTAAGGTTGGGATCAAATTAAATTGTTGAAATACAAATCCAATCATTTTTCCTCGCATATAAGTCAAGGTTGCTTCTTTCATTTCAGAAATACATTTACCTTTTAGGTATACTTCACCATGGGATGGTCTATCTAAAGCCCCAACAATATTTACCATAGTAGATTTTCCGCTTCCACTTGGTCCTGTTATTGCAACAAATTCTCCTTCGTTAATTTCTAAATCAATTCCTTTAAGAACAACTAGTGGTTCTGCTTTTCCCATATCATATTTTTTCCAAACATTTTCAATTTTGATTGCAGACTTCACAATATTCTTTCTCAGGAATTTATTTTTAAGCCAGATGGATTAAAGGTCCATTTTTCCAGAAACCTTTAAATATATACTCCAGGAGCTATATGATATGCTCCCACAACCCCAATTAATTGGCATCGGTACTGAAGCAATTTATTCCTTCATTATTATCGTTTGTAGTTTTATGATTTATTTTGCCACAAAAGAACTTTATGATTTAACTTCGCATAAAGGAATTAAATATTTTAGGTTCGCATTTTTATTCTTCGCATTATCTTATATTGCTCGTCTAATCCTAGAATTTTTGGTAATGTTTTTTGACGCACAAAGAGTCTTTGATCTTACACCCATTTTTGGTTTAACTCTAATAACAGCTTACATTTATTTAAGTACAATGTCCTTATTTTTTTTATTGCAGAGTGTTTTATGGAAACATTGGCACAAGAGAAATCTTTACTTACTTCATGTTATAGCAATATTTGTAGCTTTACTAACTATTTTATTTAATAACCCTTTAATTTTGTTTTTAATTAATGTTTTTCTGTTTTTAATCTTAATTTTTATTATTATAATGGCTTATAGGCAATCTTTAAAAAAAGGCTTAGATTTATACTTAATTTATATTCTACTTTTTATTTTCTGGATATTGAATATTATTAATCTTTTAATTCCAAGATTCCTAGAGATATTTCAATTATTAATCTATTTTGCCTCTGCAGGAATATTTTTTATAATCCTTTACAAAGTATTAAAAAAAGTAGGTTCTAACTAAAATGCCAAAAAGAAGCAAATTAGAAATAATCCAGAACATTCTTAACATAATAAAAGATAATAATAATTCCATCAAACCAACACCACTTTTGAGAAAAACAAATTTATCCTCAGTAAGGTTCAAAGAATATTATACCTACTTAATCAATAAACAATTTATCTTTGAGATTGAAGATAAACAAGGCAACAAAAGGGTTAGTCTAACAGACAAGGGTTATAATTTTTTAAGTAGATACAAATCCATTGTAGAATTTATTAACGAATTTGAATTGTAGAACTTTGGTCCACTTTGCTTAAATATATTTTTTTCATTTGAATGCTTGGAGGAATTAACTATGAATAAAGAAATAAATATCTACAAATATACCACAATTGCTCTAGTGGCATTGTTAGTTATTGGTTTAATCATCGGATTTTTATTCTTCCAAAGTTGCTCTCCAATGGGGGGATTCAATCGAGGCATGAACACTCCAAGTGGAGATTTTGGAAGTGAAAGTTTTAATCTAAGACAAGATTTTCAACAAAATTCTATACCCCAAGAACAAGTTGAAGAAACAACCTAAAATCTTTTTGAGCCTTCGTGGCTCTTTTTTAATTTAAAAATATAAAAAAAAAATTTATTTTCTAGAAGCCCCAACAGATTCTTTGAACTTCTCCACAATTCCATGGATAACATTGACGCTGTTGGATTTGATGTGTATAACTCTATTTGTAGCGCTCTTATACTTCACCATAGCATTTGGTAGTGTTATATCCCCAATCACTTGGAACTGTGCTTCTACCTCATAGCTAATAATCCTCTCTTCACCACTTACCAACTCTGGAATCTTCCACATCATTCTAATTCCCTTATCGCCTCTTTCGATTCCGTTAGGCTGTAAAGTTCCAAAGTTTGTTTTTGGTTGGATTAATTTAGGTAATACATCTACAATAGACACATCTTTAATGGTTTTATTTGAACTATTCTTCAAATGTAATAATACTTTGAAATCTGAGATTCCATCGGTACTATACTTCAATTTGAAAGCTTCTTTCTTGATTGTTACTCTTCTTACAAATACATAGTAAACAATCAATCCTAATAGTATCAAAACAATTATTCCAACAACTAAAGGCCTATAATCTTCATTTGCTTCCAACACGAACTGCTCTTCAGGCCCAATTGAGAATGTCCATGTAGGGGTTCCTAGTTCATCGTTATAGTTTGGATCAATAGAATAAGTTGTAAACCATCCTTCCACGGTTGAAACTTGATCATCAAAGAAATCATTAACAACTGAATTTCCATTGTTTGTTAAAGTAATTATTCTAACTGTATGTAAGAATCCTCTAACAACTTCAGTATATTCAGTTACGTTTAGATTTTCATCAACAATAAAGGATCCAGTTGCACTAGAAAGTAATAGGTCATCATTGTATAACCGTACATTAAACTCATATTCCTCTGGTGCAGCTGTCTTTGGGATATTGAATGTAAATTGTAATGATTTTTCCTGATCTTCAAACAATTCAATAGTCTGTGCATCATTGAATAACTCACTGGTTACATATACATCAACATTTGTCAAATCTTGATCCACCATATTCTTTAAAATCATATCAATATCTAACTGACTTCCAGGTCCGATTCTCTGTGGGGTTTCTGAAAGAATAGTTTTGACTGCAGATTCAGGGGGCATAGCAAATACTTGCAAATCATATTGTTCTTTGATATCATAATTTAATGCAGTTGCAGTAATATAAGTTTGATATCTTTTTTGTCTGGTAACATCCTCTTTAAGTTTTATTGTAACATTAACAGTGGTTACTTCATGCCCTTCCAAGATTAGATAATCAGGATCAACAAACACATACTCAAAATCAGAACTTGGCAATCCCGCATATGGATCTGCACTAATTTGTATGTTCAGTTCATGTGAACCTAAATTTTCCAGTTGTAGTTGATACTCACCATTTTCTTCAGGTTGAAGATTTGTTGTTGAGTCTACCACTGTAAACTGTATGCCCTCTTCTGCTGCGACTATTCCTAGACTTAACAGCAGAACCAAAAATAGTATAATAGTGCCCCTTTTCATAATTCTAAATATTTCATTACAGAATTTATATACTTTCTGTAATTTACAGTATATAATTTAATAGACTCTAGTTTGGTGATTATGCTTTTCAAACCTAATAATTTGGTCCACGAAACTTTCAATTTGTGCTTCATGGCTTACAATTATAATCTGTGGTATTTTTATTTCTTCCATTAGAGTTTTTAACCTTTCTAATTGTTCACTACTAAAACCATCCGTTGGCTCGTCTAAGATCAGCAAATCCTTGGTCTTGATCCCTGTGTTAAAATTATTAATAACTTGATTTAATGCTAGTCTATAAGCTAATGCTCCAGCAGTTTTTTCTCCACCTGAAAGATATTCAAAATCAATATCATACCCATTTTGGATTATTTTTGGCGAATATTCCTCATCAAGGCTCATTTGCAGAACATTATTCTCAATTAGCACCGAGAACCATCTTTCAAATAATGAATTAAACTCCGAATGAACACTATAAAGTATATTTTTTTCCATGGTATCCATCATTGGCACAAACTTTTCTGTTAACCAGAATTGCATCTGATTAATTTGTTCTTTTTTATCCCGAGCCATTAATTTATTTTTTATCTCTTCGTCTAATCTCAGAATTATATCTTCTATATGTTTTTTTGTAATCTCAAACCCATTTTTTTCCATATCTAACTTATTTAGGAACACCTGTATTTCATCTAACTCTTTCTTGAGTCTAAGATAAATTTCACTAATAATACTTAATTCCTCTTGTTTCTGTCTAAATGTAATTAACTTTGCTTGAATTTCATTAATAGAAACCAAAATAACCAAAATCTCTTTTTGTTTATTATTCAATTCTTCTTTTTTCGTCTCTAATTGTTTGATTTTTACTCTCACCAAATCAATCTCATTTTCTTTTTTTCGGAGTAATTCTAATTCTTCTCTAAGTTGT
>JAGVZZ010000023.1 GCA_018302205.1 Candidatus Woesearchaeota archaeon
AAAGAAAAACCCAAAGATTTAGATTTATTAATTATTTTTCATAAAAAAGAAGATTTAGATATTGCTTATGAATTCAAGATTAAACTTCAGAAATTTAATCCAGAAATAATCACAAAAACCTGGAAGAATATGAATTCATCAACATTTCAAGCACGTGAAGCAATCCTTGGAGAATCATATAGTTTAATCAGCAAAGGATTTTTTTCAGAAAACTTAGGTTATAAAGCAGTATATTTATTCCAATATGAACTAAAAAATTTAACTTCCACAGAAAGAGTAAGGTTTCATTATGCATTATTTGGAAGAGATAAAATATCTGGAATATTTAAACAATTATCACTTAATAAACTCTCAGACTCAACAATTCTCTGCCCAACAGAAAACTCAGAAAAATTAAAAGAATTCCTAGAATATTGGCAACTCAAATCTAAATCATATCCTATATTAATTCCATTAAGAAAAATTAACTAAATTTAGAGATATGTATTTCCTCAAAAGATTTTTCTTGTTCTAAATTAACTTTGGAATGATTATGCAAATGCAATAATGGTAACAAAGTTAAGATTACTTCTTCTTTCGTTTTTGTATTCAATTCAGAGAATTTAACTCTTTCATTCACCTTAAACATATTTAACAACTTTAAATGGATTTGATCAATCAACATCCCAATATCAACTTTCCTCTCGGGTATTACAGGCTTAGTAAATGACAAGAAATTTTGCAACCTTAATTTTCTCCTAGTATCCACTCTCAATGCTTTCTCTAACGCCCCAATCAAATCAGCAATAGAAACCTTCCTCTTCCTAGCCTGCGGCGTCCTAATTCCTAATGTTGGGATATCAACCTTAATATCACTCCGAGGCAAAAAATCCCCTAATTCTTCAAACTCGGCTTCTTGATGAAACAAAAACGAATCAAAATTACTCAAATCTTCTTCAACTAATCTATTAGATTTAATTTTTAATAATAATGCGGATGCTAAAAGAACTTTCCCTGAAATAAAATAATTCATTTCTTTCATATTTTTAACAGTTTCAATATACCTTTGAGTTAATTTAGAAAGATCAACATCCCAAGGATCCATCTGTTCCTTTTTAATAAGATCATAAATGATATCCTTCCAAGTAATCTCACTCTCCCTCAACAACATATCATAAATCTGATCTTCCATAGAAAACTACCTGATTTCACTATTTATATAGATTATTAAAAAAAAGAATAAAAAAATTAAATAACTTTTTTGGTCAATTTAGCTTTGAAAATCCAATCCAAAAATGACCTCTGCTCTTGCGAAGGTGCCCTTCTAGTATCCGCATCACTATCAGTATCCGCATCACTATCAGTATCCGTATCACTACCAGTATCAGCATCAATATCTGTTCCTTGATCAGTAGCAATATTGACCGTAGATTCTACATTAGTATCTTCAACACAAACTCCCTCATCACAAGCATAACCATTTGGACAATTACCATTTCTAAAATATGCATAGGTATTCCCCGCATCAAACCTACAATATTGTTCAACTATCTGCCCATTACGGTTACATTCATCAGCTGCAGAAATATATGTAAGCCCATTAAACTGAACACCTTCAACAATACCAGCTTCATAATAATTAAATTCACCAGCATCAGAATCTGAATCTTCACAAACAAAACACTCCCCTGAAACAGTATCACAAGCAGCATCTTCAGAACATTCAGAACCATCTACACAATAATCAAAACAAAATCCAGATCCCTCATCACAAGCATAACCATTAACACAATCTGAAGAAGAATCACAAACATTTTCAAGACTTTGTTTAGATTGTTGTTCAGTCTGTAATTCCTCCGGAATTATACAACATTCCTCAACACTACCACCAGTACCACAAATACTCAAATCACAAACTTCACTTCGAATACAATGTTTTACTACGGACCATTGTAAACTTCCGGAATCATCATACTCACACATATAGACTTCTCTTTTACTATCACTACATGTCAAATCTCCTTCATTCAAACAAACACCTAAACAAATCTCATCATTCTCACAATCAGGATCAAAACAATCCAATAAACCATCATCATCATCATCTACAGCATCACCACAAAAGATTTCGGTAACTTCCTGCTCACAATAATCAACAGAATCAGGATCATTACTACATTCAGTTTCATAACCTGAAGCAAATGCAAAGTCATAATAATCACAATAAACCTCACCATAACTTAACCACTGATCATCATTATAAATCTCTACACCAGAAGTTGGTTCATCACTAACTAAATCCTCATCATGACCAGTTATATAATCCTCAGTAAAGAAAACTTTGGAACCCCCTTTAAAATTAAGATATATATAATAACCAGCATTTGGATCTAAATAACAATCTCCAAACTTTAACTGACAATCACAACCAGAAGAAGTACAACTTTCATCAGGATTACATACATAACCTTCAGTACAACCAACATCTCTCATCCAAACATAATCATCAGAACCAATAGTTTTTGGTAAACAATGTAACCAATCAGAACCAATCCGATCAATACAAACAAAGGTTTCAGTTTTAGGATCACAACTACCACCAGCTTTAATTTCATATACCTTCGGTTCAAAACAAGATTTACTTGCTTTTTCCCATCTTATAGAATCATACTTCCCAGTATTATCCTCAGGATATGCATAAGGTTTGTCCATAGCAACATCTGGATGACAACAATAGAATCCCTCACTACTACTATCAGAAATATCACACAGGTCTCTACCAGTTACACCAGAACATTCTTCAGTAGTCCATAAACCACCTAACATATCTTTAGTAACTAATTCTTTACAAGGATCCAACTTACTCCTAATACCACAATAATAACCCCAACCTTGTTGTTCATCAAAACCACAACCTTCACCAAGATTAATATCATCAGAATTCACAACTTCAACCACATCATCAGTTACAAAAACAGCAGGAGAAGCATCTTCATCAGTAGTATCATCCTCCATAAGATCATATGAAATACTCATATATTCACAGCTTCCATAACCAGGACTAAAAGCAAAAACACCTCTAGCCAAACCAAAGAATCTATCTCTACTTTCAGGTTCTGAAATACAACCATAATAATAAAAACTTGCTGCACCAACATCCGTATCAGTAGAAGTGTCATCAAAAGTACCCAAAGCACAACAATCTAATAATTTCAAATGATAAGAATTAGTATTAACTTCCTCAAAAACAATACCATATTCACTACCTTCAGCTAACTCTAAATCTTTACTCTTTTCACCAGCACCTGCTGGAATATAAATCACACCACCATCTTCAAGACTCATAATTAAAGACCCTTCTGAAAAACTAGCTTTTCTATCATTTGGTCTAACTTTATAACTATTATCATTACCAATATAAAATTCACTAGCAGTCAATTCATTTCCAAAATAACTTCCAAATTTACTAACAATTAATTCAATAGGAATCTCATTTACTGGAAATAACTTAAATGTAGCAGATGGAGCAACACAACCATCACAAGTCCATTCACCATCATCATATTTCAAAGGCTTAGAACCTAAAGATCCAGAATCATCCAACTCATTCAATTCAGTAACTTCAAAATATGGATATTCAGAACCACACCAAAGTTTAACCATAGTACCCTGATCAGCACCCATATTACCATAATATTCACAGGAATTAATTTCACAAACACTATTTAAAGAATCATCTACCGACCCAGTTGAATCATACATTGGAAGAACAACTTCAAACTTTGTACCATCACCTAAACCCGTTTTTTCAGAACCTCCATAAGCATATTGTTCTTGACCACAAATAGAAACAACATTCTTTACAGAAGAATCATCATCCTTTAAAGTAATTTCTATAACTACTTCAGTTTCACTAACACTCTTAATATAAAATTCATCATTCGCAGTTAAGTAAAAATTTTTAGTTGAAAAAAAATCATTATAATTTATACTAAAAATAAAATTCATATCATTACCAACAACAAACCTTGAACCAACTTCAGCAGGGACTTGATCTTTACTAGGCAAATAAATTGCAAAAGTACAATCACCTTTATTTACACAACCATTACCCGGCAAAAAAGTATAAAAACCGAGATTAGAATCAGACTCAACCTTATAACCCAAAACACCAGAATCAAAAATAAAATTATCAGCCTTCAAAATTAAGGATTCAGAATCATACGAAAATACAGCCTCTGAAGGAGCATTTAAAAAAAGATATCCATTAACAACCTTATCCCCAAGATCATCAACAGTCAAAGTATCATCAACACCAAGATTAAAAGATTCATCAATATCATTCCATTGATAATCAATACTAGCACTAACCGCACCAACCATTAACAAAAACACCAACACGAATATTATTTTTTTCATTCTTCAACCACCTCACATACACTGTCTACACAGGTTTCTTCCGATTCACAATCACTATTACTGATACAATCCACAGCCTCTAAACCAGGATAATACTCAGCAAACCTAAAACTCAAAGTAATTTCATTATTAAAAGCAGTTTCATCATCCAAAATATATAATATAGTATCACCATTCAAAGGCACTACTGAAATTTTAGACAATTCATAATCAGCTAAATTTCCATAATCAACACTATCACTTTCAAGATCATTCAAAACAATCTCTTCAGCAATATTTCTCAAACTATAAAGATTTGCATCAACAGAAGTCTCATAAGGCTTATTCAAAGTATAAACATTATCACCTTTAGTAACAACTAATGGATATGAAACAGAAGCTTCAACCAAACCTTCAGTAATTTCAACACTTGAAGAAATTTCACCAGCTTCAATTACAAAGTCAGTATAACCATTTAAATCTAAACAGGAAACAGTAAGGACATTAATATAACTCTCAAGTTCAGTTTGCAAACCATCTAAACTCAAAACCATATTAGAACCATCATATAAATAATAGGGAACATTCCAAGTATCATCAGAATAACTTTCTGTAGGTAAATTATAATAACCACCATTCAAAGAAACATCAACAACAGCTTGCATTAAATTCCCTCCAACACAACTCGCAACATCATCACTAATTTCATTCACTTCCGACGGCAACGCAAGTTCTTCAAACCCTGCCAAAGAAAATATTTCGGCTCTGTAAACATAAACCATACCAATCAGAGCAACTAAAACTACGCCTAACACAATAAACAAAGTAAACTGTCCACTTTTTTCCATGAAACAAATCTAGAACATTAAAGTTTAAAAATGTTTCTCTCAAATTAATCGTTCTTGTTTGAATTTTCCAATCAATTCTTCAAACTTCATTCCATTCTTTTCTAAAAAATCAAATGACGCAACAAAATTTTCTCCTTTAGTCTTAACTAAATTTTCTGCAAGCAAAAATCTCCACCCTAAATGATCAAACCTCACACCAACCCAAGCTTCTGCACCAAAAATTTTTGAGAATTCCAAAAGTTCTTCAATTTCTTTTTTTTCAAAATACTGTTTCTCACCTTTCAATGCTTTACATTCAATTGCAATCTTCCTATTTGAATTCCCAGCTAATAAATCCGGTGCAGGCTTACTAGTAGAACCAGAACCAGCAATTCGCACACAAGCCCAGCTACTCTCCCAAAGCATATGAAACAACTCTCTTTCACTTCCAGAACCTTTAGCCTTCTTATTCTTCACCATAAAAATACAAAATCATTCTAGATATAAAAAAACTTCTATAAAAAAGAAAAATAAAATTTAAAGATCTCTTGGTTGAATGGTACTTCTTTTATTTTCTTTAGCTCTTTCACAAGCTTTCTTAATCAAAGTAACAACTTCTTCATTCAATTTTTCAGCAAAATCACCAGCGACATTCATACCTTCAGCGATTTCTTTTATTTTACTCCTAACAACAACCATTTCTGCCATTTTTCATTTCCCTCCTAAAAACTTGAATACCCATCTGAAAAATTATAACTATATAAATCTTTGCTACTACTTCTTAAAACACAAATTTAAAAAATTATTTAAAATTTTTTCACCATATCCACCATTAACAAATACCTCAGGATGAAATTGAAGACCATAAATAATTTTAGTAGGGTGTTTAATAATTGAAATACCATCCTTAGAATGTGCAAGTTTTTCTAAATAATTTACTTCTTTAACAGCCCATTTATGACTTTCAAAAGCTTTAAATTCCGAAGGTATTGATTTTAACAAAACATCTTTTTTATCTTTTTTTATTGAAATTATCCCAGATCTATGAGCTTTCATTTTTATTACATCTTCACCAAATGCAAAACAAATTAATTGAAACCCAAAACAAATTCCTAAAAGAGGTTTATTAGATTTTTTTATTAATTCAACCTCTTTTACAAATTTATTATTATGCTCTCTATGCACCCAAATAGAAGGTAATGTACCACCCAAAAGCTCAGAAACATGCTTAGAATGATTATCAATCAGTAAAAGACCCATAATCTAACTGAATTTATTAAGATTTATAATATTTACTTTTTCTCATATATTAAAACATCATATATTAAATTACTCGTAGCAACATTCCTCTCGGAGATTAACTTAAATTTACACATTTCTCTTAACAAAGTCAAATCTTGTGCAATAAAAACCATTTTTCCTTTCTTTTTCATAACAAACTCTAATTGATAAAATAATTCTTCATATATTTTTCTAATATCTTTCTCAGGAGTATTTCTAGTTACATATGGAACAATTGTTGCAAGACAACAAACTTCACCCTCTTGA
>JAGVZZ010000024.1 GCA_018302205.1 Candidatus Woesearchaeota archaeon
ATAATATTGCATTCCAAGAACTTCAAGAATTATCAAAAATGCAAGAAGTAGAAGTAATGCGTGCATTGCAATGGATGGAAAACAAAAATATCCTAAAAAACAAAACAGATTCAAAAATAATTATCAACCTGGGTGAGTTCGGAAGAAAATACCAAAAAGAGAAACTTCCAGAAAGAAGATTACTAGAACAACTTAAAGATAATAAACTAATACTTTCAGAAATAAACATTCCAAAAGAAGAACTAAACATAGCAATTGGAGAATTAAAGAAAAAAGCTGCAATCAATTTAGGTAAAGAAGTTGAAATTACAGAACAAGGAAAAAAATTATTAACCAAAGAATTTCTCGAAGAAAAGTTATTAAAAGTATTACCAAAAGAACTAAAAGATTTAACAGATGAAGAAAAATTAGCTTATGAAAATCTAAAGAAACGAAAAGATATAATCCTAACTGAAGAAATCAAAAATAGAACAATCATATTAACAGAACTAGGTAAAAAACTAACCAAAGAAAAACTAGACTTAGATTTAATAGAAACATTAACTCCACAAATACTAAAGGACAAAACATGGGAAAAGAAACCATTCAGAAAATATGATCTTAAAGCATCAGTCCCAAGAACTTACTGTGGTAAAAGGCAACCCTATATGCAATTCTTAAACAAAATCAAATTCAAACTAGTTCAATTAGGCTTCAAAGAAATGACAGGCCCATTAATCGAAACAGAATTCTTCAACTTCGATGTCCTATTCCAACCACAAGACCATCCAGCTAGAACCTGGACTGATACTTATCATTTAAAGAATCCTACACAAGGAAAACTTCCTGATGATTTAGTCGTTAACAGAGTCAAAATGGCTCATGAGAATGGTGGCCGTACTGGTTCAACCGGTTGGGGCTACAAATGGAATCCAGAGATTGCTAAACAATTAATGCCAAGAGCGCACACTACTGCAGTCTCTGCAAGAAGAATGGTAAAAGGTATCGAAGTTCCTTCTAAACATTTCTGTATTGCAAGATGCTATAGACCAGATGTATTAGACGCCACCCACTTAATTGAATTCAATCAAATGGAAGGAATCGTAACTGATCCATCAATTTCATTCGCAACTTTATTAGGAATGCTAAAACATTTCGCAATAGAAATTGCAGGTGCAGAAGAAGTAAAATTCTTCCCAGATTATTATCCATTCACAGAACCATCGGTTCAAATTTCAGCCAAACATCCACAACTAGGTTGGATTGAACTTGGTGGCGCAGGAATCTTCAGACCAGAAATTACACAAACATTAGGAATTGATACACCAGTAATGGCTTGGGGCTTTGGTATTGATCGTTTAGCAATGTTCAAATTAGGAATCAAAGATATCAGATATTTATTCAGCCAAGATTTAAAATGGTTAAGGGAGGCTAGATTATAAAATGCCAACAATAGATATTTCGTTAAAAGACTTAAGTAAATTAGTCGGAAAAGAAATCACATTAGAAAATTTTGAACCAGAAGCTATACTTTGGATCAAAGGAGAAATTGACGGCATTGATGGAGATAACATCAAAATTGATTGTAAAGAAAGTAATCGTCCTGATCTTTGGAGTACAGAAGGAATAGCAAGAGCAATCTCTCCATTCTACACAAAAGAACGTGGAATAAGAAAATACAACGTTGAAGATTCAGATGTTTACTTACATGTTGATCGCTCTGTTGACGAAGTTAGGCCCTACATTTCTGCAGGAATTATAGAGGATATTACAATCACTGAAGATTTAATAAAACAATTAATTCAACTTCAAGAAAAAATTGCAATTACATTTGGAAGAAAAAGAAAAACGGTTGGTGCAGGGATTTATGATTTTGATAAAATGACACCACCGATTACATACAAAGCTTTCAAATCTACTGAACTCAAATTTATTCCATTAGGCTTTTCCAAAGAAATGACTTTGAAAGAAATATTAATCCATCACCCTAAAGGCCAAGAATTCGCACATTTACTCCAAGGATACGACAAATATCCCGTAGTTATCGATAATAACGACATTGTTGCAGCAATGCCACCAATAATCAATTCTGAACATACTGGAAAAGTTACTGAAAACACAAAAAATTTATTCATTGAAGTTACAGGTACAGACTTAGAAGATACAAAAGTTGCATTAAATATAATTGCAGCAGCACTAGCAGACCGTGGAGGAAAAATCAAATCTGTATTAGTTGACTATGGAGAAAACCAAATACGCACCCCAGACTTCACTCCTAAAAGAATCAAAGTCAAATTTACAGAGATTGAAAAACTAACTGGAATGAAATTATCATTAAAAGAATTAAAAGATTTATTAGAAAAACAACAATACGAAGTCAAAAAAGCAAAAGATTGTTTGGAAGTTGAATATCCCTCATTTAGACAAGATATTATGCATCCAGTAGATGTTATTGAAGATATTTTAATTTCATATGGCTATAACAAAGTAACACCAATCCTAGCAAATTTAGCAACAACTGGCGAGCTTTCAGAATTAGAAGAATTTTGTGAAATAATCAGAGAATTACTACCTGGCTTCGGTGCCCAAGAATTACTTAATTTCACATTAACAAACAAAGAAGTATTATTCAAAAAAATGAATTTGAAAGAAGAACCTTGTGTAGAAATTGCCAACCCCGTTTCTAATAAATGGACAAACCTCAGAAACAATATTATTCCATCATTAATGGATTTCCTAGAACATAATACCAGCCAAGAATACCCACAACAAGTTTATGAAGTTGGAGATATAGTATTAATCAACGAGCGCGCAGAAACCAAAACTGATACTCGAAAACATTTAGCTTGGGCTTTAGCAGATAAAGAAGCAAACTTTACCAAAGCAAAACAAATAATCACATACCTTTTAACAGGATTAAACATCGATTTCCAAATAGAAGAAGAATCCCACGATTCATTTATCTCAGGAAGATGCGCAATAATTATTGCAAACAAAAAAGTACTAGGTTACTTCGGAGAAATTAATCCAAGAGTATTACAAAACTTTTCAATTGAATTCCCAATCTGTGCATTAGAATTAGATGTTACCGAATTATTCACACTCAAAAAATGAACTTTGATCTAGAATTGGAAAAAGCAGTAAAAGAAATTAAAAAAAATAAAGCAAAATTAGTTCTAATCCAATTACCCGACGGTTTAAAACCCCAAGCCACTTCAATCACAGATTATTTAGAAAAAAAAACTAAAGCTAAAATTTTAATCTGGTCCGACTCCTGCTATGGTGCTTGTGATATTCCAAATATAAGAGTAGATTTAATCATTCAATTCGGCCATAATTCCTTACAACCAAAAATTTAAATCAAAGCATAAGCAATTCCTAAACCTAAACACCAACTCAAAGTTTTATTTTTATCATAAAAGGCCAATAAAGGCCTGTACAAATATTCATTAACATACTTCTCTAAAAATGTACTAGCCTGATCTACTCTTCTTGAAACTTGCTTTTGACCAAATCCCTTAACAGTAGTATAGCCATCTCTAACTTTATCAAACAAAGGCCTAATAGGATTATTATCCATATATTGAACTTTATAAGAAACTTTTCCATCCTTAACTTCTCTCTTAATATCAGTAGCAAAACAAATATCATAAACTGCCTGTGCTACACCTTCAAAAGGTTTCAATATCAAGTTTACTAAATCTTCAAGACCCATAAAAAATGTTTAAAACCATATATTTAAATACATTTCTAAATTAAACCAAACCATGGAACAACCAAAAAAAGAAGAAATAATCGGCTTTCATAAAGGCGCAATCTCAATTTTAGCAATGGAACAACAAGAATTTGTTAAAATTCTACAAGTAGTCCAGCAACAAATTCAAGGCCATGTTAATGCACTAAAAGAATTAGGTGTTGATTTAGAAACTGAAGGTAAAAAAATTCAAGAAAAAAGTAAAGAAGATTTAAATGATAGATTAAAATAATCAAAACATTACATCTTCAGGTTCATAATATTCTCTTTCATGCTTACATGATGGACAAACAGCAGGAGGTTCAGTACCTTCATGTATATAACCACATTTACTACACTTCCATTTAATCGGTTTCTCTCTTTTGTAAAGCATTCCCTTTTCCAAAAAAGCTAATATTTTCAAATACCTACTCTCGTGCTTTCTTTCAACTTCAGCAATCTCATGAAACAACTTTGCTTCAGCAGCCCTACCTTCAACTAAAGCATCTTTTTCAAACTGCACATACATTTCAGTATTCTCAAAATGCTCACCAGCAATAGCTTCCTTTAGATTCTGTTTAGTATCTCCAATACCTTTCATTAACTTAAATTCATCTTTTGCATGCTGCACTTCATTCTCAGCAGTTTCCTCAAAGATTTTTGCAACATAAAATAATTTTTCATTCCTTGCAACCTTCGCAAAGTATGTATATTTATTTCTTGCTTGACTTTCGCCAGCAAAGGCAACCTTTAAATTTTCATCAGTTTTCATTTAATTCCTCCAACAATTTCATTAATCTTTTGTCTTAATTGATCTTTCGGTTGATATCCAATAATCCTTCCAATTTCTTTTCCATTATTAAAAAGAATTAAAGCTGGAATTCCACGGACTTCATTACTAACAGAAAGCCCCTCTTCTTCTTCAACATTTACCTTCACAAACTTGACTTTCCCAGTATACTCATTACTTAGCTCTTCAAAGACCGGCCCCATCATTCTACAAGGTCCACACCATTCAGCCCAGAAATCTACAACAACTGGAACTTTCGACTTCAAAACCTCTTCTTCAAAATTGTTTTTCTTTACATGTAACATTTTTTCTCCTCCTAACAACTACACTCTTTATCATAAATTGCATCTTTAATTGAATCACTTTTTTTCTTCTTTGTCTTCAAAAAACAAAGATCATTACATTCTAATGACTCTACAAATTCTTTTTTTGTCATTTCATCCTCCTGGAACATTTTTCACAAGTTCCTTTAACAATTAAACTATAACAATGCACATTAAATTTCCCAAAAGTAAATTTCTCTCGAAGAGCTTTATCCTCGATACTACTACATTTCGTACAAATCAAATGTACATGACCACAATTGTTAGCATCATACCTAAATTCTCCATTTACTTCAAGCCGAATAATTTCATTATCATCAGCCAAAGCATTTAGATTCCTATAAACAGTCCCTAAACTAATCATTGGAATTTCTTTTTTTACATACTCATAAACAACTTCTGCAGTTGGATGGGTATAAACAGATTGTAAATACTCTAAGATTTTCACCTTCTGCAAAGTAGTTCTTTTTTTCTTATTAGTAATCATTACTATTAGGAATTCGTTACTATTTATAAGCTTTATGTATTTCCTTTAAGAAATAGATTTTATCATTAACCCTAACTTTTTCTGGAATTTTAAGAGTAACTGCATCACCTTTATTAGCTATTATTACAGATTTATCGCCAATAAGAATCGAATCAACTTTAAATTTGAAAACACCAGTTGTGGGTCCATTAATAACGATTTCATCACCAATCTTAAAACCAGAACTCTCAACTTTGAAATACAAAACTTTCGCTTTAGGATAATAATTCTTAACCTTCCCTAAGTATGTTTTCTGGGTATTTGCTCTGGACCCATAAATTCCACTCCACTCTCCAATCTTTTCACCTAGATAATAACCACCAAACCAGAATCCACGATTATAAACTTTTTCTAATCTTTCAACCCACCCATCAACTTTACTCAGAGAAAAACTATCAATTGCCTCACGATAAACTTTAACAACTTCAGAAACATATTCAGGTGACCTACCTCTACCTTCAATTTTCAAAATAGAAACACCAGACTTTAAAATTTTATCTATAATATTTATAGTACACAAATCCTTCGGGGACATAACATATTTATTATCAACAACTAATTCTTGTCCAGTATCTTCATCAATAACTCGATATGCACGTCGACAAGTCTGATAACATGCACCACGATTTGCAGAAGTATTATACTGTGCTAAACTCATATAACATTTCCCAGAAATAGAAACACACAAAGCACCATGAATAAATACTGCAATTTTAACCAAATCCCCAGAAGGCCCTTTAATCTTTTCTTTTTTAATCCTATCACAAATATTTTTAATTTGTTTCAAAGTTAATTCTCTAGCAAGGATAATAACATCTGAATACTTAGAATAAAATTTAACAGCTTCAAAATTTGAAACATTCATTTGAGTAGAAATATTTACAAGGATTTTATATTTATTACAAAAATCTATAACTGAGATATCCGAAGCAATTACTGCATCAACACCAAACTTCTTTGCTGTTAAAGCAACCTTTTGAATATTT
>JAGVZZ010000025.1 GCA_018302205.1 Candidatus Woesearchaeota archaeon
AATAGTAATACAGGGAGTAAAATACAAAGATTATGACTTAAAAAAAATTAGAAAAGTTCTATTTTTCTAAATAAAGGGGTTATTCAAAACCCTCTATATGAACGCAGAACAAGTAACCCCAGAAAAATTTACAAATGGACTTTTAGAGGATTTATTAGAAAAATATACAACTAATCAACCAATGCCAGAAACAACAATGAAAACAATAAGCAATTTCAAACACACACATTACCCTAATTTATCCATGGATAATAAATTTTATGAAAAAATAAAAATCGAATTTCTAAAACAAAGAACATTACTAGAAGATATGGGTTATATTGTTGAAGATAATGGAAGTTTTAAATTACCTTAAAATTATTTAGGCTCAACTATATAAAATCTATATCCAAAATCATATTTTTTATCTTCCCTCAATTCAATAGGTACTTCGAAATTTAATATTAATCTATCAGATTCAAAAGGTAAAGGCCTACCAATACCAGAAATACAAATCATTCCACCAAAAGGCATTCTTCGAATCAATTTATTAAATAAATCAACTTCTTCTTCATCAGAATATGATTCTCTCCAATCTAAAATATTAGATAAATAAACTTTATTAAATATTCCCATTGGAACAACATGCATCAAATCTCTTCTCAAAAAAGTGATATTACCAACACTTCTTCTAACTTCTTCAATTAGATTCAAAAAATATCTTTGAACATTTCTAGCATTTACAAAATTACTATATTCAGAAGGAATAATAGAACCCCCATTAACAAAATCATCTCTCCTTTTTTCAGCATATCTCAATTGAG
Organism: Candidatus Woesearchaeota archaeon; assembly: GCA_018302205.1. GTDB lineage: Archaea > Nanobdellota > Nanobdellia > SCGC-AAA011-G17 > GW2011-AR17 > JAGVZZ01. The sequence continues at coordinate 804 of JAGVZZ010000025.1, forward strand.
TTTGACTTTTATCAACAGCAACAACCTATCCAAAAAATGATAATGCAAAAGGAACACATCCAGCACTACAAACAGCTAATGAAGAATCCCCATGATTCATCCCCAATCCTTTCACAATTACTTCAAGAGTTTCTAAAGTTACAAAAAATTCAACATTATCAGAATCATAATTCATAAAAAACACGTCAAAGCTTCAATATTTAAACCTTCCCAAAACCTTTTTATATACTCTTAACTATAATAAACAAAAAGAAGTGAACTTTAATGGAAGAAAAGAAACTATTCTTAGTAGCGTTTATAGTATTAAGCACAATAATTTTAGCAACTAAACTCCCATTCATAGGCTATACAGTTGCAGAACCTTCATTAAATTTAGACTTAGATGCAACAGCATTTGCCCAATATTCATCAATTACTGGAAATATTCTTTTAGACTTAAACGAATATATTTCTCCAACTGAACAATTCACATTCAAAATAAATTCAAACACATACACATACACAATCGAAGAATTATTAGAATTAAACAACTATTCAATAGAATACGAAGAAACATCTTTCACTCCAGAAAACGAAGCATCACAAAAAAATATTCAATTCACTGAAGCAACCTCAGAATACATCGGCTTCAAAATCCCTAGATACTCAGAAGTAAACTCAATCTCATTTTCATTATCAGGTTCAGAATACAATTCTAAATACCCTAGCGCAATCAAATTAGACTTCGGCGCTGAAGGCACAGCAGACTGGTATTACTTAGGATCATTTAATTCTTATAGCACAAATTCTATCCAATCAGAAGATTTCGATTCTACTCAAGAGGGTACTGGTTATATCAGAGACTCAGAAACATATTACTGTGAATTCCTAAATCTTCCTGAAACTAAACACATCAACATCACAGCTACATACACAAGTGTTTCAACAAATGGAAACATTAAAGCAACAATACTCTCAGTACCAACAGGCAATCCAAAAGTTGGCTGGAGCGGTGGCTCAAATATTTGTGACCTTCCAGAAACTGGCAACTCTTGTGATATCGAATTAGATTACACTATTGAAGGAAAATATTTAATTTGTATCTACTCAGAAACCCAAGCTACAACTGAAGAAAACTTATATGAGATTCCATTAGACACAACTGCAGAAACTGATACAGGTTACACTTGTGATACTCAACAGAATAGTCTTTGTATCAACACAGCCTACACAAATTTCTTCATCAAAGTTTATCCAGCAATATATAATAACGAAATCAAAGGCGATATTGACGAAACTGAATGGGAATCATTCACTGATGCAATCTTAACTGCAGTAAGATATTATGTAGGTTCAACAGAATACACAGGTATTTGTAAAGAATCTATGTGTACAGTCCCAGTTAACATAACTTCATCTTCCGCAGGAAGCCTATTATTCACAAATCTAAATATAGAATACGAATCTAATGGAATTACACAACAAACTTCAAAACTTTATGATCTAATTTTACCAGCAGGCAACATCAAATCTATTGAATCCGAGGATTTATCGGAGGGGATAGAGCTTTCAATTCCATTAGGCAAAATAAATTTAAGCATAGCAGAATTAGGCGATTATACATTAGAAATTTCGTTTGCAAACTTATCAACATCAACTTCAATATCAATAAAAGAATCTTCAAAGATTTATACAGCATCAACATTAATAGAAACAGCAACAACAAAACTAAATTCATATTTAACAGAAAATACTGATGAATATAGAATATTATTCATGTTAGATAAAACCCAAAAAATACAACAAGTCATTGAAGAATTAGAAGAACTAAAAAAACAAATTGGCTTCACAGAAGAATCAGAATTATTATCAGAAGTAGAAAATAGTTTACAAGACATCCCTTGGGATATCTCGGCATCACAAACATATTCTTCAGCATCAATACTCAACGCAGAAGACATTCCATCATCCTTAGGCGACGTTGAAGAGATTTATTATAACCAAGAAAAAGTTTCAGTCGAAGCAACAATAAAAAGTATCGAGATCACAGACTATAATGGTGAAACATCCCAGTATATTTTAATCCACAGAGAAATAACAGCTAATGATAACATTGAAGGCACAATCTACGAAATTGCACCAGTTTCATTTTCTAGTCTATACTATTTCTCACGTCCAAAATCAACTTCAGGCACACAAGCAGAATATTCAATCTCATTAGAAGAAGAAGAAACTTTAGATTTATATTATCTCTCAGAAGAAAGCATCAAGCTAAGCGAATTCAATACAATCTTCATTGAAACAGTATCAGAAGAAGAAACAACAGAATTCTGTGGTGATGGCATTTGTTCAACCGATGAAAGTTGTGACATTGATTGTAATGGGGAATCATCAATAATGAATTACCTAATTTCAATAATTATTATAATAATATTAGCTGCAGGCAGCCTAGCAATATTTTTCTTAAGAAAAAAAGGCCCAATGAGTTCATTCTTAATAAAAGCAAAAGCTAAAGGATTGACAAAAGAACAAGTAACTTCATTATTAAAGAAAAAAGGCTGGAATCAAGAAGATATAGAAAAACAACTTAAGAGATATTAATCAAAAAGCTTTTAAGGATTAAATAATTTTCTCATTTTTATGGATATAAATGAAGAATCTTTTTCAGAATTTCTAGGAACAAAAGGATTAGTTATTGGATTTGATTTAGGTATAGTTCTTGGATATGGTCTTGCAATATATGATGCTGCAACTGGTAACCAATATGGTGCCTATGATAGTTTGCAAGAAACATTAAATTTAGCTAATGAAGGACTAGAAAAAGCAATTGTTACACTTTCAGCTGGTGCACAAAATATGAAAACTTTTTCTGGAATATTAGGTTTAAGTTTTTTTACAGGAGAAATAGGATATAAATCAATTCAATTATTTAAAAAACTAAGAAAACCTGAAGTTCAATAAAGCTTAAATATTATATTTAATTCACAATATTGTGGAGAAAATTAAAGCCTTTTTAAGCAAACGTGATAATCAATTACTTTTACTAGTAATGCTATTAGCACTAATAATAAGATTATATTTCTTTTTCAAAACCCATCTTCAAGGATTATGGTGGGATGAAGCAGACTACATGACTTTAGCAAAGAACTACGCTTTTGATCTTCCAGAGATTGCAGCACCTTGGCGTGCAAAGGGAATGTCAGTTCTTCTAGGGATAGCCTACCAGTTAGGTGCAAACGAAATAGTTCAAAGATTAATCATAATTGCATTCTCAGTATTAGCAATCTATCTAACATACCTTTTAGCAAAAGAGCTATATAATAAAAAAGTTGCACTTATTGCCTCAGCATTAATGTCAGTTCTTTGGGTCCCATTATTTTGGGCAGCAAGATTTTCAGCAGAAACTTTTGTATTACCATTTTACATATTAGCAGGTTTATTTTTCTGGAAAGGTTATATCCAAAACAAAAGTTATTGGTATTTAATCCTCTCAGGAATGCTCCTAGCTTATGGGATATTCGTCTATGAATCAATGGGAGTTTTTATTCCATTTGTAGCCCTCTTCATATTAGTCCACGACAAACTAAATTTCCTAAAGAATAAAAAATTCTGGTATTTCATGTTAGGACTATTAATTGTATTACCATTTGTATTCTATCATTATCAAACAACTGAAGGAAGTATTTATCCAAGATTAGACAGGGTTTATTCGGGTTCCTTAGCAGAAGGCACAGAACTAGATGTAAAATTAGAAACACAAGGATTACTAAGTGTAATTGGTTCAGGTTTCACATATTTCTACATGGCCCCAGAATATCTAAAATGGCCATTACTAATTTTAGTATTAATCGGATTATATACCTTCTTAGATTTATTCCTAGGATTAGATATATTATTCAAAACTAAAGACGAAAAATTAACTAAAGACTTCTTTGTCATCTGGTGGGCTTTGTCAGTATTAATCATGTTTGGCATTTACATGGCTATAACAATGGCTTACTACGAACAGAGATACATTTTCCCAGCATATCCAATGTTAATGATAATAGCTGCTAGAGGGATTATACTAATTGCAGACTTCTTAGAAACACAAAAACATAGATTAGGAACACTAGCAATATTCATATTAATAATCATTGTTGCAGTCCCACATTTAAGTTACGCTAACGATATTATTCTATCAAAAGCAACTTCCTTCTCTCAAGAACGTGCAGCAGGTGAATGGTTAAAAGATCACACAGAAGTTGGCGACCAATTAATTGCATGTACCCAAGCAGTACCTTTAACATATTATTCAGAAAGAAAAACTTTAACTTACAGATATAATATCACTGGTACTGATGAGGATATAACTAATAATAAAATCAAATATTTAATCCTCGACGGTTATTATTTCGATTGTAATCTAACATATATCCAACTCAGAGAAAACAATTTAACTCCTGTACAAGCATACTATGAAGGCGACCAGCCAATAATAGTAATTTTTGAAACAAATGGATACTACTAAACCCCTATCAGTTGCAATTTCAGCATTAATACAGAATAGTAAAATTCTATTAATCAAAAGAATCAAAGGTGATTATATGGGATTCCTAGGTTTACCAGGAGGAAAGGTTGAACTAAACGAACACATTTCTGAAGCAGCAATAAGAGAAATATTTGAAGAATCAAAAATAACTTCAACATTTGATGAACATCTTGGGATAGTCTCAGAATTATTAGTTGAAAATAACAAAGTCCAAAAGCACTTTATATTACATATCTGTAAATTAACACCAACCTCAACAGAAATTCTCGAGGACAAAGAAGGCCAATTAAAATGGTATGATCTTAATGAATTAGAAAAATTAAACATAATTCCAAGTGATTATGAGATCATAAAAAATCTTGTTCTTAAGAAAGAAAAAAATTATTTTAATTGTATTTCAGAAAAAGAAGGAGACAATTATATTCTAAGAAAATTTATTTAATTCCAGAGCTACCAAAACCACCTTCACCACGATTTGTTTCAGATAGTTCATCAACTTCTTCAATATGAGTATGCTCAATTTTATTAAAAACAACTTGAGCAATACGATCTCCTTTAGCAACAGAGAATGGTTCACTTCCATGATTAATTAAAATAATTCCCAATTCTCCTCTATAATTTGAATCTAAAGTTCCAGGAGTATTAACTATAGAAATACCATGCTTCAAAGCTAATCCACTTCTAGGGCGAACTTGTAATTCATATCCAAAAGGAACTTCAAAAGCAACACCTGTCCCAATTAATCTTCTTTCACCAGGATTAATTAACACAGCTTCAACACTTCTTACATCCATTGCTGCATCACCATGTCTTGTATATGTTGGTAACTGAGCCTCAGGATGAAGCTT
>JAGVZZ010000026.1 GCA_018302205.1 Candidatus Woesearchaeota archaeon
TCTCAAATAATAAGACAAAGTTTAGAGATAATGAATCCTTAGAAGTGTAATGCCCCACTGCGAAACAAAGTGAAGCAGGCGAACGAAGCGAGACCCCTCGGGGTGGGGATAGCTTCTAAGTATATTCAGGTTTACCTGCTCTATAAGACATAAAGTCTATAATCCAATTATAATTTAAATCTATTTCTAATCTTTAATCCAATAATCAAATTTAATCAACTTAGAAACATTTAAATAAGAATAATCTTTTTTTAATCTAAAATGGGCCTCTAGCTCAGTCTGAGAAGGCTTTGTAACCCAAGGTTTTCGGCTATGGAGAGCATAAAAAAGTTTCGTCTTTTTTAATCTCAAACTACGCTGAAGACGTAGGTGATAGGTATAGTTTCGGCTTACCAACCTAAATCCTGGGTTCAAATCCCAGGGGGCTCATTTTTTTATATAATTCATATTTGTCTAAATGTTTTTTATTTCTAAAACCTATTTCTTTCATCCAAAATTCTAAATTTTTTCTTCCATTAATATGAATACAATTACTTTTAGTTGTAAATCCTCTTTTATCTATTTGAATCAAATCATAAGATATTGTAAATTTAAATCCTTTTTTTCTAAGCCACTTTTCTAAATTTTGAACTAAAAGTTTGCTTTTAAAACCTACACTTACCCTAGGATAAAATCTATATTTTTTTTGTTTTCGATTTAATAATACTAAAGAAAAATCTGTATCAACTAAACCCTTAACAAATTCAAGCATATACATGTCATTATTTTGAATCCATTCGGGAATCCCAATTTGTTCTTTTCTTCCGTTCTTAAATCCAATTTCCCCAAGATAATTATAAATGCCTTTTGAAATTATTCTAATAACTCTTGTTTCTTGATCTTTTTTAATTTGAATGGTTGGATTATAATTGAATAATTTCTTAATCAATGGAACAATATATTTTGTATGATAGGATTCATCAAGATTTTTATCACCGGAGATTTCAATAAGATATTTATGTTGAGAATGATAATAATTTCTATAGCCATCGCCGGTTAAAATACCTAAAAATTCTGCTAATTTATTGTTAAATTCTAAAGGGAATACTAAACCCTTTTTATAATCAACATAACTCTTAGAGAAATTTACCATTATTTAATTAGTTTAAAATTAATTTAAAAAGCCTGCGCGAGCATATGTCCTGTCCGGGGTTCAAATCCCCCCTGTCTCACCTTTTTTATTTTAATCTTTTATAGAAATCTCCAACTGCAGAAAGCATTTCTGTTAGACCAGAACCTTTCCTAATATTGAATTTTTGGTTTAGAGCATCTCTTAACTTTCGGTTCGGATCATTATTATCTACTATATACACACATGCTGATGATGGATTCATATGGCAATTCCAAGAACTAACCTCTTCACTATATGGTGCTGCTGTAATTCTAGTAAACCTCAAATACCAATAATCCTCTCCTTGCCTAACTAAATCTTTTGGTGTAGGGATTGGACTTTTTGTTCTCACAACTTCATCAATCGTAGTTACAACCCCAAATTTCAATCTTAAATCAAAAGCAGCTCCAAAATCAAATCCGAAACTAAATTGTGGCAATTCTTTTTCCGACAAAGCGACTTCAGTAGCAATATGAATTGAACCATCTCCAGTCCAACTTTTAGCACCAACCCCTAGAGTCTCGAGCTTTATTTCCGTTTTCTTTCCATAAATTCCCTCAAGAACAAAACCAAAATATTCATTACTAGAAATATACACCATAAAATCTTTTCTTCAAATAATTATTAATAAATTCTTCGGTATTCTATTTGTTATGATCTAAATAATCCGAAAGTTCTTGGAGCCTATGCGGTTTTAATATATACCCTGTTATCAGCCCCACACTTTTTCTTCGTTTTAAATCTATTGCACAAGAATGGTCAGCAGTGCATACAAATACTTTTACTAGAGAATAATTCTTTCTAATAGTATGAATTAAATCCGCACCGTGAATCCCGGGTAATCTAAGTTCGGTAATAACTTGAGTAATATCCTGATTCTGGCCTAATACCTTCAATGCTTCAGAAGCAGTTGAGGCTGTTAAAACCTCATATCCTTTGAAATCAAGAAACTCAGCATAGACCTCAGAAACTGGTTCTTCATCTACAATTAATACTTTTACCATAATTTTGGTTTTAAATTTAATTATTTAAGACTAATGTTTTAATTAAACCCAAAAAGAAATATATATAAATCTCTCTGACTAAAGAAAATCAGAGGTGATTATATGGATAAAAAAGGTGCAATTGAATTATCAATGACTACAATCATTGTAATTGTCATAGGAATAACAATTTTAAGTTTAGGTTTAGTGTGGATTCGTTCTGTATTTACTGACGTTGGAAGTATTACTTCTGGTGCTTTTGAGCAAGGAGAAACTCAAATCGCTGAAATCTTTGGTGGTTCTAATCAACCAGTAGCATTATCCCCTTCAGAGACAACATTAGCTCAAGGTGATACATCTACTGCAACGTTAGCGATAAACAATCTCGGTTCTTCGACGGTCTCGAATGTCTATGCAGAAGTTTCTTCAAAGGCTTTAGGCGGTGCTGATGCTGATACATTAGTTTGTGCATTTTCAGATACGCTAGGTTCAAAAACAAATACTTACTCATTAACTTCCGGTAATGGTTTATCAGGATTAAAAGTATTAGTTGAAGACCAAGGTTCAGACTTAGGTACATATGCATGTGTTATCACAGTCTACAACCTACAAGAAGGCACTCAGACCACAAGTTTGATTGTAAACATCGAGAAATAAGTTTTTAAACTTCTTTTTTTATTTTAATTTGTATGAAAATCCTTTCTTCATTGGAAATCAAGTATGTGGTAGAAGAACTCCAATCTTTATTAGATTCTAAAGTAGACCAAATCTACCAGCCAAATAGTGAAGAGTTAATCTTAGCCTTACACAAAACTAACGTTGGTAAAAAATTACTTCGTATTGTCCCTGGGACTTGTTTATATATTGCTTCAAAGAAATCCCCTTCTCCTAAAGAACAATTAAACTTATGCAAGTATCTAAGAAAAAGATTATTGAACACTAGATTAAAATCTATTGAACAAAAAAACATGGAACGGATTATTGAATTCAATTTCGAATTCAAAGATTCTAAATTTATCTTGATTGTAGAGTTTTTCTCTAAAGGTAACATCATTGTTTGTGATAATGAATACAATATTATTTCAGCGCTAAAATTCCAAACTTGGAAAGATAGATCAATAAAAACCAAAGTAAAATATGAATACCCACCAGCAAAAAAATCTTTTTCAAATCTTAATGAATTCAAAGAATTAATCAATTCCAGCAACAAAGAATCCATAGTCAAAACTTTAGCAATGACCTTAAATCTCGGTGGTATGTACGCTGAAGAGCTTTGCTTCCGTTCTAAGATTGACAAGAACAAGAAATCTGTTAATGAGAATGAAATAAAAATTATCTATAACGAACTTGAAAAACTATATTCAGAAAAAATCAACCCTAATCTTTTATCCAAAAACCCTGTTCCAATCAAACTCCATTCATTAGGCGAAGGTACACCATTTTCAACATACAATGAGGCCCTAGATTCATATTACTCTCAGTTTATTACAGAAGCTGAAGAAGAAAAAAAAGTAGATCCTAAATTAAACAAATATCAAGAAATTATCAAAGACCAGGAATCCCAATTTAAAGAGATAGAAGATTCAATTCAAGAGAATCGTTTGAAAGGTGAATACATTTACAACAATTATATGGAGCTTAAAGAAATTTTAGATACATTCAAAAAGGACCGGAAGAGTTTACCTAAAACTATTAAAATAGAAAATAAGACTATTGTCCTGGAGATGAAATGAGTTTTTTAACAGATCGTTATAAAGAAATGGGCGGGGAAGTAAAATTCGTCCACTCTAAAAGGTGTATTCGTGTTAATACTAAAAAGATTTCTGTTGAAGCACTAAAAACCCGTTTAGAAAAAAAACATATCGAACTAGAAAAAGTTCCATTCTTAAAAAATGCTTTTTTTGTCAAATCCAAATTTAATATTGTTAGTTCACCAGAATATTTATTGGGCTTATTTTATATTCAAGATGCAGCTTCCCAAATTCCCGGCGAGGTTCTAAATCCTAAATCCCTAACTTTAGACATGTGCGCTGCTCCAGGCTCAAAAACAACCCAATTATGCGAAAAGGTTCCTGTAGTAGCAGTTGATAGTAATAAAGATAGAATCATAGCATTAGAAAACAATCTTGAACGTTTGGGAATTGATAATTGCATTGCATACTTATTGGATGCTAGAGAAGTAAACAAGAAATTTGATTATATTTTATTAGACGCCCCCTGTTCTGGGAATTATATTTTAGAAGATGGTTGGCTAAAAAAAACAACCCTAAAAAGAATCGAAGAGCGTTCATATCTTCAAAAAGAATTAATATCAAAAGCAATCTCTTTACTCAACAAAGATGGTGTTTTAGTTTACTCAACTTGTTCTTTAGAACCCGAAGAAGATGAATTTGTAATCCAGTTTGCATTAGAAAATTTTAACGTCAAATTAGAAAAAATAGATTGTATTGGTGATAATGGTTTAACTAAAATTTTTGGCAAAAAATTAGATCCAAGTATGAAATATTGTAAGAGGCTATGGCCCTATAAGACAAATACAATTGGTTTCTTTGTAGCGAGGTTAAGAAAATGTTAGATTTCGTATCTAAATTCACAAACAAGGAATTAAAATTCTATAAATTAAATAATAAATACTTCTTAGCCAGCCCTGAGTTAGATAAATGCCGATTAGACAATAAAGAACAATATTTCGGCCTATTCCTGGGGGAAGATATTAATGATGAATTCAAGCCCGCATTTGGTTTGCTGGATTGGCTCTCAAAGAATTCCACCGAAAAGATATTCGTAAAAGATATTGGTGAAATGGATTTCTTATACGGAAAATCATTACGTTCAAGGCATATTTTAAGAGTTGAAGGTGAAACTAAAATCGGTTTCTTAAAATTAGTCCAGAATGAACATGATGAAAATCTAGGCTATGGAAAGATTACCGGTGATTTTACAAAAACTCAACAAGTTCTCAAGCCTAAGTTAGACCGTGGTCTTTTCTTAAAACGAGAAAAGAAAGACAAACAACTATCTTCTGAAAGCAAAAGATAATTCATTATATTCTACTGGATCATAAACAGCTATCCCTTCATGGTGCCATAATACAAATTCACTAATACCAACATCCAAAGCCATTTTACTACAAATTGTACAATATGGTTTTCCTGCGAACTGCATAATATTCTTCTGATCTAATCTCAAAAAATATAACCTTGAACCCGGTAATAATTCCGGATTTCTACTTAAAGCATCCATAATCGCTCTTTGTTCAGCATGCACACAACAAGTTTTATCAGATTTAAAATCACTAGGCAGATCATCTTTAAGACATCTTTCTAATGTTACTCCTGTAGGAGGCCCATTAAAACCTTGGCCTAAAAGTGCACCACTTTTAACAATGACACTTCCAGATTTTGCTCTAAAACAAGGAGACTTCATTGCTTCTTGTATACATAATTTAAAAGCAGACTTTGCTCCAACTAATTCCTTTTCAACCAAATATCTCCTAAAAATATTTTTTAAATGACAATTAGTAAACCTGAATATACTTAGAAGCTATCCCCCTCCCAGAGGGGTCTCGCTTCGTTCGCCTGCTTCACTTTGTTTTGCAGTGGGGCATTACACTTCTAAGGATTCATTATCTCTAAACTTTGTCTTATTATTTGAGATATATGGCTGGTTTACAGCAGCCTGCCCATAGAAGATT
>JAGVZZ010000027.1 GCA_018302205.1 Candidatus Woesearchaeota archaeon
ACGTAAAAAAAATTAAACCTGAACCTAACGAAAGAGAAGAAAGAACAAAACCAATCTTACAAAAAGGAATCAGAAAAAAAGTCCCAGAAGAATTTGGAAGAACATTATCCTCTCAACAACAAAGAGCAATTTTTCAAGGTCTTTGTAATGAATTATATCTAGCCGGCATAAACCACCCATTAATTACAGAAGAAGATATTTTAAAAAGTAGTTTAGTTCCTGGAGCATTAGCAATTATTTTAAGTAAAGAATTAAATTCACCAAGAATATTAGAAGCAATTCATGAAAATGGAATTATAGAAACACTATATCAAAGAAATGGAAATTTCTTAAGTCAAAGACTTGCTGATTATTTAAGAGCTAAGAAAAATCCTAGAATCCATGGCCTTGAAGGAAATAGACAAATTCCAAGAAAAGTTCGAATAAGATTTCAAAAAGATTATGAAAAAATAATGAGAGACCAACCAATAATAACTCAAATCTTAAAAGATTATGAATCTGGAAAACTAGAAGAAACTCTTAAAGTCCCAAAGGAAAGTTTTAGAGCAACAATAAATATTATGCGCCAAATATATCCGGCATTTTCTGAAGACCCAACACAAATATTACGTTATTCTTTAGGTTCATTACTTTATGTCGTAGAAACAGATAGGTTATACCAAAGAAATTTAATTGAACTACTTGATGAAAAAGAACCTATTCCAACATTAACAGAAGCATTAGGTATTCCTTTATTAGCAACTGAAAGACGAAGAGTAGCATATTATTCAATAGATAATCTCCCTAGAAGTATGGTTTTAGTAGAATACCCAGATCTAATTAAACCAGTTATGCGTAATCTTGAAAAAGATTAATGAATAAAAAAGGATTTATAAAAAATCTAATCTTCTTTAATGAATTCTTCCAAAGGTATGGTCAATTCTTCACCAGCTTTAACTGTCCCTCTAGCTTTCAAATATTCTTTAGCTAATAAATAGAACAACAAACCTAATGATTTCTTACCTTTGTTATTACATGGAATTATCAAATCCACAAAATTAGCATCATTATTTGTATCACAACAAGCAATTACTGGGATTCCCATTCTAACTGAATCCATTACTGCATTCTTATCAGGCCATGGATCAGCAACAAATAATATTTTGATTTCTTTGAAATCTTCTAAAGCAGAATTAGTTAACAAACCTGGTCTGTATCTACCAGCAACTACTGGAATACCAGTAATCTTTCCAAAAAGTTTGATTCCAGCCCACCCATTTTCTCTTCTACATACGAATAAAATCTGATTAGGTTCAAATTGCGCCAAAAACTTAGCAGCAATTTCAATTCTTTCATCAATCTTTTTAACATTCAAAACAGATAACCCGTCTGGTCTTATTTTATAGATAAAAGGAGCCATATATTTGGTTCTAAACTTAGTACCAATGTGTAATCCAACCTTTAGGTAATTGTCCAAAGGAGTTAAATATACTTCTTGTTCTTCTGACATGGAACTACTGAAATAAGTAAGGGTATATAAAGCTTTTTATTGAAAATATTATATAATTTCTCGTTCTATCCTCGCTAACTCTTTTAGCTTAACTTCTCTTTCTTTCCCAAATATTCCCGTTTTTATATAATTCATATTCCACCCAACAGCTAAATGTGCAATCATTGGATCCATAGTCTCTCCGGACCTATGTGAGATTACAGTTTTAATTCCATGCTTATGCGCAAAATCCACAACTTTCTTAGTTTCGATTAAAGACCCTATTTGATTCGGTTTTACAATCATACAATTCACAGACTTCGCCTTAACAGCCTTCTTCAACCTTTCCAAATTTGTTGTTATCAAATCATCCCCGCAGATTAACGTTTTTTTATTCAATTTCGCAAACCCAGAAAAATCATTCTCTTCCAACCCATCTTCAACATACCCAAGATTATATTCTTTTATCCAATCATTGATTTGATAAATCTGTTTTTCTCTAGTCAAAACTTTTTGTTTAGAATTATTATAATGATACTTCCCTTTTTTGAAAAACTGTGACGCAGCCACATCAACCCCAAAATTAACTTTATATCCAGTATGCTCCCTGAACTCATAAACCAAATCTGTCAAAAACTCAAAAATATCCTCATTTCTCTCATTCAAAATAAACGCACCCTCATCGGTTTTATGTTTCGCCTTCGATAACTTCCCAATCATATCATAAACATTCCGATTAATATTCGCCATTTGTGAAAATGTCTTAGCTTCAGGGATTAACAAAAATTCTTGAATATCAGAAGCTTTGATTTTTGTATGCGCTCCACCACCAACACAATTCCCTAAAGGTATTGGCAATCTTTTAGCTCTTGGATTCAAAAAATTATAAACTTTATTCTTACTCATTGCTTTAAGCACAGCATACTGCAATGCAATAGTTGGATTCCCACCAATGATTAATTTCAAATGATCCAAAACCTCCAAGTCCTTAAACTCTTCAAAATCATAATGCACAGAAAAATTATTCAAATAATTAACAGCAAACTTCACATCTTTAGTAAATGCTTTAGCCTCATACATACCAGTTGATGCACCTGAGGGCGCAGAAGCAACATATTTTTTATTCACAATAACTTCAATAGCATTTTCATTTCTAGAATTTTTTATGATTCTTGCTTTCAACTCTTTTATTAACATAAAAATAAACAAAGCTCAATCATTTATTTATCTTCCTAAATTTCTAATTAAAATAAGTTATCCAAAAATATTTCCTTACTAACTCATCCTAAATAAATCCAATCATAAAAAATAAAATTACCCAACTTTAAGAAAATTAAGTTAACTCTAAAATGGTAACAAAAAAGAAACATTTATATACCTATTATGAAGTTAAAATAACAAAAAAAATGGTAAAAATAAACACATTTGAAGCAACTATAACAAGATTAGACCTACAAGAAAATAATGGGATTATAACTGGTTCAGTAGATTTTGCATATAAACAAGGACTAACAGGTAGTTTACCATTTAATCCTTCAGATCATACTTGGACTAGACATTATTTTATAGGAAAAAAAGCAATAGTAATAGCAATAGAAGCAGAAAGATGTCAACAACCAAGAATGGCACTATCAATAGCTTTAGAAGAACCATTTTTAGAATTATCTATAGTCAAGGACTTAATCGATTAGAAAGAGATTTTAACTTAAACAGATCAGAAATTAAATATCCCTCAGATAAAAATATCTATTTGCATTATAGTGGATTATAAAAAATAAAAAATTAAGTAAGGTTTTTCATAAACGCTTTCCTTCCATCCTTCTTCATCTTTTTCGCAACAGCTTTTTTCGACTTCTTATTCACTTGCTCTAAAAGCTTAACAAAACCAGCCCTAACTACTTTCACCAAATCCCAATCTGCATCATCTGCTGTTATCATCAAACTCGGATCTTCTAACCTCAAATGTATAGAATACTTCGCTCTTGCTCCAGCCTTTTCTGCTTTACCAATTTCAACAACAAGCTTTGCATTCCTAAACTCCCTTTCAACCTTCCCATACTCTTGTTCAACGAGAAGTTGTACTTGTTGCGTCTCTATCGAATTCAAATCCTTCAATCCACCATAAATAATTGCCATCAAAACACCTCCAACAATATACCTATAGCAACTGAATTTTTAAGTTTATCCAATCTAAAATCTTTAGTTCAACAAAAATGATGTAATACCCAAAAAGTGGTAAAAAACGGAAGTATTATAAACCCTTAATTTCGCCAAGAATATACTCAAAATATAGAGAAAAAAACATGAATACAATCAAAGTAAGGGGACATGAATTTAACTCATTTAATACAAAAGATTCATCCTCAAGAAAAGCAGTACAACTAAAGAACACTATTGAAAATAATTTGAAAAAAATTGGTGTAAACAAAGAAAGTGTGAATATTGATTTAGAAAGTTTTGTATTAAAAAAGGTCAAAGCTGCAGCATCCTGGTACTATGACGGACAATACTTATACTATAGCTATAACAAAGGTAGTTTTATTGAAAATTTATATATCGTATCAAAAGTTATTGAATTAGAATTAGGATCCTTAGAAAAAGGTGAAATAAGTAATGATGATTTCATTAGAAATTTCACAGAAGATAAAGATATAGAACTAAAACGTAAAGAAGCTAGAGAATTATTAGGCATTGAAAAAGATTCTAATGATTGGGAATTAATACACGAGAAATACAAAAAATTAGCAAAAGAACATCACCCAGACTTAGGTGGCGATTTAGAAAAATTTAAAGCAATCAATAATGCTCATAAAATGTTAAAGAGAGAATTACAATAATTTCTTCAAAAACTACTTAAAAACAGAATCCATAAACAAATTATGTTTTCACGATTCACAATCCCAATAATAATCATATTACTGAGTTTAAATTTAATTATCTTCAACATTGACTTTTACGAAAAAGAATCTAACTATGATTCATCCGAAATCAAAGACTTATTAAGCTACTTTTCAGGTTCAGAATTAAACCCTGAATACACAATCGAAGAAACAATCCATCTAAAAGATGTAAGAAACTTAATTTGGGTTTCTTGGGGACTAATAATCTTATTATCAATAACATTATTTTTTTCCCCAACAAAGGATATCATTTATGGGGGGATTATTTCATTAATCATCACTTTATTCCTACCAGTAATATTCCTTTCATTTGATTCAGCTTTTATTTTGTTTCACAAACTTCTTTTCACAAACAATTACTGGCTTTTACCCTCAACCTCAAAATTAATCCAAATGCTTCCAGAAAAATTCTTCATAGAAGCCGCCAAACAATTAATTTTTAACAATCTAATACTATCTTTGTTTACTATAATTCTTGGAATAAAGATTAGAAAGGGTATAAAACAATAGTTACAACGTAACAGTTACAATAAAAGTTTATAAATCCCTCATATATATACTATTTAAAAACGGAGGTGAACGTTTTGGCAGTAAAAAGTAAAGCAAAAGTAACAAAAGTAAGTCCTAGCAAATCAAATTATAAAATGGTCCTATGGAGCCTGTTAGCATTGGTTCTTAAAATAGGTGGAGTTGCATTCTTAGTACAAGGGTTTGTAATGCAGTTAGCAACTGGTGTCCTATATTACGGAATGTTACATTATGCATTAGGAATAATTCTAATGGCACTTGCTTGGAAAATCCATTGGGGAAAGTACCATTGCAAAACTTGTTAATTTTTTTTAGTTAATTTTATTCAATTTTTTTAAGTAAACCTGAATATACTTAGAAGCTATCCCCACCCCAGAGGGGTCTCGCTTCGTTCGCCTGCTTCACTTTGTTTCGCAGTGGGGCATTACACTTCTTTCGCAGTGGGGCATTACACTTCTAAGGATTCATTATCTCTAAACTTTGTCTTATTATTTGAGATAGAGTTTAGGGATAATTTCATTAAGAAGTAAAATCCTTCTTAAAACCGAAAAGTTTACATATTCTTCTTCTTTATATTTAAATTCATGATTTGGTTAAATGCAGTTTTAGGAATGTTAGGTGGTGCAACAAGAGCCTGCGTAGGCTTATTAAAAGCAACACGATCCAAAACAAAAATAAAATGGTCCAAAGTTCTATTTACAATCGTAGCTTCAGCAATCATTGGAGCAACAACTGGATTAATATTCGACTCAGATTATAAGATCAGTTTAATTGCTGGTTATATTGGTACAGATTTATTAGAAAACACAATAAAAATAATCGCAAAAAAAGAAGTTCTTTAATAACTATATTTTTTTAAATTAAATATTAAATACAATTTTATGCCTTCTAGAACAAAAAATACAATTATTGAAAGTAGCCACAGACACTGGCTTAAAAGAGTTCTAGGTATGCGAACAAATGGACAAGTCGGCATAGATGTTTTTGATCGAGAATGGGGTATAGAATTAAAATGTAAACTTCTCGGCCCAGGCAAATATCAAACTGCAATCTCTGTTGCAGATTATCAAGTCAGAGAATTTCCAAGAGATAGTTTTGATAGAACACTCCTTTGGGCATTTTTATATTATAAATTCTCACATCCCCTAGAGAAATTGGGCGACAGAAAAAATTATACTCATTACGTTACAGAAAGGAATATATATTTCCAACCTTGGAATTTTATAGACCAATTTCCAACATCAAAAGGAAAATTAGAAACTTGGAGATATGTTCGAAGAAGAACGGTTTTAGAACAAGAATATGAACCTATCGAAGTCAAAGGCGGAACATTACACATACCCAGAGATTGTTCATTAATAAAAAAATTCAAACCAGAATTATTTACAGAACCGGATGACATACCTTTTTAAAATTCCATAAAAATATAAACCGAACATAAATTTCTTTCATAAAATGGCAAGAAAAAAAGCAAAACTTGAAAGGATTGATTTAAACAAAAGACCCGATTTTTATAACACTTACATTCAAGCAACAATTTTAGCAGGAGCAACTTCAGTTCCATTATTAATGGGAATTACCTATCTAGGACAATTTAGGGATTTAAATGGAGAATTTGCAACACATCCAATATTTCCCCCAGATTTTTTAATCGGTCGGGTACCATATAGTAATAGATTATTAACTGCATTTAATGATGTTAGTGAGAGACTAGGCTTAAACCCAGGATTAAATGGTGAAGGTTTAAAAGTGGCTAAATACCCAAACACCCAACCAACAATAGACGATTTTCTAGAGAATGGAGCACAACTTTCTCGTCTATATACAACAAATATCAAATTATTAAGAAGATTCCCAGAAACAGAAGAACAAGGAAGAAAAAAATTATTTGCCGAAGTAGAAAGATGCTATTTTAGAGATAAACGATTGGCTGAATCCTTGAGATATCTAACAAGACCCTAATTATTAAAAATTTTTCAATTTTTTTTCAATCCCCTTTTTAAACCCAAATTAATCATTTATAGAAATGGTTATAAATAATCAAATAATTTTTGACAATACAAACAGAGACATAGCAATAATCATTTTTGCAATCTGTTTAGTCTTAATTATAGGAGCAAAAATATATGAAACCTATTGTAACAAGAATCACAGTTGAAGTCCTCGGTTCTCCAAAGGAACACGTAGAAAAAGCATTAGTAGATGTAATCAACAAAATAAAAACCGAAAAACAAGTTGAAGTCCAAAAAGTTAATGCTTACGAAGCTAAAGAAATGGACAACAAACTATGGAGCACTTTTGCAGACATAGAATTTGAAACAAAAGATCTAAAAAAATTAATGGACGTATGTTATGATTTCATGCCTTCAAATATAGAAATCTTAGAACCAGTAGGAATGGAAATAGAAACAGTCGTAGTCCAAGATTTATTGAATGATGTTCTAACAAAACTACACAAATATACAATGGTTTTAAGAAAACTCCAAACTGAAAACATCTATATGATGAAAGAATTAGAAAGAATCAGAGACGGAAAACCAAAAGTAATCCAATAAAAAAAATTATTTTATTAAACCTTCAACTTTAGCAAAAGTTTTTCTGATTGCATTTACAGCATCCACATTCGCAGATACAGAATTAATCCCTTCCTTATGCAAGAACTTTGCCATCTCTTCTTTTGAACCTGCTTGTCCACAAATAGAAGTCTCAAGATTATACTTTTTACAAGTTGTCATAACTTTATGTATCTGTCTCAAAACTGCAGGATGCATCTCATCATAAAGCTTTGCAACCCGAGCAGAGTTTCTATCACATGCCAAAGTAAACTGGGTTAAATCATTAGTTCCTAAAGAAATAAACGAAATCCCTTCTCTACAAATCTCATCAATCATTTGCACAGCAGCAGGAGTTTCAATCATAACCCCAAACTGAATCTCTTTTACAGGTTTAATTCCAGTATGCTCATAAAATATTTTTTTTGCTTCACGAACTTGAATATTATCAGTAACCAATGGAATCATAATCCCAATATTTTTGAACCCAGCCTTATACACTCTCGCAATCGCTTCATACTCAGCAGTCAACAACTCTGGCTGATCCAAACTTCTTCTAATACTCCTCCAACCCATCATCGGATTATCCTCTTTAGGTTCTTCTTCTCCACCCTTTAAATTCCTAAACTCATCAGTTCTAGCATCCAAAGTTCTATACCAAACCGGTTTCCCTTTGAAAGCTTTAACAACTTTTTTTAGATTTTCAACAAGATTAGAAATAAATTCTTCACGTCGACCATGCTCAATCATATAAACAGGATGCACACGATTTTCCATATTAATAAATTCACTTCTTAGAAGCCCAACACCATCAGCCCCAGACGCAGCTGCATGCTCTGCAAGCTCTGGAAGATCCATAATAACTTTAACTTTAACTTTTGTTTTCATCAAGAACGGTTTCTCTTCAGCTTTTACTTCAATAGAAACATTCCCAGAATAAACTTTCCCTTTTGTAGCATCAATAGTAATAAACATTCCCTCTTTCAATTTCTTTGTTGCCATTTCAGTCCCAACAATACAAGGGATTCCCATTTCTCTGGATACAATTGCAGCATGACAATTATTAACCAAAATAGGAGTTAATTTATCTGTAAACACTACATAATTATGATTATCTAAAACGGTAATATTAAACACATCAATTTCACCAACATCACTAACAAAATTTGTTCTAATCATCCGTGTATCAGACTTCAAAATCAAATTTAACTTTTGTTTATTATTCTCTGAACATAAAGGTAAAACTTTTTCTTTAATTTTATTTGAATCAATTAATAAATTAGATTTTACATAAGGTTTAATTTTACCCCCAAAATTAACTTCATCAATAAAATTATTTAACAATTGTTTCCCAGAAAAAAACCTAACACCATTTGATTTACAATAAACACCTTTAACTCTCTTAGTACAATTTAATATTTTTTCAAAATTTTCTACAATTTGAATATTATCAATATTTCTATTTTTAGTAACTTGTGGAATAATTCCCACCCTCATACAAGCCAAAACAATTATCTCCGTTAATCCTTTTTTCCCACAGTAAATATTAATCCTGGAATTACAATAAGAACCATCACCGTCAATAACCCCTGCTAAAAAATTATATATTACATCTTCATTACATTCCAAGAATATTTCAGTCAAATTAGATTTAATCAATAATAATTCTTGAGCAAAAGCTTTAGAACAAACAGTATGATTATAATTTTGATCACTACTAACAATTAATTTCTCTCTTAAATAATGAGAATAAACCTTTTTTCTACAAGAATATACATTCCTACCGGATAATTCAGTCATTATTCTTTTCACAGAACCAATAAACAATTGCTTTTCATCAGTATTTTTTTGACAAAAAGTTACATTTCCTCTCCGATTATTAAATCTAATATATCCATCAGAAACCAAAGCACCTAACAAATAAGCTTTTTCTAAATTCATATCTCTACAATACCTAAAAGCAGGCATAGAATTTGCAATAAGTAACATTTCATGATTTATTAAAACCTCAGAAATTTTTCTATCCACCAATTCACAATTAGAATAAGTTAGCATTTTATGATCAGGAGTTAATATCAAATTATTTCCCAACATCTTTCCCGTCTGACTACATCCTATTTCAATAGCATTAGCACGTCTTTTCATACAAGCTAAAACTGGTTTCCATTCAATTTTCAAAGAATCCCGATTCAATGAAGGAACAAATAACCTTTCTTCAGATTCATAAAGTTCTTCCATAGTCTTGAACCCTTTATTGGTTAAAACCTTTGTTTTTCCCGCAAAACAAGTTGATCCACCTTCATCAGTAACAATCCCAGAAGCTCTCTGCATTGCAGGAACCATATCCGGCGTAGTCATCCTTGCAACCAAAATATCCCCATTCATAACTTTCTTCAAATCAGCAAGATCACGCACCATTACAACCTTCCCTTTACCCACACCAAACGATGCAGGCAACCCCGATACTAACATTGTTGCATCTTTTAATTCAATATCACCTTTAGCAATCTTTGCATTAGCAACAACATCCTTCTTCACTTCTTTATTCAAGGTTGTAACAGGTCTTGATTGTACAATATACAACTTCCCTTTTTCAATCGCAAACTCAATATCTTGTGGCTTCCCATAATGCTTTTCAATCTTTATCGCCAACTCAGCAAGTTTTTGGATTTCACTTGATTTCAAACAAGACTCTTCTTGCAAATCTTTAGGCACATCCATTTTCTTAATATTCTCAAAAGTTTTCGGATCACGCACATACATCCAAGTTTTCTTCGCAATTTTCTTAGACTTCACATCCAAAGTTTTTTTATCCAAAACAAACTCATCAGGCGTTATCGACCCAGAAACAACTGCTTCTCCTAATCCATAAGCCGCTTCAATTAAAATTTCTTTAGTATCATTTGTTACAACATTCACAGAAAACATAACACCTGCAGAATCAGAATTAATCATTTTCTGAACAACTACAGCAATGTAAACTTTCTCATGTGGATAATTATTTTTTACACGATAATAAATCGCTCTAGCAGTATACAACGAAGCCCAGCATGCCAATACATGCGCAATCAACTCTCTATGCCCTTTAACATTCATGAACGATGCTTGCTGCCCTGCAAACGATGCATCAGCTTGATCCTCAGCAGTCGCGGAACTTCTTACAGCAACCAAAGCTCCATTTCCACCTTTCATCAAATTTTCAACTTTAGAACCATTAACATCCATCTCCTCATATGCTTCAATAATTTCTTCTCTAACAGCATCCGGCATTGGCGTAGTAACAATCTGCTCTTGAATCCATTTTGAAGTTTCTTGCAATTGATCATTATTTTCTACATTAAGTTTCTTTAACTTCCCAAAGATTTTTTTATCTAAACCAGAAACCTGAATATAATGCTTAAACGAATATGAAGTAACAACAAACCCAGGAGGCACAGGCAACCCTAAATTATACATAATTCCCAAATTCGCACCCTTACCACCTGCGATTGGATTAGAATCTTTATTCAAATCTGAAAACCATGCAATGTATCTACTAGCTATTTTTTAATCACCTCTAATCAAAAATAATAGTTGTAGAATTTATAAACCTTATTGAAAAATTTTCAGAAAAACCTAAGAAAGTTTTATTAATATAAAT
>JAGVZZ010000018.1 GCA_018302205.1 Candidatus Woesearchaeota archaeon
TTCAGGGTACTTTTTTTTAATTAACTTATAAACCCCATTCACAATGAAATTAGCAGAAATAGCTTCATTTAATGGGCAACTTTTTCCATTGATTAAAACAACTGAATCCCTTTTCATTCCAATATTATAAAGGGATAATATATATAATGTTTTCTACAATAATTTCAAATGGGAAGTAATTCTATCAATCTTTGTTTCCTCATCAGGGCCAATTGCTAAACATGTTGTTGTTGGCTTTTCAAATACAGTTTTACCAGCATCTGTAATCAATGAAGTTTTTAATTTAAGAGCATCTGCATTTTTTTTCAAACTAATTAGTTCTTTTAAATCTGCAACTTTTAATACCACTTTTTTCATACCTTCTGAAGACCATTCATCCAATTTGTCTTTTGAAGTTTTTAGAACAGCACTAACAGATGCATGGCAACATTGCGTTGCCAATTTTCCTTTAGGCATTTGTAAATCCATGCGAACTAATATTACTTGTTTTAGGCCCATTTTTCCTCAATCTTAAATGATTTTCAAATCTTTCCCTTTTTCTCTTTAAATAAAGGTTTCCTGAATTATTATATAGCCAAAAGCTAATTTTTCTGGCATCATTTCCATAATAACATACCCGAAATATACTTTTGTGCTTGCTGATAGGATGTGGCTTAATCTTTAATAATTTATGGATTTTATTTTGTAAAACAAATAAGAAATTATAGGGGCCTAAAAAAGAGATTATGATAGTATTTGGTTTATTAAAATAAATCGAACCATCACCATCAAAAAATCCTCTTAAAAAATGGGAAACTAAAGATTCGGGGATATTTGGAAATTCAATTTTCAAACTTTTATTTGGAATACAGCCCAATTTAATTAAATCATTAGCTAAAACTTTACTTTGTATTACTAGATAAGAAGAATTATTATATTCTTTAATAGGTCTATTATTATTTAATGTTTGACTAATTAAATTTAATATTTCTTTGTCTTTGTTATTTATATGAATACTAATCTGTTTTAAATTTTTAGAAACACTACCGTCACTAAACCACCATCCCAATAAGTAAGCCATTTGTGGAGCAAATTCTTTAAAAAAATTATGATTAACAGAATATTTTCTTGTTCTCATTTCTCTTTTAAGATTTAATCTTGAGGCTTTATGGTATATTGAACTTTTAGTTTTATTAGGCAAAAATAAAGAAATATTATTAAAGGAATAATTTTCCTGAAGTACTTTTAATTCTTTATCTGACCATAAATGCAATTTTTTATTTAATTGATTATCTTCCATCAAACCTCCTTAGAAAATGTAAATAAAATCAGGCTTATTTAAAAAGTCTGCGTGGGCATTTGTCCTGTCTGAAGATTAAATTGTTTATAATCATTTCCAAAAAGTTTAAATTAAAGAAATGTTTACAAGAAGACAATAAAAAGAGGTGATACATAATGAAAAAGATTTTAACATTATTATTTGTATTAATTTTAATGTGTTCTAGTCTTGCAACTGCAGGATTTTTTAGTGATAGTATGAGATTTCTTTCTACAGGGAATTTAATTACAGGAGGAGTAGTTGCTGAACTACAAGAGGGTGAAGAAGTAGTTTCTGAACCTGCACCGGAACCAGCACCAGAACCTGCTCCAGAACCAACATCGGAACCAGTTGTTGAAGAGCCAGTTGCTGAAGAACCGACACAGGAACCAGGCGTAGAAATACCTGCTGAGGATAATTTACCAGAACAGCCTTCTGGAGATCAACAAAGAAGTGGTTGTTGGAATGGAGATACACAAGTCCCTTGTCCAGAAGAAAATCAACAACAGAATAACAATCCACAAAATTATTATAATCAACCAAAAACGCAACCGAATTATCAAAATCAACCACAATATAATGCACCCCAACAAAATCAATATGTGCAAACAGAATGTGGAGATGGTGTTTGTGAAGGTGATGAAAAATATGGATGTCAAGATGATTGTGGTTTTACAGAAGAAAATCCAATGAACCAGTTTAGTGGAGATTATCAAAAAGAGTTATATGGAGAAGGTTGGTGCGCAGGTGGTAAATGTTGTCCAGATGGTATCTGTGATGATTTCGAACAGAAGATGGGTGCATGTTCAATTGATTGTACCGGAACAAGTAGTGGTGGACAGTATGGGCAACAAAGTATGGGAATGCAAAATACATACCAAGTTAGAACCGAAATTGATGCAACAGAAGCCTTAACAATTATATTAAAACTTGAAGAGATTCGAATGAAATTAGGTACTGATGGAGCATTATACCAACAGATTCAAAACCTCAACGATTATTGTGAGAGCAAAGGAGCAGAAGACTGTTCAAGATATCAAAATGCATTGGAGATGATGGTAGAAACTTCTAATAGTATTGATACATTAATGAGTGACCTGAAAGCGTCAATTGAATCTAGGGGGAAATTAACTCAAGAAGATCTTACAAAACTAAAAAATAATATTGGAAACATTGTCGATAAAGGAATGTTAAAAATTACATATGCATTAATTGGTGTGGATATAGATGTAGAAGATATTGTTATGGAAGAAACATATGTTTACGAAGAAACATCATATGATGATGGACATGTAGCAGTTTGTGGAGATGGACTTTGTGAACCAAGTTATGGTGAAGACTATTCTTTATGTCCAATGGATTGTATGAGTGATGGAACTGAGCAAATAGACCAAGCAATACTGACTGAGGAAGTTGTGGCTGAAGAAACACCGACTGAGGAAGTTGTGGCTGAAGAAACACCGACTGAGGAAGTTGTGGCTGAAGAAACACCGACTGAGGAAGTCGTAGTATAAAGGAGGAAAAATGATAAGAAAAATAATGGCAATACTATGTATCTTTTGTTTATTGTTTGTGATTACAGGATGTGGATCAACAATAAATAATGATGAAGAAGCAGCTGAAGAAATCAGTGGTGCAACAGAAGAAATAACAAGCATCACAGAAGACTTAAATGAAATAAACCAAGGAATAACTGAAAGTTCTTCTTAATTTTTTTTATTTTGTATGGATTTCTACAATATCTTCATCCATTAAATCATGTTCTAAACCGACTTTTTGGCCATCGTGCTTTGCAGACTTTCCCCAAATTCTGGAAAAACTAAATCTCTTAATAAAATCTTTATGGATAACCTTAGCTAAAGTTACAATCTTATCACCATCATGTAATGCAACAGGTGGCCAATCATGCTTCTTTCCCGGAGATTTTGTATATACCCTAATTAATTTTAGAGTTTGAAATATTTCATCCTTTAATTTTTCTATATTCTTTTTTGTTTTTGTGGAGATACCATCCCCCTTAATATCTGATTTAGTTCTTATGATTAATAACGGGAGATATACAATTGATTCATTTAATACGTCTGCTAAATCTTCCAAAGAAACATCTTCAAAAGCAGTAACAACAGCATTATGGTAACCATGAGTAATTAACATTTTTGTTGCGTCACTTAAATCAAATTTGAAATATCTTGCACCCATGTATTCTATACCACCAGTGCCCTGACGTTTAATGAAAACTTTAGGGCGTTTAGCATTAAGTTTTATTTGGGCTTTTTCAAACTCAGATTGTAATAATTCAATTTGGTCACTTTCGTTTAATGTTGGATCAATTAAAAAAATAACTAAATCGGTACTACGAACCATACCAAAGAATGTTGGATACTCTCCCTTGTATGCACAGCCTTCAAATATACCTGGGAGTTCAATTAATTGGATTAATATTCCATGATAATTTAAGATCCCATGCTCGGGTCTTGTGGTTGTAAATTTATATTCAGCAACCAAAGGTTTGGCGTTTGTTAGTGTTGCTAATAAACTAGATTTGCCAGCATTTGTAACGGAAGCTAGAATTACTTGTGCAGCGCCTTCTTTTTTAACCGTGAATGTTGCTTTTGAGCTACCTTTTGTTTGACGATTCTTTTCTAATTGTTCTCTTAACTTAGAAATTTTGGATTTAATCTCAGCACGAAGGTTTTCTGCGGATTTATGATTAGGACCAACTCTTAACATTTCTTCTAAAGCTGTAAGCTTCTCAGGGATAGTTGTTGCTTTGTTATATTTCTCTTCAGCTTTGAAATATTCCGGGTGTGCATTAATTGGCATAAAATAAATATAAAATAAGATTTTTTAAGGTTTACTGAATTGCAAATAATAAATAATCTGAATCATAGACTACTAAATCAGATAAATCAGTATTACCAAGCATTAATTTTCCACCATTCTGATTGATTTTTCCAATGCCTATAGTTTGATAATTATATCTACGGGGTTCTGGGGAAGTAACAAAAATCACTTTATATTTTAATGATAAATCTGACACGGGAATATCTTCAAATAAAACCGGTTGTTTTAATCTAAAACCAAAGCCCACTAAATGTTCATATGTCATTTTTATCTCCTAGCAAAAAATTTGCTGCTGCAGATTCTAATCTTAATTGTGTTGATTCTGCTCTTTCTGATGAAGCATTACTAATCATTGTTGCTAAATCGTATCTAGATGCATTATCAAATGAACCTGCTATTTCTCGAAATAAAGTCTTTGCTTTTAAACCTTTCATATTCGAAAAATAAGCCTCAAACTCGGCTGAGCTCATCCTTGAATCTCGTTGTCTTTGGACTAATGCTTTTACATCTTCCCTTGCGCCTAAAATTGCATCCAACGTAGAAGGAATATCTGCTTCGTCCCATCTATGAATTATTCTTTGACCGAATAAATTTGGGTTATGAAAATTTAACCAATTTTTTCCATCAGTAACAGAGTAACCAATCCTAATTGCGGTTTGACCATTTCCACCGTATAATCCAAATTCACCTGAATCAAATGAAAGATGAAGTTCCGTTTCACCATCAATAAAGTCTAGGGGATAATTAACTAAGAAACGATCTTTAGTTCTTGCTAATCTAGTCATACCAGGAACTCTTAATCTACCTTGAATCTCAGAATCAATTTCTCCAATTCTAAGCTCTTGGAATTTGTCTGTGACTAATCCAAACCACTGAACACCAGATTCATAATTAATCTTTCCACGGAGGAATAATTCCTTATTATCAACAGCTTCTTGTAAACCATCATACTTACGAGTTCTTTTGTCTAAAGTACCTTGAAATCTTTCTGGTAGAAGAATGTCTCCAATAATCACTCTTGAATCTACATAACTTACGTCGCCTTCCAATTGATGAACAATTGCAGTTTTTCTTGGGATGTACCCTAATTTTTCTATCATTTTTTTTATCTCCTAATTTCGATAGAATTAAATCTGAAAATCAGGTATATAACAAAGTGTGGGTATATAGCTCACCACAAATTATATAAGCTAAAAATCTCTAATAAGATTATGTTTGAAGAACTAGCTAATGTTGGATTAACAGAGTCAGAAGTTAAGATCTATTTGATGCTTTTAGATATAAAAAAGGCGCAAGTAGGAGTATTATCTAGAAAAACAGGTTTACATAGGAGGAGCATATACGATGTTCTGGATAGATTAATCGAAAAAGGGTTAGTGAGTTATATTCAAGAGAACGGAAAGAGGTATTATATTGCTGAGGACCCAAAGAAAATTCAAGATATTATTGAAAACAAAAGGGATGCAATAAGTTTAATTTTGCCACAATTAATGGGGAAGTATAATATTAAGAAGGATAAGCAAGAAACCTTGTTCTATAGAGGTAGAGAAGGAATAAAATCTATTTTTGAAGATCAGATTAGATCAAAAGAGGATGTTTATATTATAGGTGCATCCAGAAATGCAAAAGAGATTATGAATTATTACCTAAGGCATTATACAAAAAGGAGAATTGAGGAGAAAGTTAAATTGCATGCAATATATGCAGGGGAAAGGAAGAAAGACCCGCCATTTGCGGATGTTAAATATCTGAGTAAAGAATTTGAGACGATTGTATCAACAAATATCTATGGGAATAAAGTTGCAATAATTATCTGGTTAGAACATGATCCTGTTGCAATAGTTATACAACAGCCGGATGTAGTTAAAACATATAAAAACTATTTTAACTTATTATGGAAAATAGCTAAGAAGTAAGTTATATAAACAAAAAAGGATGTAATTGAAGCATGGCAATCGAGTATATGACTATAATCACGAACATTATTGCAGGATTGTTAGTAGTCGGGTTTGGGATTATAATCGGGAATATATTCAAGGTTGTAATCCAAAAGATTTTGCATAGTTTTGAAGTTGAAAGATTATTATCAGAGATTGGGATTCGATTTCCATTAGAAGAATTTATGGGCTCATTAGTCCAATATGGATTGTATATCGCCGGATTAGTTTTAGGATTAACATTCCTAGGATTAGAAAAGGTTGTTTTGATTGCAATATTAATTGGGATATTCCTGTTGTTGGCATTGTTCATATTATTAGCACTAAAAAATTTTATTCCGAACTTCTTTGCTGGGATTATGATTGCAATAAAGAAAAGATTCAAAGAAGGGGATATTATCGAAATGGATACTATTGAAGGGAAGATTCTTCATATTGGATTAAATGAAATACAAGTTAAAACTAAAGATGGCGATTTAGTTATTATTCCAAATGTTTTGATTTCTAGAAATATTTTAGTTAAGAAAAAGAAAAATTAACAAGAATAAAAAGGTTTACCGCAAATATAATCCGATAAATTCTGTCTAATTAGGTGGACATGAACGAAAGCCCTTTCAGGAGCGAAAGAATGTATAAAATCAGAAGCTTCATCATAACTAAGAGCAGTTAAAGCCCTACCATAATTAAGGCAGTGTTCTTCTAGGGGAGAAATATTTCCTGGAGTTAGATTAAAATTACCCATAGGAGGACTAATAAAAACTCCAAGTCTGAATAAAATCGCAGCCTTTCTATAGCCAGAAGCAAATTCTAATAATAATTTTGGCGTGAGTTTTAATTTTCGAGCAACCTCTTCATAAGCTAATATCAAACTTAATTCAGCTGCAATTAATTCAAAACACGATTGGCTATATCTCTTAAACGCTTGAGGTTCGTGAGGGTTATCAAAAAAAATATCTTCATCAGACAAAACTCTATTAAATAACTGATCTAATTCATTTTCTGTTCCAGTAAATGAAATTAGCGGATTAGACATTTTAAAAAAAAAAATAAAAGAATTTATAAAAGTTCTGAATTAAACCTTGGCAGCGTGAATAATCTTATCACCAGCTCTTAATTCATCAACAACATCCATGCCTTCTGTAACTTTACCAAATACTGTATAACCTTCGTCTAAGAAATCGTTATCAGCTAAATTTACAAAGAATTGAGAACTTGCGCTGTTTGGGTTTGAACTACGGGCCATACCAACTGTTCCACGATAATGAGAACGACCAATGACTTCTAGTTTAATAGTATCAGCACTACCACCGGTACCATCACCATTAGGATCACCACCTTGGATTACAAAGCCAGGCTCATATCTATGGAATGTTAAATTGTCATAGAAACCTTCTTCGATTAATTTTAAGAAATTAGTTGTAGTGATTGGTGTATCATCATAAAGTTCAATTGTAAAGTAACCTTTGTTGGTTTCAACTAAAACTTTTTGTGAAGTTGATACGGCTGAAGATGAACAACCTGCTAATAACAGGAATGCTAAAATTAAAAGTAATTTTTTCATTTAATGGGGAATTATTTTTTTGTTTTTAAAACTTTTGGGAATAAAATTATATTATTTGTTTTAAACCTGTTAAATCCGAAGAAGATTGAATCTTTGCACCTAAACCGTCAATAATTTGAATACCTAGTCTTCTACAGATTGGTGTTTCAGGGATTTCTGAAATCAAGCGATCTCCACCTTTAGCGAATATATCTGGTTTTAATGCTTCTAAAGATTTACAAACTGATGCATCCTCATCAATAGAAATGAATACTTCGTCAACATCACGAAGCGCTTCTAATATTATTTTTCGTTCTCCTAATGGCATAAATGCCTTCCCTTTTTTCAAAGCACACTGTTGATCATTATTCAATAATACAATCAGTTTACCACCAAGTTGTTTGGCTAAATGAATACATTCAATATGCCCAGCATGGATTGGGTCGAAATAACCGGAGGTTACAACTGTTAGATGTTTCTTTTCAAGTTCGTTGTGCCAGTGCCATGCATCTCTGATTATATCATTAATATCTTGTTTTGGAACCCAACCTAAATCTTGTTGGATCTTCTTGTAGTCAGCAACTAACACATGAGGATCACCAGGCCTTCTTTCTACGATTTCTACGGGGATCTCGTGCCCAGTAATTTTTCTGCAAGCTTCAATTATTTCTTTTACAGAATTACCTTTGCCAGTACCAATGTTATAGAAACCGGAAATTGAATCTAATTTTTCTAATGCAAGAATATGAGCGTCTGCAATATCTAATACATGAATATAATCTCGGATACAAGTGCCGTCGGGAGTAGGATAATCATTGCCAAATATTTTAATTTTGTCTCTTCTTCCAAATGCAACATCTAATACCAATGGAATCAAATGTGTTTCTGGCCTGTGATGCTCACCAACATCATATGAAGCTCCTGCTGCATTGAAGTATCTCAGTGCTATGAATTTTAATCCATAATTTTTATTATATACTTGTAATGCTTTTTCAATTAATAGTTTGGTCAAGCCATAAGGATTGATAGGAGCTTGTTTTTCTGATTCAGTTATAGGAACAATCTCTGGATCGCCGTAAGTTGAACATGTGGAAGAGAAAATAATTTTGTTGACGTTATTCTTTCTTAATGTTTCTAAAAGTATTAATGATTTTTTTAAATTGTTCTCAAAATATAATCCCGGATTTTCAACAGATTCGCCTACATACGCGTATGCTGCGAAGTGGATTACTGCTTGAATATTATATTGTTTGATTACCTCACCAACTTTTTCATCTGCAACATCGCATTGTATAAATGGAACATCAGGGATTGAGAATTTATTGCCTCTAGAAAGGTTGTCTATAATAACTACATTGTATCCCTTTTCTAATAACCTTCGAACAGTAATTGAACCGATATAACCGGCCCCGCCCGTAACTAAAATGTTCATAATTAACCTTGGAAATATTTGGTTTATAATGTTTATGAATGCATCTTTTACAAGAATTTTTGAAGATAGAATTATTTATTAATCCTAAATTAAAAAAAAGAGGTTATGCGATTTCAGACTATTATTTACCCCGAGGGAAAAAGTATTATTGATAGCCTCAATATTAAAAAGAATGTAAAAGCATTAGAACGTCATAGAGGATTTCTATCTGAGGCTGATATTGTGGTAATCTTTTCGGAATTAAGAGATCAAGGGATATCAAGCTCCTGAAGATGCAACAGAATTAGTTAAAGGGTTAGTTTATCAAAGTGTAGGAGGATTAGATAGAACACCAAGTTCAGAAATAATGGAAACCTTGAAATATTATCATGAGAATTTTGAATAGCTAATACTTAGATTTATCCTTTTACTGATTAGGTTCTTTCAACTTGGCCTCCAAGACAAAAAGAAATGTGGTTATTGAAGAATATAATGAACTTTATAGGGCAGCATATAGATATGTTGGCTCATGAGCAAATGCTGTTGAAGCCGCTGGTTTTGATTACAAAGAAATAAAAAGATTAAGGAGACAAAGAGGAAACGAACTTAGAAAATCCTCTTCTGCACATCCATATCCACAAGATAGGTCGCCATGAACTTCGCTTGCTTTGTCGCATACTCAATAATATCATCATACTCAAAAACTTCAGACACCGGCAATTCAATATGTTTGATTTTTTTCTCTTCTAAATATTGTGTTAATTGATCTTCAATTTCTTGCTGCCATTTTCTATCGACAGACCTTACACCATCATTCACTAACCCTAATGGTGATATTGGTGTCTTGAACAAAAAATCATAAGATTTCGTATGATGCAACACGAATGGTTCTATCCATCCGGGCAATGGTTGATTTTCTTTTTGATACGCTTGCATTGCATAAATATAATTATCAACCACGCTCCGATCACAAATAACATAATCATAAATCTCTTCATACTCTCTTTCAAGCTGCACTTGATTTAGTGTAATCCAATTTTGTGCTAGAACATTCCCTCTCCCATCTTTGAAATACGGACAGGCTGTTGCCATCTCTCTGATTATTCCAACAGACTTTCCTTTCGCTTTCAATACGCCGGCTAAGAAATAAACTAATGTAGTCTTAAAAGTTCCATGCGTTCCTATGATTGCTATTTTCATTTCAAATATACACTAAGATTTTTTGGTCTAACAAAACATTCCCTACATCTAGTAACATAACTAACTTTATCAGAAACTACATCATCGGTATTCAAATCTTTAGCAACATCCCCAGTAACGTTTGTAGAACCAAAGTATGCTGGTAATATCAATCCTGTTTTCGGATCAACAGTCCCGTTCTCTACCAAATAAATTAATTTTGGATCCGGCTCAGATTTAGCTCTTAATAATTCTAATAATTCCCTTTTCCTTTTAAAAGGAGTATTGACGATTAATTGATTATATCTTCCAATTGGTTCCTCTCCAGGTTTTTGACAATCACATTGCCTATAATGATATAAAATTGAAGTCCCCGAATGTATTAATGCTTGTAAGACTGGAAAAATCTCTCCTCCATAATCAAATTCTAAACAATCTAAGTTTACATCTCTTCCATCATTCAATAATCCATATACAACTGCTGCAATTGGTCCTGAAACAAACATATGTGAATCAACAATTGTAACTAAATTTACTTTATCTTTGGCTAGTCTTAATGCTTCAAAAGGATTATCATAAGGAACAATATTACTCTCGGCAGCAACACTTGACCTAGCTTTTGTTTCACCTTCACCATCAATCCCTGCTCTTACAGAAACTCCAGGCTGGATTACTAAAACCTTTTCTCTTAGTTTATGTTTTCTATCATTTGCATCAGAAAGTGCCGCATGAGTTTTCCCACCGCCCATTCCTCCAGTAAAAATCCTTAATACACCTACTTTCTTTTTCATACTTCATTTTCCATCAAACTTATTTTATAAATAATTGTATCAAAAAAAATAGAAATTCTTTTATACAATAAACCCGGCTTCTTAATTATGAAACTAATTATATTAGGCAAACCTTCTTCAGGTAAAGGCACCCAAGCTAAACTTCTAGCTCAAAAACTAAACTTAAAACATATTTCTACGGGAGATTTACTCAGACACGAACTCAAACTTAAAACTCCTTTAGCCGAAAAAGTAGAATCTTATATGAAAACCGGTTCATTGGTTCCAGATTCATTGATTATAGAATTATTAAAGAATAATCTCCCCAATGATGATTATATATTAGACGGTTTCCCAAGATCTTTATCCCAAGCAGAAGAATTAGAGAAAATAATCAAGATTGACTTAGTCATAGATTTGTTTTGTGAGGATGATTTAATTATAAAAAGAACAATTGAAAGAAGAATCTGTCAGAGCTGTGGCGCTATCTATGGACTGACTGTCCCTTCAAAGGTTCCCAATGTTTGCGATAAATGCGGTTCAAGCTTATACCAAAGGCCTGATGATAACGAAGAAACCATAAAAAATCGTTTGGACGTATATAATAATGAAACTTCCCCTTTGATAGACTACTACAAAAGTAAGGATTTATACTTCCTAGTTGATGGCTCGCTCCAAATTCCAGAGGTTCAAGAATTAGCAATGAAAAAAATCGCAACAATTAAATAGTTTTTTTATTACTATTATTAAATGCCAGAAATGATTAAACCGAAACAAAAGCCTTTGTTCCAACAAAAGGTTCCTTTTTACAAAGCTAAATGGTTCAAAGTTATAATCTTAGTTTCATTCATCATAATAGTTTCTGTAGCCATATTCTTAATTTTTGGTATGGATTATAGTGCACAAACCTTAGAAAAAACAATTTAATCTTTCTTTTCAGACATAGAAGCCAAATGTTTATGCAATTTTTGTTCTAATCTCGTAGATACCGTCTCAGAAAAGTAAACAATCCCCATTTTTATTAAAACTCCATTTAGGTCTTTTTAAATCTTATGAAAATTAATAAACCCCAGATATTTATTTTTTCTTGTGGGCTTGTGGCTCAGTGGTAGAGCGTTCCCTTCGCAAGGGAGAGGCCGAGGGTTCAATCCCCTCCAAGTCCAGATTATTCCAACCCAATTTGTTCTCTTATTTCTTTTATTGAATTAATACACAATCCAAAAAATTCATCTAAGCTTAATCCAGCAAGTTCAATCTCCTTGATAATCTCTCTATTACAATTAGCTGCAAATGTTTTGTTATCAAATTTCTTTTTCAGTCCTTTGACTTCCATATCCGAAATTTTTCTCCCTCTCATCAAAGCATAAGCATAGATTATCCCAGTCATAGTTTCGGCTGCAGCAAGACAATGTTGTATGTCAGTCACCCTTTTGTTATCTTTGAAAGTGGGAATCTCTTCATAACCATAAGTATGTGACTGTATAATTTCAATAAACTCTTCATCAAATCCTTTTTGTTGCAGAATTTCTTTTGCTTTGATACTATGCTCTTCCCAATTATTCTTTGTCAAAGCCCAATCCACATCATGCAAAAGCCCTAACATCCCCCAATATTCCTCGTCGGTATTGAACCTTTTTGCTAAACCTCTCATTATAGCTTCAGATTCTAAGTAATGATTCATATCAGATTCTAATTGAGGCATACTTTTCAAAACCTCAATTGCTTCTTCTCGAGTTATTGGTAGTTCCATTTTAAAAAATGCGGGGGACAGGATTCGAACCTGCGAAACCACTAAGGTAACAGATCTTGAGTCTGTCGCATTTGACCGCTTTGCTACCCCCGCGTCGAATTTAAGGAATAAACTTTGGTTTAAATAACTTTCTTAAGGCATATTTTAGTATAATGTCTTACAAAAATTCATTTTTAGAATTTATTTTTTATTTTTGAAATTTTTATTTTTAGAAAATATTTTTGATAAGAAAATAATAAAGTTTAAATACTACAATACACACTGATATAACATTATAATTTAGAGGTGAAAAAATGGCAGCAAAGAAAAAAAAGAAAAGACAATAAATTTCTAATCAATTCGGTTTAACTTTTTTTGTTTTTATTTTCATTTTTAATAAATTTCTATGACACTATCAATGTCTTTCTTGTACACGTCGATAATTTCATCAATAATCGGCTCTTTGATAACCAAAATTAACCCATTTATCTCATTAACTTTAGCCTTTTTTATATACTCGTTTAGTAACTTCGTTGCTCTATTTTCATCTTCCAAAAATAAATCATTTAGTGAATCCATTAACATAAAGTCTGGACTTTTTTCTTTGACAGAACTACAGAATGACAAGTTTAATTTAGCCAAATCTGAACTTAGGAAGTAACAATTATCGACGTCGCTTTCACTTCTACTCACATTATCCAAAAAGAATAATTGGCTATGATCAATTCTAGATTGAGAAAAATTTTGAATTAAATTTTCATAAGGCCTATTCAAACTTAGGTATATTCCTTTCTTAGAAAATGTTTCTGTCCAGGTCTTTAGAATGAAGTTTCTCGTCTCATTATACTTGTCTGGCGAGCAAACGAACATTATTACACCTTTTTTTGGTACGTCTTCAATTTTCTTTTTAGCACTCTCTTCCATTACCTTTTTATTTATTCTGAAACTTAAATCTATTTCCATACAAAACTTTTTATTCTCCAAAGACCCATGGTCATTTGTGTCACAATCAATAATCAAAATTGAGGAAGCCTGGAAGACCTATAAATTAGATTTAGTTGAGGTCCATGCAGTCCAAGGAATCAATATTGACATAAAAAAAGGCGAGTTTGTTTCTATTGTTGGTAAATCTGGTAGCGGAAAATCGACGACATTGAATCTAATTGGTTGTTTAGATATTCCAACTAAAGGAGCTATATATTTGGATGGTCATAATATTGCTCATCTAAAAGAAGATGAACTTGCAAGGATTCGTGGCAAAAAAATCGGTTTTATCTTCCAAACGTTCAATTTAATCCCTAGTTTAAACATTGTAGAGAATGTTTCTATGCCTATGATCTTCCAAGATAATATTACTGAAGAGAAACGTGAAAGAAAAGCAAAGGAACTTTTAGAAATGGTTGGCTTGGGCCACAGGCTCCAACATAAACCTTCAGAACTTTCTGGTGGAGAAAGACAAAGGGTTGCAATTGCTAGATCCTTAGCTAATGATCCTGAAGTTATTCTTGCTGATGAGCCTACTGGTAACTTAGATACAAAGACTGGAGAACAAATTTTAAAAATGTTATCCGATTTAAATCGCAGTCAGGGGAAAACTTTAATAATTGTAACGCACGATTTATATGTAGCTAAACAAGCTGATAGAATTATTAAGCTCCAAGACGGGAAGGTGATTTAATGAAAAGAGGTATACTATTGCTATTATTTTTGTTATTAGTCCCATTAGCTACTGCTACAGGTATTACTTTTGGTACTGATGCTAATAATTTACTCCAAGTCAAAATTTCCGTTGATCGTACTGTTCCTGCTATGATCCAGCCGGGCGAATATTTCGATTTATACCTGTCTTTAGAAACTGAAGGCGTCCAAAGTTCTACTTCTAT
The DNA here is from genome assembly GCA_018302205.1 of Candidatus Woesearchaeota archaeon. Lineage (GTDB taxonomy): Archaea > Nanobdellota > Nanobdellia > SCGC-AAA011-G17 > GW2011-AR17 > JAGVZZ01. The sequence continues at coordinate 14,591 of JAGVZZ010000018.1, forward strand.
AATAAATATAGATGACTTAAGAAATGTTGAATTAGACTTTGTTGAAGATTTCCCATTTACTTTAGAATCTGATGATGATGGTGTTCGTTCTCTTGGTACTGTTAAACCAGGCACAGAATATTCAATTAAGTACCGAGTAAAGGTTGATGACGATGCATCTCCCGGTGATTATGATTTAAAATTTCTATTCTCTAGCTCAGTAGATGAGAGCATTACAACTCCAAGCTTAGAGATTTCAGTTCTATCTATTGATTCCACTCTGAATGTTGTTTCTATTGAAACAAACCCCGAACTTCTTTCCCCTGGTGAACCTGCTGAACTTTCTGTTACAATCCGTAATGATGCATTTTCCCAATTCAGAAACTTAGAAGCATCTTTGAGTATTGATGGCAATTCTATTCCAATCGTTCCTTACAAATCTAGTAAAGAACAATCCCTAGTTTCCTTAAGCCCTGGCGAAGAGCATACATTTGTTTTTAGTATCATTGCAGAAGAAGATGCAACTGCTGGTGTTTACAAAATCCCATTAGCAATTACTTATAGGGACGTAAACAGTTCTGTTCATTATAAGAATGATACCTTTGGAATTTTAATTGGCTCTGATGCAGATTTATCTTTTAATTTAGAAGAATTTACTGCTTTCAAAAAATATACTAATGGTGAGATTATAGTCTCAACAAGTAACATTGGTCCTACTGAAGTGAAATATTTAACATTAAAACTTCTTCCTGGTGAAGGTTATGAAATTATCGGCCCTGATTCCGAATACTTAGGTAACTTAGGTAGTGATGATTTTGAGACTTCCAGCTTCGATATTTATGTCAAACAAAAAGAAAATGTCGATCTTAATCTTTTGGCAACTTACAAAGATTCATACAACCAAGAATTTGAAGAATCAATTATTTTATCATTACCGATTTACACAAGTAGCGAGATAAAAAGTTATGGCCTTGATGGTAATACTACTTCTATTTGGACATTCATATTCTATGTTCTTGGTATCGCTTTTGTTTATTACTGTTACAAAGGTTGGAGAAGAGAAAAGAAATTTGATTTAGCAATAAAGCATGGATTCAAACGTACAATCCAATTGCCATTTAGAGTATTATTATTCTTCAGACCAAGCAATCTCCGAAAAGTCCCTAAAAAGATTAGGGAATTGTTTGATGATCTATGAAACATTATCTGAACTTTGCAGTAAAAAGTATCATGCATCGTAAGGTTAGAAGTTGGTTAACCATAGTTGGAATTATTATTGGTATTGCCGCAATAGTTTCTTTAATTTCTATGTCCCAAGGTTTGGAGAATGCTATTAAAGAACAATTTGAAAGTATGGGCTCAAATAAATTTTATGTTTTCCCTAAGACTGGTGCTGGTTTTGTTTCGATGGAATCAGGAAAGATTACTGAGGATGATTTAGGCACAATTGATAGTGTTTCGGGTGTTGATTATATGAACTCGTTTCTTTATTCTACAAAATCTGTCCAAGTTAGAAATGAAGATAAATCCACAACTGTTCTCGGTTTTGATTCTGACAAAGATTATGGTGATGCATTAGAGAGCGATAGTTTAACTTTAGAAAAAGGTCGTTGGCCACAAAATAACGAAAATAGTTTTGTTATTATTGGTAATAGTTTAGCTCATACTACACTGAAAAAAGAAATTTACATTGGGAATAAAATTGAAATAGATTCTATGACCTTTGATGTTATTGGAATATTAAACAAAGTTGGTAACGAACAAGATGACAATTCTGTTTATATTGCAATGGATGATGCCCATGTATTATTTGATAATCCTAAAGGCTTGAGTATGATTGAAGTAGTTGTTATGGACGGTTTTAATCTTAACGATGTTGCTGAGGATACTTTAAACAAACTTGAACGTGCTCGTGATGCAGAGGATGTTGAAACTTATACTCCTGATCAAATCCTTCAACAATTAGGTATAATCCTTAATGTTGTCCAAGTTGTTTTAGTTGGAATTGCTGCAATTTCATTATTTGTTGGCGGCATTGGAATCATGAACTCTATGTTTACAAATGTTTTAGAACGAAAAAAAGAAATTGGAATACTAAAAGCGATTGGTGCTTCCCCAAAAGATATAAAATATATGTTCATTGTTGAAGCAGGCTTGATGGGGCTTGTTGGTGGAATAATGGGCGTAACTATCGGTTCATTAATTTCATACGCTATTGGCGCAATTGCTGCGCAATCCGGTTTTTTGCTTCTCAGTATACATGTTGATTATTGGGTTGTATTATTAGGAATATTATTTGCTTTTGTCGTTGGAATGCTTTCTGGTTATGTCCCCGCAAACCAAGCTTCCAAACTAACTCCTGTGGAGGCGCTGAAAGATTGATCCGTGACTTATTTTTATATGGTTTGAAAAATATGCGCCATCGTCAATTAAGAAGTTGGTTAACTGTTCTGGGTGTAGTAATCGGTATTGCTGCAATTGTTTCTTTGATGACCATCGGTCAAGGATTAGAGGATGCAATTATCGAACAATTCTCTGCTATGGGCGCAGGTAAAATTAGAGTTGTTCCGGAAGGTTTGACTGGCCCTCCTGTTGGAGATACTGGTTTTACGGAGGATGATGTTGATATTGTCAAAGATACGATCGGTGTTGATTATGCTGGAGGATTATTTCTAACTTCGGCCCTTGTTACATATGATGATCAAAATTATATCACTTTTTTAAAAGCAATAGACTCAAGCCTTGCAGGGGATGGTCATCTCGATATCAATGCTGAAATTGGTGAGGGTAAATTATTCAGCTCTGGCGAAACTAAAGTTGCAATTATTGGTTATGGGTTTGCGAATAATATTTTTGAAAAAGAAATTCGTTTAAGGAGTAGTATTACTATTAACGGCGTGGACTTCAAAGTTATTGGAATTTTAGAAAAAGTTGGTAATCAAGAAGTTGATAATGTTCTGTATATCTCAAAAGATGATGCAAAAGATCTCTTTGGCATAGGAAAGAAAGTTAGTTTTATTTTTGCTGCTGTTGAAGAAGGTAAAAGTTTAGAAGAGGTCGCTGATAAGATCAAAACCAACTTAGAAAGAAGTCGTGGTAATGACAATTTTCAAGTTTATACTCCAGACCAATTATTATCCCAATTAGGTAGCATTTTAGGTATAGTCCAATTTATTCTTGCTGGCATTGCTGCTATTTCTCTTGCTGTTGGTGGTATTGGAATCATGAACACAATGTACACTTCAGTTTTAGAAAGAACAAAAGAGATTGGTGCAATGAAAGCCATTGGTGCAAATCAAAAACATATTATGTTAATCTTTTTGTTTGAATCAGGTTTAATTGGTTTAGTTGGTGGTTTGATTGGTGCTATTTTTGGAACTCTATTTGCATTCTCCGTTGGTATTATTGCTTCTTTGCTTGGTTATGATTATTTAAGCATTTCAATTCTTTGGAGCGTCATCCTCTTTGCTTTATTATTCGCTTTTGTTATTGGTATGATTAGTGGTTTATGGCCCGCTTACAAAGCATCCAAATTAAATCCTGTAGATGCATTGAGATATGAATAATCTTTTAAATCTGAACTCCTAATTTTATACTATGGTTTTCATTGATATGCATGTACATTCTAAATCTTCTGATGGTACTGCCTCTGTAAAAGAATTACTCTCTGTTTCTAAAAAATTAAAAACTGGCCTTTCGATTACTGACCATAATATTATCACTGGTTCTATTGAAGCTTGTAAAGACAAGGATGCTTTAGTAATCCCGGGTATTGAAATTGGTTCTAATCGTTTTAATCATCTTTTAGCCTACTTTTATGATATTAATGAACTAAAAGAATTTTATCAGAAAGAAATTTTACCTTTTAAAATTAAACATAGATTCCATCTTTATAGAACAAAACTTCCTCTTTTAAAATTATTAGAAATCTCAAAAAATTATAATTGTATAACCTCTGCTGCTCACCCTTCAGTTAAAACTTTAACCTGGACAAAGAAACCTCTTTTAATGGTTGATGCTATCGAAGTTCTTAATTCTTCTATTCCCTCAAAATATAATCAAAAAGCTTTCAGTTTATCTGATTCATTAAAAAAATTAAAAACAGCTGGTAGTGATGCACATTCAATTCGTCACTTGAATTCTGGGGGTATAATTTCTAATGAGGATACGGTAGAAGGGATATTGAATTCAATTAAAAAAAATAAAAATAAAGTTACAGGAACTAGTTATACTACTCTACAAAATTTCCGACATAAACTAATTACATCAAATGAAGTATTCCGTGTCAAAAAAAAGTGATATTTTTTTCAACTATTTGATTGATTTTTATTCACCATTTCTTATTAGAAACCTTTAAAAAGGGTAGTTGAACTAATGTTTCCCATGAGTCATTACCATATAACTCACGATAGGAAGGCTTGTATTGGTTGTGGTGCTTGCGCTTCAGTCTGCCCAGAAAATTGGGAAATGATTGAAAGAAACGGCGAGTTCAAAGCTAAAGTTAAGAAACAAGATATTAACGAAGACGAGTATAGTAGTAATAGCGAAGCCGCAACTATTTGCCCTGTAGAGTGTATCCAAATCGAGAAATTAAAAATAAAAAAGCGCTCTGCTGAAGAATTGTCCTATGGTGAAGATGAGGAAGATTTAGATTCTGATTAAGGACGACTTTTTATTAGAAATAGCTATTTCTATGCAAAATTTTTATGAACATAACCTTTATAAATCCTCCATAATCCAAATTTGTTATGGAAGAAAACGAAGAAATGTCAGCACAAGAATTAGCTATTGCTGCTTACAACAAAGTAGACGCATTAATTGATTTGTTAATCAAAAAAAATATTATTACAGAAGCTGAGTTTGAAGCTGCTGAAGAAGATTTATACAAAGAACTTGAAAGCGAAGAAGAAAAAGAAGAATGAATCCAAAAAGACAAATAATTATTGATGGGCTTAAAGAATCAGGGTTTCAGTATTCAAAACCCTCTTTTTTTAGACCTGGTATTAACCGTTATATGGTTTTTTCAAGGGCTATGAACTCAGATAGTTATTTAGTCTCTTTTCATGATCGCCCAGATTATCCTCAGGGATTAGAAAATTTTGAAGCTGATTTAAATCTTGCAAGAAGACAAAGTTTGAATCCGTTACCTATTTTTGATGATTCTGTATTTTTCAGACCTGATCGTGGCAAAGCTGAATATCGCGATTCTCGTAATGCTGATAGAAGAAAATTGTTAGGCTTAGAACTAATTGTATATAATTTATTTGGTGAAGTTACTTATGCTTCTGATTCAGAATTATTTGTAGTTACATATGATAATGTTGAAGCTTGTTATACTAATGCCGAAGTTAAAGGTCATATCCCTAAAGCAAAGGAACATTCTACTTTAGCTACGGTAAAAAGCGTTTTATCTAGAACTAATTATCCTGTTTTTAATTTGGGTGCACGAGATAGAAAAGGTAGAATTATCTCACCTTCTTATAAAACCACTGTTGGAGATGAAGTTAGAGGCCAACAACTTTTGGATTCTCATGGTCATGATGAAGACGGAGATTTAACTTGGCAAGAATTGTGTGACGTTAATGCCGCAGTAATGAACCACAGTTAAAAAGATTTATAAAAAGTATTACTCTTTATTATTCTGAAATAAAAATGGGTGAATACACTTCTGAAGAACATAGAAAAACAAAGAATGAAGGCAAATTAAAAAGAGCTTTCAGAGTTTACAAAAAAGGTGGTCACTTACGAGACAAAACCTTATAAATTAATAACTTCTATTCTTAACAATGAAATTCCCGTATGCAAATGCTGCATTACAAGAAGCAGATTTTGTTATTATTGGTGTCCCTGATGAATCTGGTTCAATGTCTCAAAGATCCGGTTGCAAAAAAGGCCCTGATGCAATTCGTGCAGTAGCTTATGAAAGATGCATCTTCAAACGCAAAGGCACTTTTTCTTTAGCCCAAGTTAGCTCTGGTGCAATAACCCAAAAGATTCATGATTACGGTAATGTTGAGAAAAAGAAAATTTCTAAGGTTGTTGAAGTACTAAAGGGCAAGATTCCTGTAGTCCTTGGTGGCGATCATTCTATCACAGCCGAAGTTCTAAAAAATTTCAAAGATGTTACAATTATTTACTTCGATGCCCATCCGGATATTATTTCTTCTATGCATGGTTACTATGGTTCTGTTCTTTCTGATATTGAAGTTAATCTCGGTCGTTCTATTGAGATTGGTGTTAGAGAACCAGAGATTGAAGAATTAAAGAACATAAAAAAACAAAGATTAGAAGTCGTCTATGCCGAAGAATTTTATGAAAAAGGTTTAGAGCATATTTGGTCACGAATAAAAAATAAAGTTAAGGGTAGAGTTTATGTTTCTATTGATTTAGATGTTTTCGATCCAGCATTCGCTCCTGGTGTCTCATGTCCTGTTCCTGGTGGTATTAATTTTAATCAAGCTTTATTTTTATTAAAAAGAATTTTCAAAGAACTCAATATTGTTGGTTTCGATATTATGGAATTAAACCCAAGGTACGATCAGGATGAAAAAACTTCTCATTTGGCTGCAAAACTAATCCTTGAAATGATCGCTTCTTATAGAAAGAAAAATTAATTATTGAAAAGAACTTAGAGCTCTTCTTATATCATTAATTTTAATATTATGACTTTTAGCAAGTTATTCAAAATTAGATTATGGTCTACGTTTATAGAGATTATAATAAATTTTTGCATTCTTTGCTATAATTGGACTTTCATCTCCAGGAAATATGATTTTAGTATAAACTACTTCCGATCCATAAAAGTAAATCCCTAAAAGACTCGTTGGCGCTCTTTCTATAATGCTCCGTTTTATTATAGTCCTTGAAGAATTTACCCCTATTGAAAATCTAACTGTATGAAAAGAAAAGTAATCAGCATCAAATGCTAATTTAACCCAATAAGGAAAATAAGTTAATGCTGTATTCTGAATATTCCCTTCATCAAAATTAAAGCTATCTAAAACTTGACATAAAGTATCTGTACTTACTTCAAATTCTGGGTTCTTACCGTTCTTCCAAATATCATTAAATGCATTTTTTGGAATGGTCTCTTCTCCACACTGGATTAGATGTAAGTCTGTATCCTTACAAACAGGCTCAAATTTTTTAGAGGGAATGAATGTTCCTTCATCTGATAGGTCTTTAAAATTTACTCCTAACCGTCTTGTATAATTAAATCTCCAATTTAAGGATTCATATACTTCTCCCTTGGTTATAAAAACTTGTCTCGCTTTGATTCTTTCATATTCTCTAAAATTATTTTTTGGAATTCTAGATCTAGAAACTAAACTTCCTCTGTCTTCTTCTTCTTCTTCGATTGTTCTTATACGTACTTTACCATTTTTATCACGAACTTTTAATGTATCCCTACGAGAAAGATTTTTCCAATTTTCCGGATCATTTATTGCTTTGCATAATTGGGTATAAGTACTATTGAAATCCTTACCTTTAACTTCAATTCTTTTCGAGAAATCATACTGATCTGTACTCTCCACATTATTTACAATGATTTCTATTAAATCTGACTCTTCAACTACTCTCGCCGAAAGCTGCATCTCAGGAGAGATGTCAAATATTCTTCCACAAGTGGTTCTACGTTTCCGTTTAAGTAATGCCTCTTCCTCGAGATACATTTCATATGTTCCTCTTTCAAATCTTGAAAGTATACATTTCCAATTTTCTTTTTTCAATTTGATATCTAAGATATCAACCCTATGAAGATAATTAAATGAAACCTCTAATAATGCTTGTTCAAGAGATGAATTCTGTACTCCAGCTTTTTTATAAGGATCTGGACCACTTATTTTAGCAGTAATATCTTGAGAATATTCCTTGTGAGATACATCTAGCCGACATCCTTCTCTTAATGCTTTTTCAATTCCTTCATATTGGCTCATTTTCATTTCTCTATGATTAATTACTCCCAAAAGATAACCGTCATTATATCCAATTTTACCCTGCATAAGCAGGAAGATTTAAATAGAAGAAAACTCCTAAAAAAAGCATGTGGCTAGCAAAATACAAAGTTTATCATAAAACTTGTCTTATAACCCCTTTATGTATTAAGAATAATGTTGATGATTATGTAACTTTATTGAGTTCTTGGAAAGAAAAAAATAGATTTTATTATGCGGAAATGCATAATGCCCAAGGGAAAGATAGCGATATTAATAATTTCACAAATGATTTAAAAATAAACTGTAAAAAATTAGAAAAAAAAGGAAATACTATTTTTACTTTAAATGAAGAATCCATCGAGAAAGAATTTTATGATCCTGTATTCGATCCTAAAATAATTTATACAAAACCTGTATTAGTTAGTAAATCGGGTTATGAAATTTGGGAAATGGCCTCTTGGGAAAAAGAAGCCTTAACAAAAGTTCTAAAAGTTCCAACTTTTAAAATTGAGATTAAATCCTTAAAGGCCGCAAAACTCTCAAATATCTTTTTTCCAAAAGTCTGTCCAGAATTATCCCCTAAACAAAAAGAAGCTTTGGATCTTGCAGTTAAAGAAGGCTATTATCAATTCCCTAGAAAAATAAAACTTGAAGAATTAGCAAAATTATCCCATGTTAAAAGACAAACTTTTCAAGAGAATCTTCGTAGAGGAGAAAGAAAATTAATCCCATTCCTAGTTGAAGGAATTGAAATTTAATTAATCATATCCGCAGTAATCCCTGAGATTGATGCTGGAACACTTAATACAACCGTTCTTTGAATAGCAACCAATGTTTCCCCAGCCCATGGTGCCCTATCAATCATTGTTAAAAAAACAGCACAGGTTAAAAATATAATCCCATAAGACAATAATACTCTCTTGAAATATATTCTTTCAAAGGTTTTAATTGAATGAATCCTATACCCAGTATGAAAAACCATAACAGCAATTAAAGAAGTAGAAAGTAAAATCAATAAACCATAGTTAACCCAAGTTAATGATCCTCCTAAGACCCATATTTCTTCAGTAAAAGCCGCCGGTACCCCTAGCATCAATGCACCGAATATTAATTGAAATACATCCTCTTTTGAAATATGCTGGATTTGTTTAATTCTCTTCACAGTTCATTCACATATGTTTTTTATTTATATAAGTTCCCGAAAAAAGGATCATAAAACATTCTTCAATGCTCTTGCAAGTTGTTCTGTGTATGCGTATACAGGAATTCCAGCTTTCTCTAACTTTTTAGAAATCAATTGTTTACTATGGCTTCCAGTAGAAACTACAAGCACAGGTTTATGAATATGTTTTGCAACATCAATTATTTTCTCATCAATTCCAGGTGTTTGTAATAATAATATCAAAACAATAATATCAACATTTTTATCTTTCTCACAAGCTTCTAATGCAATTTTATATCTTTTTGCATCAGCATCTCCCAGCAGATCAATAGGATTACCAACGGATACAGCCCTTGGAAATTTCTCTTTGAGATATTTCTTCGTTTCTAAACTAATCTCAGCAAGCTCTAATTTATTTTCTTCCAATGCATCACTCATTAAAACTCCATAACCACCACCATTTGTAATGATTTGAATTTTTTTATAATCTTTACATTGAAGTTTTTCAAACATTTTTGCTGTATCAAACATTTCTTCTAATGAATCTACCAAAACAACTCCTGCTTGCTTAAACGCACCTTTGTAAACTTCATACTCTCCTGCCAATGATCCTGTGTGTGACATTATCGCCCTCGCACCTTTAGAAAATTTCCCACCTTTAACCGCAATAATGGGTTTATTAATTTTAGAAGCAACCTTCAAAAAATTCTTTCCATCTTTTATTCCTTCGATATACATGCATATAACTTTTGTATTTTTGTCTTTACTTAAATATTCTAAAAAATCTGTTTCATTCAAATTCAATCCATTTCCATAACTAATAAATTTTGAAAATCCATATCCTCCATCAGATAATATATCTAACATTGCAACACCTAATGCTCCAGATTGTGAAATGAATGAAATACTTCCCTTTTCAGGTCTTTTCAATTTTTCTTCGGGTAAGAATAAACAATCTAATCCACTATGTGCATCAAATACTCCTAAACAATTTGGGCCTATACATTTTATTTTATAATTTTCAAGAACTTTAAATAATTCATACTCTAATCTTTCATTTCCACTTTCTTTAAATCCTGATGAAATTATAATAACTTCTTTGATCCCTTTCTCTCCACATTCTTTAACAACCGGCACAACGAACTCTGCGGGTACAGCAATCACAGCCATATCCACTTTTTCTTTAATGTCTGCAACAGAATAATAACACTTTACTCCCAGAATTTCTTTTTCGTGCATATTAACTGGGATAGTTTTGAATTTCTCTTTGAGATTCTTAAATATAACATTCCCTATTTTCCCTTTCTCTTTAGATACCCCAACTACCGTAATTGTCTTTGGTTCAAAAAAATTCTTCATTTATCACCTTTCCTAACAAATACTTGAAAAAACTTTATAAACTTTTTCAATATCATATTCAGAATGAAAAGAGGGATTTATACAGAAGCTCAAGCTGAGGATTTTTTGAAAGCTTACATCCCTGTTGCAAGGCATTACCTTACAAAGAACTACGAAGAAGCTTCTATTGCCGCAAAAAAGTTAGGCTTCCCTTTAGTACTCAAAATCATTTCTCCGGATGCAATCCACAAATCCGAAATTAAAGGTGTTCGTTTGATCAAGAATCGCCATGATTTCGCTTCAGAGTACCATCAATTAATGAAAATTTCTACTCAAAAAAAATTAAAACTTGACGGCATTCTAGTTCAGGAATATATCGAAGGTGAGTACGTTATTATCGGTTTAAAGAAAGATCCTACTTTTGGTCATGTTTTAGCCTTTGGTATAGGCGGGATTTATACCGAACTTTTGAAAGATGTTTCCTTTAGAATCTGTCCAATTACTGAAAAAGATGCTGATGCAATGTTGAATGAATTAAAATTAATAAAATAAAGTCTCAAAAATCCCTTCTAAATTCCCAGATATTCAAGAGATGGACATTAATCCTTTCGTAATTAATGATAAAACTGGTAAGGTTGTTGATGCTAGGATGCTTATCGATTAATTTTTAAATTCTAAACCTCTATCAAATTCGATGGCAACACCAAAATATGCATATTATTTAGTCCAAACATATGTTGAAACGAAAGTTGGTGATAACATTGTTCAAATTTATTTTAGAATTGTAAATTTCATTGAAGAGAGTGGCCCAATCATTGAAAAGGTTTATATAAGTCTTAGAAAACTCGAATCTACTTTATTTAAATTTATTAACAAACGGGATGTCGGAGAAGGTATCCGTGAAGATCTTGAGGCTTCCCGTGAAGATTTAAAGAATTATAATGAAATTTATGATACTGTAGGTCAAAGGTTATTTAGTATTACCTCTACAATGGATGTTGAAACATTTCTAGCAGAGAATCGAGTACAAGATATTTCCAAAGAACAAGTTGCTTTTTTTATTTCTGAAGTAAGATTGTATTGGGCTGCTACTTATGGGAATCATATTGAAAAAATTGTTAAATTACACCACATTCTTCAAGAATTAAAAGAAAAGTTAGAAGAAGAAATAAATTTTTTGGAAAGATTGCCTCAAGAAAGTTATCTTGAAGCTCTTGAAATGAGTCAAAGATTAAGAAATTTATTTTATGAAGAACGGAATATTTTTTTGCGATTGGTCGATACAAGTAAGATTACTCGTGGTGAAGTAAAAGATTTCGAATCTCAATTAAGGGCCCAAATTACAAAAGTTAGATTTCAGATTGCAGTATACAAAGATATTTCAAAGCGTGTGGGTTCTAGAATCTATAGTGATATTTATGTTGATCTGGCTACCGCAAGATCAGATTTAGAGAGAGCAATCTTAACTTTAGGTTATTTCCTCGGCGCAGCAAATATTTTAATAAAAATTCCAGGCACAATGATCATTGAACAAACCGCATTGTTTGGTAAAAAGTTATTTGATCCAAATTTATCAGAGACTGGTCAAAATTTAATTGACCAAGCAGCAGGTTTAATCGTTGGAAAAGTTACCGCACTCCCTTCATAATCAGAAAAGTATATATATTAAGTTTCTCTAGGATAGAATAATGATTCATATATTAAAAAAGAGGCATCATTTTTCAAAAGTTTCAAAATTAAGTTTAATAGTTTTATTAGTTGCAATTTCATTATCTTTGATTGATACTATTTGGGCAATTTATTTATACCAGTTTGTAAAGAATGGTTCTTTAGTTGGTTTTACTTCAGCATTATTTACTATTGCTTCATTATTTGGTTTCATTTTCTTAATCCCATTCATAGAGAAGCATGATAAAGCTAGATTATATGAAGTCACTTTATTTCTTACTGGGATTTGTTATATTCTCTTCGCAATAAATCCCAATTTTTGGATAATTTTATTATTGGGTTTGATAATCACTTTGATTACTGTCATCAGAATAGATAGTTTTGGTATTATTGTTCACGATGCTTCTAAAAAACAAGAGCTTGCAAAGAACGAAGGCTTAGTTTATACACTTTCTAATTTCGGTTGGCTAATTGGTCCATTGATTGCTGGCCCATTATCTGAAAGATTCAATGTTTCAATTATATTCATCATTTCAGCATTCTTTGTTTTTGCAGCTTTACTCAGTTACAAGGTAATGCATATTGGCCTCAAAAAAAGAGTTGTTAAAAAACCTAATGGTCATTTTTTCAAGAATGTTAAATCCTTTTTCAAGAACAAAGATTTACTCAAAACTTACATCATCAGTGGTAATGGTAGTGTTTGGTGGGCATTCACATTCATTTATATCCCTCTTTACATGCTTGAGAGAGGTTTTAGTATTAGTCACATAGGTTATTTTCTATTTCTAATGGTTTTACCTTTAATCCTCTTCGAATATGTATTCACAGAATATGCTGATAAACTAAAATACAGCAAAATGTTCATTGTTGGAAATATTATTCCCGCAGTAGTATTAATCTCCTGCTTTTTTATCGATAACATCTATGCCCAATTAGGTTTATTAGTTCTGGGTAGTGTTGGTATTGCAATGACTGAATCCTCTTCTGAGGCATACTTCTTTTTAATCAGCCCAAAAAGACATATTGAAAGATATTATAGCGTTTACAATACTGCTTTGGATGTATTCTCATTTATTGGAAAAGTTGTCGTTGCTTCAATTATTTTAGTTTTTGCATTCAAATTTACATTTATCTTCTTAGCATTGATTTTCTTATTATTCGCTCTTGTCTCTTCCATCATGAAACCAGTTTCAGGTAGCCTTAAAAATAAATAACTATTCTTTTATTTATGCAAATTAAAGAAACCCCAGAGGATTTTATTGTTGAAGAGAGAATCAGACTAAATACTAAATCTAAAGGTGATTATACCTATTTTTTATTAGAAAAAAGAAATTGGACTACATTGAAAGCAATAGAATTCATTTCTAATTACTTGAAAGTTCCTGTAAAACGCTTTTCATTTGCTGGCCAAAAAGATCGTCGTGGTATAACTAAGCAACATGTATCTGCATTCCACATTTCAGAAAGCATGCTAAATAAAATTGAATTAAAAGATATTAAAATAAAATTTTTAGGTTATGGTGATAGACCTCTTTCATTAGGTTCATTAATCGGAAATAAATTCCAAATTAAATATCCCACAAAAAAGAAAATAGATTTCATAGTAAATTATTATGATGAACAAAGGTTTGGTGGCTATCGTCCTAATTTACATTTAATTGGAAAGAATGTTCTATTAAAAAAATATGAAGAAGCCGTAAAATTATTCTTATTATACCCTTTCGAAAATGAAACTAAAGATTACAAGGATGCAAGAAAGCGTCAAGAAAAGAATTGGGGTAAATGGCACGTTGATCGTTATCCAAAATATCTTTTAAATGAAAGAAAAATTATTGGTTACTTATCAAAGCATCCTGATGATTATCAAGGTGCATTACATTCTCTTCCAAAGCAATTATTTGACATGATGACTCAATCTTTTCAAAGCTATATTTGGAATGAATCCTTATCAAGATACCTAAAATCAAAATTCAAAAATCACAGAGAAGCTCCTTATTCAGTAGGCAAGTTAGTATTTGTTGATGAATACCTAAATTTAAAATGGCCAATTGTTGGTAACGATTCTAAATTAACTGGTGATGTAAAAAAGTTCGTCGAAGAAGTTTTAAACGAACAAGGAGTTTGGTATAATAATTTCCAAAAAAGCTTAGAGAGAGATGCTATGACAAAAGTAAAAGACTATAAAATTAATGGCGATTGGATTTCGTTCTTTCTTCCAAAGAGTTCTTATGCAACAATGTTAATAAAAAATTTAGAGAATTAATTTATTCGTTTAATTTAGTTCCACGTGTCATACTTTCTTCCCAGCCATTTGCAGTAACAACTTCTTTTGTCATAACTTCTTTTATTGGTCGATTCCAATCATCTTCAAACAGATAATCTTTATATGTAAAAATCCCAGTCATTTAATCTTTGTTCATTACAATCAAGCTAGTTACATTCATAGCTTTCATAATCTTTACAGTTTGAAAAATATTAATATCATCTTGTGCGATTAAAGGATTATCAAAGATGTAACTTGTACTCCTTTTTATTTTTTTAATTTATTCAACTTGTTCTTCAACACTACAAAATTGATGAATAACTCCAAGTCCGCCATTTCTAGCCATTGCAATAACCATTTTACTTTCAGTAACAGTAGCCATGTTAGAACTAACTAAAGGTATATTCAAAGTAATATTCTTAGTAAAACCTGTAGTAACATCTGCTTCTCCACGAGAATATAGATGTGTATTTTTAGGCACTAAAAGTACATCATTATAAGTCAGCCCAACCTAATTTTTACTTAACTTCAAGTTTAGCACTTTAAAAAGATTCTTGTTATAAAATATCTAAAAATAACTTTAATTATTTTTTGGAAATATATTTAATTTTTACGATTTCTTTTTAAATTCTACTAGTTAATTGTTTTAAAATATGACTCAATCAGAAGAACTTACTCTACATTCTTTAAAATCAATTTCTTCTATTGATGGTAGACATAGAATTATTACTGAACCATTAAGCGAATGGCTTTCTGAATATGCTTTACATAAATATAGATTCTATTTAGAAGTTGAATACCTAATAGCCCTTTCTGAATGGAAAGAATTTAAGGCTGCAAGAGAAATGACTTTAGAAGAGAAAGAATTTTTAAGAAATTTAGTTACTAATTTCACATTAGAAGATGCAAATATTGTTCAAAATTTAGATAGATTTGGATATAAAGACCAAAAGCCTACAAATCATGACGTTAAAGCTGTTGAATATTTCTTTAGATTAAAATTAAAAGGTACTTCTTTGGAAGATCTATCTGAAATCATTCATTTTGGTTTGACTTCTGAAGATGCAAATAATATTGCTTACAACTGTATGATTAGAGGGGCTTTGAAATATTATTATTTCCCTGCATTAATTTCTTTGTTGGATCAATTAAAAGCTTTAGCTGAAATTGAAAAAAATACTCCTATGCTAAGTAGAACTCATGGACAGCCGGCTACTCCTACAACTTTTGGAAAAGAGATGGCCAATTATTTAGATAGAATTAGAAAAGTTTTTGAGTCTCTTTATGAATATAAATTGCCTGCAAAATTAAATGGCGCTGTAGGTTGCCATAATGCTCAATATTTTGCCGAACCTAATTTAGATTGGATTACTTTTACAGAAGATTTTTTAAAACAATTAGGTTTTATGCCTAATTTATTAACAACACAAATTGAGCCTCATGATGGTTTTACAGAAATATTCTCTAAAATGATTAGTATTAATAATATTCTTAGAGATATGAGCATTGATTATTGGTTATATATTATGCAAAATTATATTGTTCAAAAAAAAGTTAGTAATGAAATTGGTTCTTCAACAATGCCTCACAAAATAAATCCTTGGAGAATGGAAGTTGCTGAGGGTAGTACAATAGAAGCTAACTCTCGATTTACAGGATTTATTTGGAAACTTCAAACTTCAAGATTACAAAGAGATTTATCTGATCATGAAGCACAGAGATCAATTGGGACTGCAATTGCGCATTCTTACATAGCTATTTTACATGTATTAGAGGAATTAGGGAGATTAGAAATAAATAGAGAGTGCATGAAAAAAGATCTTGAGGATAATGGTGTTATTTTAACTGAAGCCATTCAAACTATACTCCGAAAAGATGGATATCCAAATTCATATGAACTTATGAAAGATCTTTCAAGAGGTCAGTATCTTACTGTTCAGGAAGTTTACAAAATGGTCAACGATTTAACAATAAAAGAAGAAACTAAAAATTATATTAAAACTTTGAAACCAGAAACATATCTTGGTTTGGCAGTAAAACTGACTGAGGTTGCTATAGGAAATTGGATTTCATTTAAGGATAATTATAATGCTCCTTATCCACAAATAAAAAAAATAATCATTGATTGTGAAGGTCTTGAAATATCCGAAAAAGAATCTTTAATTCTAAATAAAATCAAAGAAGGAAAAATCGAACTTCTGGGACTTAATACAAATAAAAGTTTATTCTCAGCAATGATTTCTTCAGAAAAACTAAATGATTTTTCAACAAAAAGTAATTTGTTTATAGGAAAGTCTAATGCTAATTATTTGTTAGCTAAACAAAAAGGTTTACTCTGCGTGCCATTCAATAGTTCTCAGGAAAAAGCTGAATTTAAAATCACAACTTTTGAAGAACTGCCATCATTAATCAAAACAATACAGGAGTCTTAATATGTTTAATCAAGTAATAGCAATTGTTGGTGGTCAATGGGGCGATGAAGGTAAAGGTAAAGTAGTAGACTGGGCTGGAAGCTTTGTTGATGTTTCTGCAAGAGCTACTGGCGGAAGCAATGCAGGTCACACAATTTATATTGGAAACGAGAAGCATGTTTTCCATTTGATTCCTTCAGCAATAACTTGGGAAAATGTTGATTGTATTCTTGGTAATGGAATGGTTATTGATCCTTTTGTGCTTCAAAAAGAAATGGATATTCTTCAAAAGAAAGGTTATTCTTTAAAAAATTTAAATATCTCTGGTCGTGCTCATATAATACTAATTTATCATTTATTTATGGATGAATTTCAAGAGAATTCTAAAATGGATAAAAAAATAGGTACCACTAAGACGGGTATAGGACCTAGTTATTCTGATAAATTTAATCGTATAGGCATAAGAGTGAATGATCTTTTACATAAGGATCTTCTTTCAGATAAAATCTATTTAAACCTCACTGAAAAATTAAAATTATTTAGGACGTTTTTTTCCGATGATGAAATATTAGACAGAATTAAAAAAGTTCTTTTATCCAACTTAACTTCAAAAAAATTAATTGATAAAGTGAAGGGACTAAACGTATTGGATTTAAAATTAATCAGTGAGTTATTCACAGATATTTATTTTAATTTTGGATTGAAATTAAAACCCTATATTATAGACGCCTCAGATAAAATTCATTGTGATTTATCTAATGGTAAAAGATTGCTTATTGAAGGAGCTCAAGGTTTGCTTTTGGATATAGATCATGGAACTTATCCCTTTGTTACTTCTTCAAATCCATCTGTTGGAGGATTATATACAGGGTTAGGAATTTCTAAGATTGATGAAACCTTTAGTGTAATTAAAGCTTATGTCACTCGTGTTGGTGCAGGTCCATTCCCTACTGAATTAAATGATGAAATAGGAGTATATATCCGGGAAAAAGCTTCTGAGTATGGCTCCACTACTGGTCGTCCTAGAAGGTGTGGTTGGCAGGATGCTTTAATTCTGAGATTCACTTCAAAAATAAATGGTCCTAAAATAATCGTCACAAGATTGGATATTCTTTCAGGGATAAAAACCTTAAAAATTTGTAATACCTACAAGTATATTGGCTTCAAGAAATATTTTAATGGTGAGGTTTATTTTAATGGAAAAATTCTAAAAGATTTTCCAGCTGATGCAGAAATTCTTCAATATTGCATCCCTCATGATTTTATCGAAGTCAATGGTTGGACAGAGGATATTTCTAATTTGAGAGATTATAATTCTTTACCATCTGCTGCAAAAGAATATCTAAAATGTTTGGAAAATTATGGAAATGTAAATATTGCTGCAATTGGCATAGGTCCAAAGAGAGAGCAAATGATTGTTCTTGAAGGATGGAATTTAGACAAGAATAAATATAAGGCTATAATCTATGATCTGGATAATACTTTGGTTGCAACAAATGATTATGTATTTTCTTTATTAAAAACAACAGCTTCTCAAATTAAACAAAACATCGAATTTGAAATTCCATCTGATGATCTGATAAAACAAGTTTTAAAAAAGAATCTTCCTTTTGAAGAAATATTTGTACAATTATTTCCAAATCCAATTAGCTATACTGAAAGTGAACCATTATCAAAGATAATATTATCTAAGTACAGATTATTGGCACAAAACATTCCATATTTATCAATAGAAAATGGCCCTTCAATTTATAATCTATTTAATAAAAGAAATATCCTTCAAGGAATAACTACAAATAGAGTTGCAATGGCTGAAGAAAGACTTTCTCAAGCTGGTTATGGTCAGTTTGATTTTATTATCGCACCAAAAAAACCTGAAAACAAAAAGCCTAATCCCCAAATAATCTATGATGCTTTAGAAATTATTACCTCCAAGGGAATTGAAAAATCTAAAGTTTTATCCGTTGGTGACCATACGGATGATTATCTTGCTGCAAAGAGTGCTGGATTAGATTTTGTTGCAATTTTAACAGGTTTTACAACGAAAGAGGATTTTATTAGTTTAGGTTTAGAAGAAAAAAAAATTATTTATAACCTTAATCAATTGAATGAAATTATGGAAAAATAAAAAAAACTTTATTATTCAGAATATGACTAATCATCAACAATTACTAATCCTAATCTATTAAATAGATCAGTTGCTTCAGCCTGTTCTAGTCTGTATGACCAAACAAATCTTTCTCCAGAATCATAAGCATATCTTCCAGAAGAAAAATAATCACTATCAAGTTTACTTTCTATTCCTAAGTCATTTCTAACTTTTTCGGGTGTTGAATCTAAAATTCTAGTGAATCCTAATAATCTATAAGTACTCCCCAAATTCTCTGTTTGTTCTTCTAAACGTTTAAGGAGATATGTTAAGGCCCCTGTAAAAGAAGGTGTTGTTCCCTTTACATGAAGATGAAAAGTTCTATTTCCGTCAGAAATAGGAATTTCCCTGGTCATTATTATAAGTGTATTGTTGTCTATCCATTTCATTTATTCCTCCTTCCTCTTTTACTAAAAAATATTAATCCACTATTAATAAATTTTATTTATCATAAATACCCCACTGCTCTGCGGTGGGGTTCGTAATTAAGCCCCGGACATGACATTTGCCCGCGTAGACTATATAAATAAATTTTTCT
>JAGVZZ010000028.1 GCA_018302205.1 Candidatus Woesearchaeota archaeon
CTATGCCTACATGCAAATCTGTATTTGGTGCTTCAACATGCACTTTAACAATTCTCATATCATTCAGTTTTTTCATAACTTCTTTGTTTCTTTTGAAAATTTTTCTCCATTCAGCTACAGGATTATTTTTATCTAAATAACATGCTTTGATTATTTCTTGCCAATATGCTTCTAATGATAAATTAGCTTCCTTAGCCATTCCTGGTGTTCCATACAAAGCTAGAACCCAAGTATATTTACTTTCATTCTCTTTTTTCAATTGCCAATCTCTATATGGCTTGAAAGATTTATTCCTAGTCATAATTTTTGTGGGATTAATACCCATTAACTCTTTTGGATCATCATCAGAAATTATTGCGACTCTATAATCTATCTGGTCAACTAGACCCTTTAATTGTTTATCTGGGAAAAACTTTAATTGATTCTCATTTGCAAGCTCATAAAATTCTCTTTGCATTCCGTCTGGAATATATTGTATTATAGAATGTCCCCCAGCTTTCAACACTGCTCTCCTTAATGCAACCAATAGTGGCTTTGCACATTCTGATACTTGTAATAATACCACATCCCCTTTTTTTATTCCATTACCTCTGTTCAATGCAAAATTAATCAATAAGTCTGCATATTTGTCTAGAACTTGTTTGCTTGGTTGATACATAATTTAATCTTAGGAAACTTAATTTAAATAATTATTCCTTTTCTAATACAAAGAAATAGAACTCTGGCGCTTCTATATTATTCAAAATTTATAACTTTTTCAGTTAACTTTACCAACTCCAAGCTCCTCCAAGATAAGCTCTTGCACCTGTCTCTCCAGTATTAGTATTAATATTACTTTCAACCCAAGCTTCTAAAGGTGTTTGTGGAATTTGACTAAACAATTCAAAAGTTGCAGTATTCTCAGAATTGAATCCAACTCCGAATATAAATCCTTTTTTGATTGCATAAAATCCTTTTACGCCTAATGATAAATCTTCTTCAATTAAACTCATATCTCCAACTACTGAGAATCTATCTGAACAGTATGCATCAAATTGCCCCCAAGAATCAAGTACTCCTCCAGAGGTAACTCTCTCCATTTGTGTTCCAGTTTTAATATGCTCATAAAAATCAAAAAAATCTTTATTCCGAGTAAATCTATCTCCTAAGAAGATTTTTCCAGAATAATTATTATCATCTAAATCTCCATTTCCCAAGAATATTACTCCCGGTTTTCCTAGATTTGTGGTCGCAATAATTGAAGTTAAACTTTGCTCATAGCTATTTCCCCCTAAAGACAAGTATAAATTCCTCGGTTCTACTGATACAAATCCTCTCAGGTCCCATTCTGAATGATAACCTACATCCATATCTAAACCAAAATTGTTTGTATCAACTTTTCCACCAACAAATCCGCCAACGATTTCATCCTTCTCTCCTAATACCCCTACTCTAACTAGATGATCTCCTGAGAATCTTTCTACAAATACATTGTAATCTTGACTCTCTAATGTTAAGGCCCCATTGGCTCTATATTCCCCAAACTTTGGACTTCTTAATCCTATTTCAGAAGCTGTTGTTAATTCTGGGAATGTGTCTACACTTTCCGCTGTTGCTTGTGCTCCATTAGTATTTCTATAATCTACTAATGTATCAGCATTCTTCTCAGATACAATTGTACCTGCAAATAATGTTTCGTCAGCGTTTGCTATTCCTACGTTCAATCCTATTAGGGTTAGTAATCTTTTCATTTTTCTTCAATAATTCCCCTAAACTGGTTATATTTAAACCTAATCCTTAAACTATATATACTTGTATAAAAGTTTAAACTCTAACGAAAAACTTATATATCTCGATTTGCTTCCAATATTTATGAAAAGGCGCCTCGTAAAGCAAGGTACAGCTACATTAATGATTTCTTTACCTAGTAAATGGATTCAAGCAAATAATCTTAACAAAGGTGATGAGATTGATATTGAAGAACTAGAAAACTCTCTTTTTATCTCTCAACATTCAAAATCAAAGAAACAGTCTACTATTATTAATCTCACTAATTTAACCGAGTCCTCAATCAGAACTTCAATTGTTAATGCTTATCGTTCTGGTTTTGATATAATTGAGGTTAAATTTTCTTCAGAGAAACATTACTCTATTCTTTCTAATACCCTTCAAGATTATCTTTTAGGATTTGATATAACCAAAAGAGAAAATAATTTTTGTATTATAGAAAATATTACCGAACCCTCTGAAAACCAATTTGATATAATTTTCAATAAAATCTTTTTAAATATCTCTACATTAATTGAGAACACTGAGGAACGATTAAGAAATAAAACCAAATTCTCTGATTATGGACATGTCGTGCATATGATCCACAAATATGATAACTTTTGTAGACGGATAATTGTTAAAAAGAACCTTTTTGGAAGCAAATCTAATCTCTACTGGACATTTTTATCTATTTTAATTCACGCACAAAGAGAAATTTATCATTTAAATAAATATTTGGATAAAGAAAAGGTTAACTTTAATGATTTCAAATATTTTGATCATTTGAAAAAAGTATTCCATTTACTAAAGCGAGGTTACGAAGAAAAAAGTTTTAGTAAACTTGAACAAATTCACGAGCTAGAAAAGCAAGTAATCTACAAAGATTACTATTCCTTGATTATAAAAGGTAAAAAAGAAAATATAATTTTATATCATATTACTGTGGCCATAAAAGAATTATATCTTGCTTCTAGCCCTTTGATTGGTATCATTCTTTAATCTTTATATCTTAACCAATCCCTGAGATTATACTCTGTATCTAAGTATCCTTGGTTTATCGTCCCATCTGAATTAATTATCTCCGTATGTACTTCTACATCTCCTTGGTCAGTAATTAAATATAATGCAGTTGCCATTCCAATCAAATCTCTTTGTTTCGGATCTAGGTAATCCCCATATCCATCGAGTCCTTCCTGAGGAAAGAAATACCTACTTCCCGCTTGCATTTGTGCAGCAAACTTATCCTCATTATCCAAGAAATAACATGCAAATACATCTGTAATATCCTCTGCCCCTCCCATTAAACAATATCTTAAAACATGCCCGATAAATAAATGATCCCTTATACCATCAAGATCTAATCTACCTACGGCCTCAACATAATCTCTTCTTAGAAATGCTGGACCAATGGCTTTATCTTTATATAATTCTCTGGCTCTTGCATCATCATTGAAAATTAAACTTATTGCAACTGACTGTGCCAATCTTTCACTAACTCCAGAAATATCTGTCCCCCTTTTTGCATTTTGTACTGGAGTTGTAGTATAAATTTGTAGAAGAGCTGTTTCTGCCCTTTTTATTGTTGCAAAATATCCTTGAAGCATTTCTGGATCTTCACCATCTAAAATCTCTTCCAATGGTTGATCTAAAAAGGTATTTTTCCTTGTTAGAACATCACGAATAGTCATCTCCTCATATCTATCATTTCTTTGTTGTAAATGCATAGCATAAACTCCTCCTAGAACTCCAGTGATAACCCCCGCAACGCCCATATAAACTTTTATCCCACTCATTAAATCCCTTACTTTAACTTCTAATTTTCTTGTTGCTTTTTTAAAATCTTCATTTAGTTTTATATGTGTATACCAATTTTCACGCCCTCTTATTTGATAATTATTATTTTCAGTACACATTAACTGAAAAATTAAATCTCTATACCCTCTTGGAATTTTTTTTAATCGTCTATTCAATAATTTATCATGCTCTTTCCAATCAATCTTATTAATTTGTATTCCTCCTTCTTTTAGAACTCCACCAACTTCTTCTCCATTAATTGAAAATACTCTTTCTGAGTCTCCAACTTCAAGAGTTCTATTAAATAATTGTTCTCCAGTTAATGCAAAATACATTGTTCCCCCTAAGGCATACATTTCATCTGAATAATCATACTCTAATGGCTGACCAGCCATGAGTCTATTTAATACTCCAGGGGATGCATAAGCTGTTCCTCCTTTCGTTGGTAACATTAAATCTCCATTTGTAAAAATTATTCTTGCATTTTGCAAATCACAAAGTTTTACAGAATCTAAATCCCCTTTACTAACTAGAATATTTGACGGTTTAATATCTCTATGAACAATATCCCTTAGGTGTAACTCTCTTAATCCTTCAATTACTTGACCAAAATATCTTTCAAACTCTTCTTTTTTCAATGGCCCGTGTTTTTTTATTCTTTCTTCTAAACTTTCTCCTTCAAAATATTCTTCAACTGTTATTGACCTATCTCCTAATGATATTGTATCAAAAATTGTAACAACCCTTGAAAAAACAGCCCCATTTAAAACTTGAACTTCTCTATTATCTAGATTCTTTCCAGAAAAATTTATTCTTGTTGTCAAGGAGTCATTATCAGTTTCTTTTGGGATTTTAATAACAACATCTCTTTCAACTAATCCCCTTCTATATTTTCCTTTATAGACTTTCCTTGTATGGCCTTCACCTAAATATGCTCCAATCTGATATCCCCTTTCATGGAGTTCTCTTATAGCCTGTTCAGCAAATGTTCTTTCTAAATCGGGTATAGCACTCATTTTGCCACCTCAATAACATCAATTGTAATTTTTACAACTGTGCTTGGTTTTAACATATTTTCAAGAACTTTAGGTATAACTATGATCGCTTGCTTACCATGTTTTGCTACTTTTTTTGTAATGATGTATTGAGCCATTTTTTATACATATTTTATACATAAAATGCAAAAATGCTCGTTTATAAAACTACCTATTTGTTACTACCTAAAAAGAATAATAAACACTTAACCTTTTGGCCTATATCTTACTACATGCCCACCATTTACGAAGCCATAGTCTTTGACTAATTCTCCTCTAACATCATCAACACATCCTGGGCCTGTTAAGAATAATGCTATAATCTGTGGTAATGTCTTATTATCAACAGAACCTATTCCTCTAATCGCAGCAAGCAATCCGGATTCTTCAATTATACTTTTTGGTTTTCTTATTACGACTGGTTCAATTAAAATATCTTCCATACATATTTTTTCCAAATAATATTATAAAAAACCTTCTATTTACTTTTTTTCAACTTTTTGTTGTTTTTTAGAAATCTTCTCATTCCATTTTGCACAGTTGACAGGATTCTTAAATTTCTTACAAACATCTGGATTACAAGCAATCCTCAAATCAGAATAATATGCTTTGGTAGAACAATTTGGTGGTAATATACTTTCTTTCTGTTTCTTTGCCCAATTTATTTGTCCCTGGATATATGATACTCCTAAAGGCTCTCTATTTTTAGCATTCCATTCTTTGATTCGCTTTTCAATATCCTCATCTTTCCAATTAATACTCTTAAAAAAATTCAATAGAATAAACAATCCTCTTTTCTTCCCATCTTCCATTCCGTTTAATATTTTTTTAATACACGCAGGGAAATATTCTTCTCCTATCATATCCTTTGAAACAATAAAATCTCTTTTCTCTACATCAGGCCCTTTTTTCTCATGTATTTTTCCCCACCAATCATAAGCTTGAATAATCAGTCCT
>JAGVZZ010000029.1 GCA_018302205.1 Candidatus Woesearchaeota archaeon
AAGTTGATAACTACTTTGAAAATATGGCACAATATAAGCCTGAATTAACAAATATTATGACTCAGAAGTTCGAAATTATAAAACTGGACTAGTATATTAAGTTTACAATCGCGATTCATTGATCATATATCTTTGAGAGCAACAGATCCAAGATTAACAAAACAAGCATTAGAAAAATTAGTTATTAAAACCGAAAGAAGGCCTATTTTAATTATTGCAATAGCTCATGGAGGATTAATTGCTGGAATGGATTTATTCTTAAGATATATGGATATTAATCCAGAATCTGTTTTTTATCCAATAAGATTTTCTAATAGAAAATATAAGGATAAAGAACCTAGAATAGAATCTACTGAAAAAACAGCTTTATCGATAGAAGCTAAATCAAGAGACATTGTTATATTTGATGAAGATGTTTCATCTGGAACAACGTTAAAAAAAACAGGAATTTTCTTTGAAGGTTTATTTGGAAAAAAGCCAATTCTTGCAGCAAATTTAGCAGTTCCTTTTCCAGAATTAGTTTATGGAGAAGAAATCAATTTTGAATTATAGTCGATTTGTTTAGAATTAAAGCTCCTGTATTGAATAGAAGAGAGTTTTATTATTGATACTATATTTAGAGTAGATAAAAGTTTATAAATTCTATAGTTTAGCTCTATACACAATATCTAGTAGAAGGGGTGAAAACGATTAAATGTCCATTTTGTGGGGAATCTGAAACAAAAGTTATTGATTCTAGGGAGTCAGATGAGCAAACTCGGCGGAGAAGAGAGTGTGAAAAATGTAGTAAAAGGTTCACCACATATGAGAAAGTAGAGAATGTAAATATTATTGTTCTAAAAAAGGATGGAAAGAAGGAAACCTTTGATATTGAAAAGATTCGAAAAGGGATTGAAAAAGCTGCTGAAAAAAGACTAGAGAAAGAAAAGATAGATTCTATTGTGGAAGTTATAGAACAGAAATTAAGATCAATGGAGACCAATGAAATCGATTCAAAAAAGATTGGTGAAGAAGTTATGAATCAGTTGAAGAAAGTGGATAAGGTCTCATACATTAGATTTGCATCAGTATATAGAGAGTTTACTGATGTTGATGAATTCAAACTTGAAGTTGAAAAATTGTTGAAAAAAAATAAGGGAGAGGGGAAATGACAGAAGATTATGAAGGATTAGTTTTTGAAAGAAGATTTTCTACAACAGACAATATAAAAATACAATATAGACCAGAATTACGGGATGCCCAAGTAAAAGATAATGATGGGAATCCATTAACACTACCTGGAATTGAAGTTCCCAATACATGGTCACAACATGCATTGAATATTACTGCTACCCATTATTTGAGAAAAGCAGATGTTCCTGAAACGGGGAGTGAGAAAAGTGTCTATGGAATGGCAACTAGGATTTCTAGAACTGTTAGGGAATGGGGAGTTCAACAAGGATACTTTGATGCAAAGAATGGAGAAACTTTTGAAAGAGAATTAGCAGCAATCCTCCTCGGACAACAAGCATCCTTTAATTCACCAGTATATTATAATGTAGGATTAGAAGCAAGATATGGAATTGATCATGATGATACCGGATTATGGGGGATTGTAGATGGAAAAGCAGAGCCTACAGGAAGAGCATATAGAAATCCGTTGGTTTCTGCATGTTATATCTATAATCCAGATGATTCTTTAGAAGGATTAGTTAATGTAATGGCTGTAGATAGTACAACCATTTTTAAGTATGGTGCTGGGATTGGTTGTGCTTGGGATGATGTTAGAGAAGTTGGAGCTCCAATAAAAGGAGGAGGTTATGCTTCTGGACCATTATCTTTTATTAGCGGACAAAATTCAATTGCTGGAGGAATAAAGTCCGGTGGAAGAACTAGAAGAGCAGCCATCATGACAATTTTAGGAGTTGAACATCCAGACATTCAGGATTTTGTAGTTGCAAAAGCAGTATCAGAAATGAAAATGGGTGCATTGATTCATGCAGGTTCAACAGCTGATTGGGAAGGACATACAGTCCAAGACTCACCATTTCAAAATATTAATATGTCCGTAGGTCTGACAGGAAAATTTTTTGAGGCAAAAGATCGAGGAGATACAATTAAATTAAGAAGTGTTGTCGATAGAGAAAAGATTGTAAAAGAAGTCGATCCAAATACTCTTTTAGATTTGATAGCATATTGTGCATGGGAATGTGGAGACCCTGGGGTTCAATATAGAGACAATATTAATGCTATGAATACTTGTGCGAATGATGGATTAATAATTGCATCAAATCCTTGTAGTGAGTTTTTATTTCAAAATGAATCCGCATGTAACTTAGCATCTCTGAATTTATTAAAATTTGTTGATGAAGCTGGGCATTTTGATGTAGATAGTTTTAGGGCTGCTGTTAGAGTTATGCATACAGCACAAGAAATACTTGTTTCAAAGGCAGGATATCCCACTGAGAATATTGCTAATAATAGCCATAATTATAGACCATTAGGATTGGGTTATGCAAATTTAGGGGCTTTAGTAATGACTTTAGGATTACCTTATGATAGTGATGATGCAAGAAATTTAGCCGCAGGAATAACATCTTTAATGACTAGTGAAGCTTATTTACAATCAACAAGAAATGCAGAAGTTGTTGGTGCATTTGGGTATTATGATAGAAATAAAGATTCTGTTAAAAGTGTTTTAGGAAAACATAGGGCTTCTTCAAAGAGATTAAGATCCGGAAATGGTTTAGAAGAAATTGTTAGAGCTGCAAATCAAAATTGGGATGAAGTTCTAGATAGAATTGATAAAACTGGTGTTAGAAATGCGCAAGTAACATTATTACCGCCGACTGGAACAACAGCGTTTATGATGGACTGTGATACTCTGGGTATTGAACCAGATATTTCATTAGTGAAATATAAAATTCTTTCAGGAAAACAGGGAACAATGAAAATTGTAAATCAATCAGTCCCAAGAGCATTAAGTAGATTGGGATATAATTCGAGAGAGATTGATGAAATTCAAGCATACATTTCTGAGCATGGAAACCTAGAAGGATGTAAGGCTATAAAAAGAGAAGATAAGCCTGTATTTGATTGTTCAATTAGTAGTGGTATAAGAACCATTTCACCAGAAGGACATTTGATGATGATGGCTGCAGTCCAACCATTTTTATCTGGAGGAATTTCTAAGACTGTAAATCTACCTAATGATACAAGACCAGATGAGATTAGAAGGTTGTATGAAATGGGACATGATTTAGGGCTTAAGGCTTTAGCTGTCTTTAGAGATGGATGTAAAGTTGCTCAACCAGTAAATGTTCAAAGAAATGGTGGTGTAGATGAATTAGGAAGAGGAGAAAAACATAAACCTAACGCAAAAAGACAATCTACAACTTTTGAATATATGGTTGCAGGGAATCAATTATTCTTTACTGTAGGATTATATGATAATGGAGAACCAGCAGAAATATTTGTGAATGTTATGGATAGGGGCACCGAAATAGATGGTGCATATAATACTATTGCAAGAATGGGATCAAATATGTTACAAGGTGGTCAACCATTAAGTAGAGTAGTCAGAATTTTTGAAACCAGTGGGAGATCACATGATTATGGTGGTTTTACAAATCATCCTTTCATAAAAACCGCTGGGGGAATACTTCCTTTTATTGGACAAGTTCTAAGAGCGGAGTTTTTGGGAGACATTAGTTTTGTACCTCCAGAATTGAGGCCGTTACCAGAAGAATTGGAAGTTTATAAAAGACAACCAGCATTGCATTTAATTCCAGAAATTGGAGGAAGAAAAGTCTATCCTGGAAGTCCATCTTTAGAAGAGACTATAGAAAAGATATCTGAGATCAATTATTGGAAAGATGAAGGACAGACAACTTTTGAAACACTCGAAAAGATAAGAGCTGGACGAAAACAAAAAACCCAGAAAACTGGAGGACAAGAACAAAAAGGAAGAATGACAGGAAGAACTTGTTCTTGTGGAAGTCCATTAATTCAAAATGGTTCTTGTACAATTTGTTCAAATCCAACGTGTAATAAAAGAGAAGGTGGTTGTGGAGCTTAAATTTTTTATTTTTTAATTAATTTTGATTAAAAATAGCTATAAAATATTCTATAGATTATCCTCGATAAAATAATGTAGAAACATTTAAATAGTGACAAACTCTAAAATTCTTTGTGACTGTAATTACGAAGCTTGAGGCTAGAGGATTTAAATCGTTTGCTAAGAAGACTGAGATAGATTTACTGCCAGGATTTAATTGTGTGCTGGGTCCGAACGGAAATGGAAAGTGCCTTGAGGGTAGTAACAAAATTCTAACTCTTGAAAAAGGTTTTGTAAGTATAGGAAAAATTGTTGAGAATAAATTAAAAGAGAGCTGGAAAAAACACAAATTAAATGATGGAATCTATGTTGATGGAGATAATGAAAAAATAATTTCAATTAACCCAGAAACAATGAAACAAGAAATTAAAAAAATTTCTAAATATGTTAAAAGAATTGGTGATTCTGAACTTTATGAAATTCGAACAAAAACCGGAAAAAAATTAATTGTAACTGGTTGCCATCCAATGTTTAAATATTGTGATGGAATGATCTTAAGTTTTAAAACTTATGAATTAAAAGAGGGAGAAAAAATTGCTGCTCCAAGAATGATTAAAGGAGATTTTAATGTCCATAATCCAGAACTAGCGAGATTATTGGGTTATATTATAGGAGATGGATGTATCTCACAAGGTCAAATTAGTTTTGTAAATATGGATAATGAATTACTTGAAGATTATAAAGAGCTTATTAAAAATAAATTTAGAAGAGAAAAATTTTATATTAGTTATAAAGGTAAAGCTACAAGTTTAATGTTTAAACAAAAAGAGATATTTGAATTCTTTCAAAAAAAGTTCAATACAACACAAAGAAAAGGAATAAAGAAAAATATTCCTGCAGAGTTTATGTTTTCCGATTATGAAACTGTTGGAAATTTGTTAGCAGGATTATATGATACTGATGGTTTTTTTCATAAAAAAGGTATACATATTGAGTTTTGTAACAAAAACGAAGATTTAGTGGATCAAATGCAAATGTTGTTGTTAAGATTTGGAATAATAAGTATAAAAAAAGAAAAAAGAAAATATGCTACAAATACCAAAAATAAAACAAAAAGGAAATATTATTCATTATTCATTTATGGGAATGAGAATTATAAAAAATTCAAAGCAAATATTCCAATTAGAGTTCAACACAAAAAAGAAGCATTAGCTAAAGGAATAAAGAATGTAAAAGCTAATGAAAATATTGACCTCTTGCCAAGAGAAGTTAATATTACCATCAAAGAATGTGTTAAAGTATTAGGATTAAAAGTCAAATTACTAAGGAAAGAATATCCTGCACTTGCAGCTTACACTGAAAATAGATGTTGCCCAAGTAGAGAAGGATTGAATAATATTTTAGATTTATTTGTTGAAAGATGGTTTGAGTTATATAATATTTATGT
Source organism: Candidatus Woesearchaeota archaeon (assembly GCA_018302205.1). GTDB lineage: Archaea > Nanobdellota > Nanobdellia > SCGC-AAA011-G17 > GW2011-AR17 > JAGVZZ01. The sequence continues at coordinate 5,484 of JAGVZZ010000029.1, forward strand.
GAATACACCTTTTGAAATTAAGAATTTGACTAAAGCTATGAATAATGTAGATATCTCATCAGTTGAATGTGCACAAGCTATCGGAATAACAAGACATAATCTTATTGATAATTGGGCAACAGAAAAATTCAAACCAAGATCAAAGAATCATATAGCCTATTTTAATGTTTTAAGGGAGAAATTAGTAGAGAAACTTAATATCTCAAAATATTTAATTGTTCAAATGAATAAATTGGTTACTTCAGATATTTTTTGGGATGAAATTGTTTCTATTAAAAAAGTTCCTGGAGCAAAATATGTTTATGATTTAACTATTGAAGGAACACATAATTTTATTGCAGAAGGATTGTATGTACATAATAGCAATATCGTCGATGCAATCTGTTTTGTTCTCGGAAAAAGTTCTGCAAGAGGATTAAGAGCGGAAAAATCTGCGAATTTAATTTATAATGGTGGAAAGAATGGGAAGCCTGCTCCAGAAGCTGAAGTTTCAATAACTTTTGATAATAGTAAAAAAGTTTTTCCAATTGAAGGAAAAGAAGTAAAGGTAACAAGAATTGTTAAACAAACTGGGAATAGTA
>JAGVZZ010000019.1 GCA_018302205.1 Candidatus Woesearchaeota archaeon
CATAATCCTGTTTAGATATTTGCGCCCTTTCAAATTTTTCACCTTTTTTCATAACAATATAAAAGTGGAACTAGTATTTAATAGTTCGCAAAATCATAAATGGATTAGTATATATAAATCCTACGCGCACAAATACCCTGTCCGGACCCTAAATAAATCCTTTAAAAGTTAAATTATTTGAAGCCCCTTTTTTTTTACATAAGAAATAAACCTCATCACCAAACTTCTTTCTCTCAACAACATCGACCAATTCTAAAAACCACTTCAATCTTTTCTCACTAATAATTTTCCCACCACCTAAACTCCTAGTCGCAAAACTAACCAAAATATAATCACAATCAACCTTCCTCAAAAGCTTCTCAGTAAACCCTCTCTCTAAAGCTTCAAATCCCTCTAACACTTTAAACAAAAACACAACATCTACTCTCATAAATTTATCAAAATCAAAAACATCACCAAAACGAATTGCACCGGTTAACTTAAATTTATTCAAATACGCATTACAAAAATCCACATCATCTTTATTTATTTCCAAACCATAATAATGTACACTGCCTAACCAAGGCATACTAAAAACATTAAACCCACATCCAATATCAAACACAGTATGAATCTTAGTTTTAGTTTTCAACCAAGAATAAATCTTATCATAATATCTAAATCTTTCACGCGTTGAGATATGCGTTTTCAAAACTCTTTCACACCCTTCTTTATCATCCCAAGATTTAATTTTATTCAAATAATCATATCTTTTTTTATTTGTAGGCAATAAAAATGCACCATAAAGATCCCTTAATTTTGCCCGCACTTCTTTTACAAACTTCTTTCTTTGTTTAGGCTCATAAATATTATATTTAATTTCATAAGGCTTCATTACTCTTCTAACAAAATTATCACTTAACCCATGATACTCTTTTTTCTCTTTAACCTCTTCAAGAACCATTTAGTGATTAATAATAATCTAGATTTATAAACCTTCCCAAAAATAAATTTCTCCTCGATAAAAAAATTAATAAGATTTTTCGTCTTCAAACTTTCTTCTCATTTCTTCTCGTTTCTTATCTTCAAGCCATCTATACACATTTCCATGTGGCGCGCCTTCTAATATCATTTCAACAGCTTGTCGTGCCATAGGCACATCTTCAACTTTCCCAATAACCCCAATAGTTTTCCCATAAACAGAAATATTAGTACTAGTCATTTGTTCAACCATCTTTCTAGCTTTACCTTCTTGCCCAATAACTCTTCCTTTCAATCTCATCATAGTTTTTTTAGAACCATTAGCAAAATCATTAACATTTATCAAATCAAACATATAACTTTCATCAAAAAGTAATTCCGCAATATCAGGATTAAACCCTCTTGCAATCGCCTTCACAACATTCATAGCCTCAAAAACAGCAACACTATCCTCACCAGAAATCTCAACATCCCCATCTTCAGAATGCACATTAATTCGGATCTTTAATTTTTCTTCAATCTTTTTTTTCTGTTCTCCGCCTTTACCGATTAATACAGCGATTCTTTCAAGTGGTATTTTTATTTCCTGTGTGTCCATACTCTTTCAAACTCCGTTTCTTCGTCTAATTTTAACCCAAATTTGTTGAAATATCTCACAAGATTTTCCATATCCCTTTTTAATAATCTTTGAACATTTGGATACCTTGCATCTAAAGCATGCGAAAAATCAATCAATACCGGTTTCTCCTTGAGATTCAGTATATTGAACTCTGATAGATCAGCATGCACTAATCCAACTTTAAAAAGCTTAATGACCTCTTTTATAAGCCTTTCGTAGAATTCTTTTGGTTTTTTTGGACTCAGATTTTGCAATAAAGGCGCATCAAAATACTCCATAATCAAAATATTCTGATGGACAGCTAAAGGTGTCGGAGCTAAAACCCCACCTTCTCTCGCTTTCAGTAAATTTCTAAACTCTTTTTTTGCCCAAGCATAAATAATTGTTAACTTAGTGCCCTTAACCCCAGCAAACCTAGGATCAGATTTCATATAATCATACATCTTTTTGAAATTAGCAGAAGTCCTATAAATTTTAGCAACTCTTTTTTCATCTTTATACTTAACAGTAAAAACATTACTTTCTTTACCAGTAGATATCGGTCCTTCAATTTCTTCAAAATATCCTTGCCCAGATAACTTAAAGAGCCCCCTAAGAGTAGCTTCATCAAAAACATTTTCATATGCAATAAATTTATTCTTAGACATAAAACCAATGATAACTTTAGAGATATATAAAACTTTAGAACTCTTCTAAATCAACTGTAACTTCTTTGATTAAACCTTTTCTTCTTAAAAACTCAACTTGTGAAGCCCTATATTTGTAAATAACATCCCCTTTATCTTCTCCGCCATACTCCCAAGGTTCAACTAAAACAACATCATTCTCTCGAACCCAAAGATTTCTTTTCATAGCACCAGGGATTCTACAAACTCTAGTTTTCCCATCAAAGCATCTGACTCTCATTCTTCCATTTCCAAGTCTAGATTCAACAACACCAATTGATTGATTACCACGCGGCAACTTTACTCTCATAATTTCTTGTTGTTGTTGCTGTATTTTTGCTTCTTCTTCACGTTTCTTATTCATCTACCCTAAATTTATTATTCTCTTTTTATAAACCTTACTTAAAGGTTAATCAGCATAATTCTTTGATTTTGTGCAGTAATTCTTCAACATTTTTAATTTTAGAAACTTCAACTCTGAGCTTAGAACTATTCTTATATCCTCTAGAAAATTGCACAAACAAAAATTTGAAATTGTTCACTTCAAAACAATCATATTTTTTACATAATTTCAAATACTCCAATAATAATTTCATTTTTTCTTCAAAACTTTCTTCAGGCAATATGATCCCAGTCTTCAAATAATGATTCACACGACGAAAAAAGAATGGATCCTTCATAGCCCGCCTCCCAACCATAACATAATCACAACCAGTTTGATCAATCATCCTTTTTACATCTTCAACCTTATCGATATCCCCATTACCAATCACAGATATAGAAACACTTTCTTTGATTTTCTTAATATAACTCCAATCGGCTTTTCCCGAATAACCTTGCTCTAAAGTTCGTGCATGCACTGCAATCGCACAACAATATTTATCAGCAATTTTAGCAAGTTCCAATGCAACAATATTTTTTTCATTAACCCCTAAACGAATTTTACAACTAATAGGAATATTCAATGTGCTTAATTTCTTCAAAATACTTTCAACCTTTTTCAAATCTTTTAACAATGCCGCACCCGAACCTAAACCAATAACCTTCGGCGCAGGACATCCAATATTCAAATCAACAACATCAGTTTTTCCAACCAAACTTTTCGCAGCTTCATATAATTTATTTTCATCATTCCCAAAAATTTGAGTAACAACTGGCCTCTCTTCCTTAACAACATCAAAAACATTCCCCTTCTGTAACGCATCAGTATGAAAAAACTCAGTATAACAAATCCCAGCACCCAATTTCTTACACAAAATTCTAAAAGCAACATTCGTCACACCAGCCATAGGCGCGAGAATTAACTTCCCTTTAATCTTCGGAAACTCTTCTTTCTTCATTTTTCCTAAAACAAACCGTAGCCCGAGAAAGCACTTTTGATTCTAAACGACTTGCAGTTTGAAACTTCTTTGTAATCAACAAAGTCCAATCTCTAAATGCTCTCTTCAATTTCTGCCCTAGACTTCTAGCATATCTTTGAGAACTAATGTATATATCAACCCCAGTTTTTAATTGTTCAACCTTAGAAATAAAAATTGTATCTGTTTTTGTTCTCTTAATATCCCCTTTAATAAATTCAAAAACTTCATCATCATAAGGTCTTAGCTGAATGATCGCCTCAAAATATTTTGGATTATTCGCAAAGGTAGACTTGGACATGTGGAACTCCTTGAATATAAATTATATCTTCTTCATTAATAAACCCTTCTCTCAAAGCGAGTCCGATAGTATTCTCTCCAACTAAACTCAAATTTCTAGCTTCACTCATAACTTTTATTGCAGATTCTTCATCAAACAATTCACCTTTATAAAAAATCTCAGAAACATTCAAGGATAATTTATCTTCTTCAAAACTTTTCCCAATTAATTCAACATCACAACAGGCTACAACAGTCTCATGAAATTTTATTGAAATCATCTTTTAAATTTTAGCTAATACAGGACTCTTTGTTCCACAAGCCATACACTTCTTAATCAACTTTCCCTCTTCTTCTAACAATTTAGTATCCGGTTTACAACATTGATCACATAATACAAAAGTTTGCACATACTTATGCAACTTATCATTAATCATAGATGAAGTCAATTTTCTTCCAAAAACTAACCTTTTATCCTGAAAAAAACCAGGAGTCGCTAATTCTCTTTGTAAAAATTTCAAAATATGATCCGCAGGCCTAGAAATTTGATCTGCAATCGCAAAAATATTAATAATAATAGTCCTATTACCTTCAACATGTCCTTTAACCTTCGGCATTTCAAACCTTTCACACTTGTTTTGTACCTTCGGCAAAGACTCTTTCGCTTTCTTTAACATTTCTTCATAATTCATAGAATTAAAGAAAAATAGACACTATTTAAACCTTTTCAAAAGCCTTATTTATACGTATTTATTCTCAAACCTATGCAAGTTTTACTTTATCAAATCCAACAATCAAAGAATCTAGGAATGATTATTAGAACCGCAGTAGGCCTAAACATTAAAAAAATCTATTTGACAGACCCTAAAGATTTACTTACAAAAAAAATAAAACAAATCACAAATACCTCTCAAGGAACTATTAGCAATATAGAATTAATAGTCTTAGAAAACCTCGAAGAATTTTTAAAACAATATTCTGGACGAAAAATAGCATCAGTTTGTAATGACGATAATTCAATAGAATTAGAAAAATTTACTCCCAAAGAATCTGATTTAATTATATTCGGAAACGAAAGAGGTTTACCAAAAGAAATTATTAAACACTGTGAAATCCAAATAACCATCCCTATGTCAAACAAACTAAATTCTTTAAACATTGCTTGCGCATTTTCAATAATTGCATACAATGTTCAAACTAAACTATAATACCCTTTCTTCGGCGAGAAAACCTCTCCCTCTTTTAAAAGTTCATACAAAGCAAACATAACTTTATCTTTAGCGATTCCGCAAGCACTAACTAAATCATCCTCACTAGCTTCCTCATTCTTTTCAATAGTATTCAAAATAATTTCTCTAGCCCTCAAAGTCGGCTCCACTTCATCCGGCACAGATTCTTCTTTCTTCAAGATAATTTTTTCTTCTCTAGAAGGGGCACCATACTCATGATTCAACTCTAAGTTTCTTAGTAAAGCCCAATCAAAACTCATATTTCTGATTATCTCAGGTCTTACATATCTTTCATTATTAAAATCGGATAATCTCCCAATAATCATTACAAAATCCCCAACCTGTTTTTCTTTCATTAATTCAACATCATCATTCCAAACTTTCAATCTAATTTGTGCAGATCCATCATCAATAGTCATACTTCCATAATTATCTTGAACAGAAGTATCAATAATATTCCCTAAAACATTCACTCTCACAACACTCTTCCCTCTAACTTCAAAAGCTTTCAACTGAGTCGTTTCATCAACCTTCGGAATACCAGAATACAAATCCTTAATCCAAAATTTATACGCAGTTTGTCTCTTAGGGAAATTATCCATAACAAGAATTTCTCAAACATAATTTATAAATAATTGTATACTTTCAGCTCTATTTTGTCTTTAAAAAGCTAAACACAGATTTTGCCGCAATAGCCCCTTGTGCAGCCGCAGTTATATACTGCTTTACCATAGTACAATTGGTTATATCACCAGCAGCATAGATTCCAGGAACATTTGTTCTCATTTCCTTATCAACAATAATAAATTGTTTATCATCCAATTTCAACCCCAAATCTTTTGTAAGATTAACCATGGGCACAGCCCCAATTTCAACAAAAATACCATCAACCTTCAACTCAGTCTTATTATCAAGTATAATTGTTTCAACAAACTTTTTCCCCTTTACTTCAAGAACATTAGTTTTATTCAATATTTCTAATTTTTTCATAGCTTTCATTTTCTTAAGCAAAACTTCCTCTGCTTTACATTTTTCATTTTTATTAATCAAATAAACTTTCGAAGCAAATGCATCCATAAACAATGCAGCCAGGATTGCAGAATCTCCACCACCGATTACTGCAACAACTTTGTTTTTATAAAAAGGCCCATCACAAGTATAACAATAATGTACACCACTACCTAAAAAATGGTCCTCACCTTTAATATTTAATTGACGATTTTGCATACCATTAGCAAAAATAACCGTTTTCGCTTCATACTGTTTTCTACAAACTAAACTAAAATTTTCACCATTTGGAATAACCGAAGTAACTTCATCATCAACAATCTCTACACCAAACTGTTTTGCATGTTTTATACTCTTATCCAAAAGTTTCAATCCAGAAATTCCAGGTTCACCAATCCAATTATCAATTTTATGAGTCCGATTTAGATTTCCACCTAACTCACTCCCAATAATTAACACTTTCAAAGAAGCCCGAGCTGCATAAAGCCCCGCATTCAATCCTGCGATACCACTACCGATTATTACAACATCATACATAAACAAAACAAATCATAGAGACTATAAAAATCTTTTCACACCTTAAAATTATCATACTTCAAATCAAACCCATATACTTCTTTGAATAAAAGCACAAATTTTTCCTTTGAAGCAATATATTTTAATCCTCTAATCAACTCTAAAAATTTAGGTTTTCCATAATATTTTATCAAAAATTCTACAGCAAACCCAGATTCTTTGTAAACATTATCATCAGAATTATCATAATAATTCAAAAAATTCTTATAAACATCCGGCTTAAGCCTTTTATCCAACTGCCCAGACAAATATATCGCAATCCCCTCAAATAACCATCTAGGTTTATCACAATAATTAGAAACCATATAAAAATAACAATGATTCAACTCATGTTTGATTAATTTTGCATAATCTTCATCATTAATTTCTTTAACAAACGCAGACTTCTCCAAGATATAAACATTCTTCCTTTCAGCCCACCCAACTAACCAATCTGGGGTTATCCTCTTTAACATCTGATTTACAGACTCCCTATTTTCTAAAATAAAAATTTGAGGTTTAGAATACGCTTCACGAATATTATAAAACTCTTCAAACTCTTTAGTAAACTTCTCAAAAGATTCCTCAATAACTTTATCCTCTTTAAACGCAACTGAAAAAACCATAATCAAATAATAAAATTAAAACTTAAATAACTTCTCTAAATTTTCTGTAACCAACCTTTCTTAGGCTCAAAGAAATCCCCATTCTTTTTCAAAGCATCAACAACTTCTTCAAGTTTCCTTTCAGTAATTCCTTTCTCAAAAACTTTAGGCTTCAAATCATCTTCAATATTAATTGGCCCACCCATTTTCTCTTCAGATAATTCATACAAAATATCACGAACATCTAATATTCTTCCACGCACGGAAGCACTAATCCCAGTGGTCATTCGATCAATATCAATCTTCCCAGTATCCGGATCAACACCAATTTCATTCATACAACCTCTCAATAAATTAATCCCTCTGATAGCATCTTCTTCATCAACGGTCGCTTTTAATTTAATTCTCGCAGAAGCCTCAGCCAATCTAACAACAGCCTCTAATTGCCTAGCAGAAATAGGAATGGATTTAATAGAAGAATCTCCCTCAGACCCAGATGAACGCAATTCTACATAAAATGTTCTAATTACATCAACAGCAGCTTCAGTTAATTTAGGTGAAATTCTTTGTCGAGTATAAGCAATATATTTTCTCAACAATTTTCCACTGATTTCCGGAGGTGAATCTTTATACGAGTGTGACTCCAAAACTTTAGAAGCAATATTTGCATCAATTTCTTTATTTGGTAAATCTCTCATTACAAAAATTAAATCAAACCTGTTAATCAAAGCAGGCGGCATATCAATCTGATTTGGAATGGGTGTAAATGGATCAAATCTTCCCATCTTTGGGTTTGCAGCAGCAAGTATAGAAGTTTGAGTTCGTAAAGTAGCCTGTATGTTAGCCTTCGCAATAGAAATTTGCTGTTGTTCCATCGCCTCGTGTAAAGCTGAAGTATCTTCTTTAGAAATTTTATCCATCTCATCTAAAACTAAAATTCCTTTATCTGCTAATACCATAGCTCCTGCTTCCAAAGCCCAACCTCTTAAAAATTCATCCTTAACAACAGACGCTGTAAGCCCAGCTCCAGACGCACTTCGTCCAGCAACATACCTAGACTTAGGCGCAGTTTTATCAACAAATGTTAACATTTGACTTTTTCCACAATTATGTGAAACAATCCCATTTGCAATAAACATATGACTTTCAGGGACTTCAAAATCATAAACATCTTTTACTCCAGCAAAATCAATTGAAACAATTTTTTCCCATTCTTGATAACCTTTCCTTTTTCTTTCTCTTTGATTAATTACTTCTTTAACTTTCAATAAAGCATTATTCTTTTTTTCAGAAACAAATCCAATATCATATCAAAAGCTCTGCGTATACATAAGTTATCCTCAATAATTCTAGATTGTATTCCAAAATACAAAAGCAATAATTGAACATCCTTAAGCAATTCACTATATCTGGATTTTAATTGAATTGATGTTCTTCCTCTACCATTTCCAAATGCACATCCATCAGCTTCAAACAACCATCTCAAGAATGATGCAACAACAATGTTTGGACTTTGGAAAATACTTTGTGGTACTTTTTTTTCAGAAAGAAAACTTAAAGATTGAGCAATATGTTTACTATTAGCTTCAATTAAATGAACTTGTTGAGTAGAAATATCCATCAATATTTTGAATCATACTGATTTTAGGAGTTCTTACAGAATAATATGTTTCAATATCAAAAACATCTTTCCATAATTTATTCAAAGGTTCCATCAATTCTTGTTCAGTATCAGCAACATAACACGTAACCCTATACCCATTAGGGTGCACATTCCCATCACCAATAATATACCCATATAATGCAGCCAACTCTGGAGTCACTTCTTCAGGTAACCGAACTTCTTTCAAAACTCCAGAAATTTTCTTAACAAAATTAAAATTAGTTTTTACATAATCCTTAACATTATTTTTTATTACAGAAGCAACTTTAATTTCTTCACTAAGATTCAAACAATCAGCACGTTTCCATCCTTCTTTACTTAACAAGGGATGATCCAAAGTACAAGTCAATTGCTTACCAGTTTCAGTTGTTACTTTCAAAACTAATTTTCTTTCATATTTATGGAACACCTTTGCATAATCAAAACCTTCTTCATTTACACAAGCAAGTTTCAAATTCATCTTCTCCAAATGATTTTTCCCCAAATTCTGAATTTTTTCCATCCCATTATCAAACAACGCAACTTTAGAATCCCCAACAATACACCCAGGATCCCCGACTAATAATACATGCAAATCTCCTCTAACAATAGTTTGATCTGCTTTAATTTTTCTAATCCCCCCAAACATTTGCAATAGAATAGCTTCCTTGATTTTAGTATGCCCATAAATAGATGGCGCAATGCTCGCAATTAACCTATCAAAAATCTTTTTATCTTTAGCCAATTTTTTAATTTCCAATTCATCTTCAGGACTAATATTAATCTCAGAATAATCTTCCTCAACAGGCTCAACAAAATTCCCATTAACACCTAAATCAAACCTAGTTGAAGTCCCACCAGTTTTAGTTGGCACAGGAATCTCAAACATCAACCCATTAACAATAACCCTTGTTCCTGGAGTTGTCCTTTTCTCCATCTTAGGTTCTACTAAATCTTCCCTCAAAAAAATCTGCATTCTTTTCGGTTGCGCCCCACCCTCTAAATTCTCTGGTGATTCTTCAATAACAATTCTTTGTACATCCACTAATTCTTTTGATAATAACCTAAACTTCCCTTTTCTCCCACATGAACATCTTGAAGGCTCTCTAAAGTTCGCATCTATTTGCGGCATTGTAATAGTATTCCCACATGACGGACACTCAAACTTCGCACTTACTGCTTGTGGCCGAACTTCAGAACTCTGTCTAATGATTCCTTCCATTGCAATGAACTTATTCAAATGCTTACTTCTCAAATTTTTAATATAAATTTCCTGAGACTTAGGCAACCCTTTAAACCTAACCCTGAACCCTTTTTTTACATCAAACTGCTCCAAAGCCATCTCAGCAGCCTTCAAAGTCTCTTCAGGCTCTTCTAGCAACTGATCAGCCAATTTCGGATCAAACTTAGTCAACTCAAAAAAATCTAAAACGATAAAATTATGCCCTTTTGACAAATTCTCATGCAATTGCTTCTGATAACTCTGCTCAACAAATTCCTGAAATTTTTCTATTTGATCAGCTGCATCAATGGTCATAAGTCCAGGAATAGAATTATTGAATATAAAGATTTGTGTTGTTTTTCCGAAAGATATTCGGAATTTGTTTTAAGAAAACTATTTTTTAATGATTATTTTACAACTATTATAAAAATTTACTAAAATCAATCATACACATCTTTTCTATGATCAAAACAATTAATAATAATTCTATTTTCTTCGAATCTATAAATAATACGAAAAGGAGGAATTCGAATACTTCTATGGTTCTTTAATTCATACTTCAAAGGTTTACCAACTTCAGGCAGATCAGCAATTTTCTTTAATTGTTTAAGAATTCTTAAACGTAAAGTTTTATCTTTAATTTTTTTAAAATCCTTTCTAAATTCCTCAGAAAAGATTATTTCCAATTTAAACACCCATTAAAAGATCATCCATTTCTTTATCATTAATTGAAACATCAACTTTCACAAATTTTCCTCTTTTTATTTGCTCTTCACTTCTTTCAATCATTTCTAATAACTTAATATCTTTATTCAAAGTTTCTTTTCTAATTACTTTTAATAAAATATTTCCTCCTTCATTAAAAACCAAAAATTTTACTGAAGGTTCTAAACCAGCATCCTTTCTAACTTCAACAGGAATAACTACTTGACCATTTTCTGACATTTTTGTTATAGCAACTTCCATTTCTTCTCCTAAAATAGCTTTTAATATTAAAATCCCTTTTATATATAAACTTTTCTGTTTTTCACATTATTAAATATTCCTTCTGAATTTGCACAATTCATATTTTGTTTTCCACCAGAAGTTAATATTGATAGGGTATGTACAAATTGTACTCACCCTTTTGCAAGTTCTTCATCTCTTTGTCTCATTCGATTAATATACTGCTTTATATCAACAGAATCTGTCAAAGCAAAAACAATATCTTCAACAACAAACCACCATTCATCTTTATACCAAGTTCTTCTAATTTTACTATCTTGAAATACAATCAAAGATTTCTTTTCTGCCATAAAATCAACATTCAAAATATCCTTAATAAATCTATTCCTCAAATTTCCGAAATATTTGCACTTTGCTTAAAAGATTTTCAAAAATTATTTCTTATCAATCTTTTTCACTTTTCCTTCTTTAAATGTAATTTCAACTATATCTCCAGTCTTCAAAACTTTTGTAGCAATTTGTGTTCCAACTATTGCAGGAATCTTAAATTCTCTGCTAATGATCGCTGCATGTGACGTAACTCCCCCCTCATCAGTAATGATTGCTTTAACACCATTTAAATATGGCACAAAATGTGGCGTAGTTTGTATAGCCACTAAAATCTTACCTTTATAATTTCCTTTCAATTCTTCCTTATTTTTTACCAGAACAACTTCGCCATTAATAATTTCATCAGAAGCATATGTCACTCTCCCCTCAATTAAATCATTAATAACTTTCTTCTCAAATAATTCATTAAAATGAGTACTGACATCTTCAATAGTTCTAACATCATCAATAACTTCAGATTTTTTTCTTAGACCCAAAAAGATATAATCATCCTTTTTTCTTTTACTAATTAATTTGTTAACACCCTTTTTATCACCAAGGGATTTTAATAGTTCTTCATAAGTCAAATAGCCCATAAAATCTTTAGGGTTCTTAACTCCCAAATAGAATTGTAGAAAATACCAAATAGCCTCACCTAATTTTTCTTCTCCAAAAACAACACTATTTCTCCATTTATCATGCATTTTTAAAAGACTTTTTCCCTTAGCCCCAACTTCAGTAAGCTTCATCCCTAGTGAGAATAATACAAAAAAATGTACCCCATACTCTTTATATTTTTCACAAATTTCAACAAACAAATCCTTAGCATTTCCAGAATCATTCTTTTTACAAGATTCTTTTAATTTATTACATAGAAGAATAATTTCTTTCCAGAGTAATTTATCTTTCTTTAAAAAAACTTTAATAATATTTTCATCCTTCTTAATTTGCTTTAGAGAATAAGAATGAAATTCTTTAGCTTGAGTTGAGTTAAAAATTCTTATTAAAATATTTTTTTTAGAGGGACATAATAAACATTCAATAAAATCTATACCATAACTTTTCTTCATCAACTCTCTTTGCCCTTCAACCTTCAAAGAAAACATCAATAAACTAACCTCGGCCCTAACTCCTTGAAACCATTTCTCATTCTTAATATAATCTAAGATAATCATACACATTCAAATGAAACTAAATCTTAAAAAGATTCCTATAACCTTTCTTTAAGTTGTTCATTACTAAGATAACCTTGCCCAATAGATAATCTTCTACGATTATTATTTAATACCACCAAACCACAATTATCAAAAAACTCTAAATCCTCACCACAAGAACCAACAAGACGCTCTAATAATCCTCCATTTAAAACAAAAATATAACCTCCAAGACTAAGCATCATTTCTCGAATAAAATCAAAGGAATCCCCATTACTACCATTAGCATAATCATAACCTAATTTTTCAGTTAAGGCATCAGGGCCATAAAAACCAAACTCTCGACCCATACCCTTTTGAATTAATTTAGCAGTCTGCTCATTTCTAAAGATCCTCTTACTTGCTTTTGTTGGCACAACACCTTTTGTAATATCCGTTCTTGAAGCTAAATATCTCCCTAGGACATTTGCTTGTACAGAACCATACTGACTCAAAGAAAAAGGAAAAATTGGGAAATCAGAATCCTTAACTCCATTTCTAGCAATAAACCTTTCAGTTTGATCATCATCAGAAATAAGTCCCATTAATTGTTCTTTACTAATTCCATCATGAGGATTTCCTCTTAAAAGATTCCGACTATTTGGACTTAATAGACTCCACAATTCATTAACATAAGTTCTTCCATGCCGAGTTAAATAAACAAATTCCATTCTATATTTTTTAAGCCCCTAACAGGTATATAAACTTAACTACTGTATAGAAACAACAACTGGGAGCAAAAAACATACCATAAACATTAGCTAAAAACTAGTCTCATTCAAAGAAGATTATTTTCCATTCTTACCAACCATTCCTTAAAATAATTGTAATAATAAAAAAGATTACTAATCCAATAAGCATAATCAAAACATTCTCAGAAGTAACAGTTTTATTCAATAAATAAGTTACAAACAAATATACAGCAGACCAAATAACTGCAACAGCAACTGCATCTCTTCCTTTGAATTGTTTCTTACTTTTCATTAGATTCAACCTTAACTTCTAAACCCCCAAGAGATTTTTCATTTGAATAATAAATTCCACTAGCCATAACACCATACCATAATAAACTCGTAAAAATAAAACCCAAAGGCCCTGTACTATACTCTCCCAATTCTAAAAGATTACAAAGTTCTCCAGAATCATCATTATATCTTCTCTCACTCAGAAATTGAGATATTTCATCTTTCATGTTTTTGATCCAACTTTTTTAGTTTTTCCATGAATGCTTTTACAAAAAGGATTCACTTATACCCAATCTTAGCAAGTTCTTTTATCAACAAGTCAACTGCTTCATGCAATTTACTCTCTGATCTTGTTCCAGTACAAACAATTTTTCCGTTACTGAACAACAAGAATGTAGCACGAGTTCCAGGAAGTTTATACACAAGGCCAGGAAATTGCTCAGGTTCGTATTCAGTGTTTGTTAATTGAACAGCCAAAGCGTTTAGATTCAAATCCAACCCAATAGATCCAGCAGCAACTAAGTTCTGCACTGTAAATTTTGGTTGAACAGTAATTTTAACTTTAATCTTTTCAACATTTTTAATAATCATATCAATTGATTCTTTAACAATCTGCATGGATTTTGCTCCAGTACAAACAATTTTTCCAGAACTGAAAATTAATGCTGATGTTTTAGGTTCTTTAATTCTCATAACTAAACCTGGAAACTGTTCAGGGTTATATTCAGTATTAGGTAATGCTTCTGCTAACTTTACTAATGGAATAGGTCTTTCCAAACTAGAAGTTGCAACAATATTTACAATCTTGATTTCTTTCTTTGCCACCATATTATAGCCTCCAATCGCTATTTTACAAGTCCTAACTAATAAATAATCCTTTATAAACCTATTTATAAACTACTTGTCTCTAATTAGAGACTAATAAAATATTCTTTCTATAAAGATAGATTTAAAAATAAAAACTAAAAAAGAAAATAAATGACAAAAGAATATTCAGATATAGAAGTAATTAATGATGATATAATCTTGAGATTATTATTTGAATGTGGGTATAATCCCCTTGTTCCACAAGAAGTTAGAGTTAAAAAAACAACCTATTTAAAAGAACAAAACGGAATTCTTTCGGATTTAGATAGATTATTTGAAGACGGTATAATTCAAAAAACTTGCGAAGATTCTACAAGTGCTCATTGGTTTGCATTATATGGGGAATATTTAAAATCTAAATTAAATAAAGGCGATCAATTATCAAATCATTTAACACCAATTGCATTTGCTAGATGTCTAGAAGACCTAACCACTTCAGGCCATCTAAGATTAGCCCACCCATTTAATGATGAAAGATTACATCCAATAAAAAATAAAGGCGATTATTGGCGCAGAACTTGTTCTTGTAGAGTTATTCAAAATACACTTAATCAAGATATAACGGCTTTATCAAAAGAAGCCCTTAGATATCCATTATATTTTTCTAGAATCCGGTAAAAAACTTCTTAACTTTAATTTCACCTTCAAGCTTATATTACTATAACCACATAAATATTCAATAACAATTTTACAAATTTAAAAACAATAACTATGAGCTTTATCAATAATAACATGAAGAGTTCGTTTTTGAATATCATCAGATCTTAAATTTTCTTCTAATTCTTCTAAAAATATTAAACGTGATCTTGCAAAAAATTCCATACGTTTATTTGTAAACGGAAAAAAATATCTAGTTCCACAACAAATACATCCATAATTAATCCCCTTACCGAGCTCAATCGACGATGTAATTACATGATGATCTAATGGACACAAAGCCTTAACAGCACTTGGACCAAACCTTCTATCAAATTCTCTAACCGACATTCTTTCAAAATCCTCAGCAGTTCCTTCAAAGAATAATTGTGAATATCCAGCCATAAAAATAAAAATTTTTCACCTATTTATTAACCTTTTCAATCCCAATAACAAACTTCTTCTTTTTAATATCACCAACAACAGAAGCACCTTTATCCAAAGTTTCAGCTCCAAAATTAATTTCAACAGCCCCACATCTCTCTACAATCATATTTTTCCAATGCTTAAGATCAACTTCAAACTTCAAATATAATCTAATCCGATCATCCCTATTCAATCCAGCTTCTTTCCTTAGAGCTTGAACCTTCCTCATTACTTCTCTAGCAAATCCTTCTTCTTCTAAATCTTTAGTCATAGTAAAATCTAATTTAACAGAAATTTCTTTACCTTGACTATAATCAATAGTTTTAACATTCAATTGTTTTGAAATCAATCCAACAATTTCTTCATCTAAATTAACATCACTCTAATTCTTCATTAATTAATTTTTCATCATACTTTGGCCAAGAAATTAAATGGATAGATTCTAAATCAAATAAATCTAAATTAATTTTTTCTGTTAAAAAAGGTAAAAATGGAGCTAATAAAGTAATAGCATCAAAATATGAATCATATAATACTTTTTGGATACTTGGATCCTCTAAATCTGATCTAATTGCTTGAACAAAAGTTTTAGATAAATCAAATAAAATAAAAGTTTTAATTTCAGCAATTGCTTTATGATATTCAAGATCATCTAAATATTGTGTAACATTTTTCTTCAAATTTTCTCTTCTAGAAAGAATCCACTTACAAACAGGATCATTACTATTTGTGTTTCCTCTTCCATTACAATTCAGTTTTACATAGGTAGCTAAATTATTGATAACTAAAAGTTGTCTTTGAATTTCTTTTGCAGGGCCATAACCAAAACATAAATCAAATTGTGGATTTTGACTACAATATTGCCACCTCATTACATCTGCCCCCATTTTTTGGACAGCTTCATCAAACCAAATAGCATTCCCTTTGCTCTTATGCATAGATTCTCCTTTCTCATCCTTAACCTCCTCGTAACAAAGAATATTTTTATACGGGGCTACACCTTCTAATGCAACAGACATAAACAATTGGGCATAGAACCATAATCTAACTTGAGTTCTACATTCAATTTCTAATTGAGCAGGGAACCATTTCTTCCAATAAGCTTTATCTTCAAAATAATTTAAAGTTGAATAAGGAACAATACCTGCATCTAACCAACAATCTCCAACATCAGTAATTCTTTGAACTTCATGACCACAAGAACATTTAATTTTAATTTCATCAATCCAAGGTCTATGTAATTCCGGTAATTCCTCAACTAATTTTTTATTCACAGCCAATTTTTTTAATTCTTCAAGAGAACCAACAATGGTATTTTTTTTACAATGATTACATTCATAAAACATCAAAGGTAAACCCCAAAATCTTCTTCTAGAAATATTCCAATCATCCATATTATCTAACCAATTTTGCATTAATTTCCCAACATACTCTGGATACCAATGAACTTTTGCAGCTTCAGATTTCATTTTTGGACGAATCTCATCACAAGAAATAAACCATGAAGAGTCCATTCTAAAAACTAATTCTGATTTACATCTCCAACAAATAGGATATCTATGTTTATAATTTTCAATTTTGAATAATAATCCTCTAGCATCTAAATCTTCAACAATAAGTTTTTTCAATTCATAGACATTTCTTCCAGAATAACTTCCAAAACCAGGATTGTAATTCCCAAAATCATCAAGTGCACAATTTAACATTTTCAATTTTAATTGCTTACCTAACTCAAAATCTTCCTCTCCACAACTTGGAGCAATATGAACAATCCCAGTTCCATCTTTATCTCCAACTTCCTTCCATTCAACTACTTTAGGTTTTACATCTTTTTGAATTTCAAACTCAGGATAGAAATTTTCATATTCCCAACCAATCAAATCTTTTCCCTTTAACCTTTCTAAAATTTCATAATCCCCATCTTCATCTAATTTTCCTGCAACAGCTTCAGAAATATAATATATATCTCCACCATATTTTGCTTTAACATAATCAACTTCTGGATTTACTGCTGCTGCAACATTACTTGATAATGTCCATTCAGTTGTAGTCCAAATCAATAAATATTCATTTTCTCTTTTTTTAATT
Organism: Candidatus Woesearchaeota archaeon; assembly: GCA_018302205.1. GTDB lineage: Archaea > Nanobdellota > Nanobdellia > SCGC-AAA011-G17 > GW2011-AR17 > JAGVZZ01. The sequence continues at coordinate 17,632 of JAGVZZ010000019.1, forward strand.
TTAGCTTTAATATAAACAGAAGGATGAACAATATCAGCATAACCTTCATCACTCATTTCATGTTTACTAGAAGAAGTACCACATCTTATACACCAAGGCAAAATTCTCTTTCCTTTGTATAACCAACCTTTATCATTACAAACTTTCAAAAAATGCCAAATAGAAGTAATATTATGATCATCCATAGTATAATAATCATTACCCCAATCCATCCATTGCCCTAACATTTTAGATTGTTCTGTTTGAATAGCAGAATATTTTTCAACTCTATTTCTACAAGCTTTGGAAAATTTATCTAAACCATAATTTTCAATATCACTTTTGGAATTAAAACCTAAATCTTTTTCAGTTTCAACTTCAAGCCATAAACCTTGACAATCAAATCCATTTTGAAATCTCTGTTCACTGCCTCTCATTGCATGATATCTTTGAAAAACATCTTTTAGAGTTCTACCCCAACCATGATGAACACCCATGGGATTATTAGCAGTTATAGGTCCATCAATAAAAGACCAATTAGGATTTTTGGAATTTTGTTTTCTAAGCTTATCAAATATTCCTTTTTTATTCCAATACAATAAAATTTCTTTTTCAATTTGATAAGTATTAAACTCTACCATTACTAAAAAAATTCTTCTCCTTTACTTTAAATAATTTGCTATTTTCCATTCCCTCAAGTTGACTGCAAATATTTTCTTCCCAATTTTTACAAAAATCAGTAATTAAAATTTGAAGAACTTTTCCATTTTTATTTCTTTTTAACAACAAAGACCAATTATTATTTTTCTTTTCAAACACAATTTCAACTCTTCTTTCATTTCTATCTAAATTTTTAATTTTATTAACTAAAGAACAACCAGAAATTCTCAAAAAAGCTCTAATATTATTTTTTTTATAAATACTAACTTTATTCTCATTTTTCCATCTATGCTTCAAAATGGCAATTCCTCTTTCAATTGTTATGGACCCCTGAGAACAAATCATATCCAAACAATAGATCATTTTGTTTTAAATAATTTGCCCAAAATAGCGACTCTAAGATATATACCAAAAGGTTTATAAACAACCCTCTTACCTAATTTATATTAGAGGTGATAGGAATTGATATATGGAAGATATGATAGAAAAACCGATGCTGGTTATGCAAATTCGACCCGAGTTTTCTGTAGTCTACAAAGCAAATCCTAAACTTAAATTAAAAAAAGAATTCGTTAAATCAAAAAAAGAATTCACTGATTATCTTTCTAAAACCGCAAAAAACTGGAAAGAAGGCGACTATTTTTTAAGATCCGGAATGGGTCCATTCGCAGCATTCAATGTTAAAAAAGGCGGAAAAATAACTTTATACAAAGAAAACAAAAATAAAATCCCATACTTATGTTGGGGCGTTTTCAAAAAATGAAATTATCAAATTTTAACATTGATGAAAAAATAAAATGGTACCATGTAGTTTTTGGAGGCTTAGGTACTTTAGGTGGCATATTAAGCAGAGAAGAATATAATAATCCCAAATTAGAACACTATCTCAATTCATATGGTTCAGATGTATTCACACCTTTTGGATTATATTTCATAACAAGAGGATATGCTTCAAAAAAAGCCACACTATTCACTTGGGGAACAATAGTAACTTTATCAGAATTAACAGATCTAGGTCCAGGAGCAGGAGTATTTGATCCAAAAGACTTTCTAGCATATGCCGCAGGTTTTAGCTTAGCTTTAGGAATAGAAAAAATTTTCGAACCCAAAAAAAGAGTCACCAAAACCCTTATAAATTCTATAAAACCCCTTTAAATCACTAAAATTAAGGAGTTAAAGAAAAAATGATGAATAATGACAGATTTAGAAAACCTGTAGAACAGGGAGACGAAATGGAAGTAACTATTGAAAGTACTGGCGCAAAAGGCGATGGTATTGCTAAAGTAAATAACTTTGTAGTAATCATTCCTGGTGTTAAACAAGGTGACAAAGTAAGAGTTAAGATCACAAGAGTCTTAAAGAAAATGGCTTTCGCAGAAGTTATTGGTGAAGGTTCAGAGAAATCCGAAGAATCAACTGAAGAAACATCAGATGAAGAATCAACTGAAGAAACATCAGATGAAGAAGCTTCAGACGACCAAAGTTACACTGATGACGAAGACGAAGAATAGATAATCTAAAAATTTATAAATAATTTTCTTTTTTATTAAATTATGACAGATTCTACAATTTGGACAGAGAAATATAGGCCACAAACATTTGAAGATATTAAAGGCCAAAAAAAGATAGTTGAACGAATTAAAGCATTTGTTGACCAAAAAAATATGCCCCACATTCTTCTAGCGGGCCCAGCAGGTGTTGGTAAATCAACCATTGCATTAGTAATAGCAAAAGAATTATTCCATGATACTTGGAAAAACAACTTTTTAGAATTAAACGCATCTGATGAAAGAGGAATAGATGTTGTTAGAAACACTATCAAAGAATTCGCAAAGACCAGAGGCTTAGGAAATGTTCCTTTCAAAATTATTTTCTTAGATGAATGTGATTCATTAACAAAAGAAGCCCAACAAGCACTTCGTAGAACAATGGAGAACTTTGTAACATCAACAAGATTTGTATTATCCTGTAATTATTCTTCAAAGATAATTGACCCAATTCAAAGTAGATGTACAATTTTCAGATTCAAACCTTTAAACAAAGAAGATATCAAAGATTACATTGTAAAGATCGCTACAAGAGAAGAACTAAAAGTTGACGACAATTCCATTGAAGCATTAGTCGATCTAAGTAACGGCGATGTACGAAAAATAACAAACATCTTACAAAGTTGTTCATCAATAGACCACAATATTACTGAGGAATTAGTTTATTCATTAGTTTCTGCAGCTGAACCAAAAGAGATACAAGATATTTTAAAATTAGCGATCAATAAAAGATTCATCCAAGCAAGAGGATTACTATTAGATACAATGCTTAAGCATGGGTTATCAGGGATAGACATATTAAAACAAATCCAAAAAGAAACCTTAGAAATGGAATCAATTTCTGATGAAAAAAGAATTGAATTGTTAGATAAATGTGGAGAGATAGAATTCAGAATGGTCGAAGGTTCAGACGAATTTATCCAACTAGAAGCATTACTGGCACACTTTGCAAAATGACTTACACTATTGATGCACATCAGAACGAAGAAGGCTATTTCCTAACAATAACAAGAGCCACAAACAACAAGAATGCACCCACAACAATTAGAATCGTCACAGCAAGAGACCTCAACGACCTAGCAAGCAGATTAGAGATAGAAGCTATGAAAGCCCCAAGAGTATTTGAGGTAAGATATTTCGATGGAATTTCACAAACAGACTTAAGAAACAGAATGAGAAAATAATATTCATGGATCCATTAACAAAAAAATACTTGCCAAGGTATATTAAAGAAATTATTGGACAAGAACAATCATTAATTAAACTAAGGCAATCTCTAAACTTAAAAAAACCATTCCTAGTTTATGGACCAACAGGTACAGGAAAAACTTCTGCAGCAATTGCATTATCAAAAGAATTAGGTTTAGAAATGTTCGAAGTAAACGCTTCTGATGCTAGAAACAAAGATAGTATCCAACAAATTTTGGGCAGTTCAATGCAACAACAAAGCTTATTCTCAAAAGGAAAATTAATACTCGTTGACGACATTGATGCCTTATCCGGAACAAAAGATCGAGGTGGCCTAGGTGCAATTGAAGAATTAATCGCCAAACCAAAACACCTAACAATTTTAACTTGCATAGACCCTTGGGAAGACAAATTCTCAAAACTCCGAAAAAAATGTATTCTAATAGAATTTCAATCATTAAAAAGAGACCAAATAATTAATCATCTAAGAAATATTTGTAATGCCGAGGGAATCACTTTCGAAGAAAAAGATTTACAAGAGATAGCAAAGTATAGTAAAGGCGATTTAAGAGCCGCAATCAACGACCTCCAAACTTATAGTATCACAAAAACAATTTCTACTGAAGACAAATCTGAAAGGGACAAAGAAGAAGATTTAATATTTTGTTTAAGAAAAATTTTAAAAAGTAAAAAATGGAACGAAACAATAAACATTTTCAACAAAACCAACGAAGACCTAAACGAATGCATGCTTTGGCTTGATGAAAATTTACCTAAGGAATACTCTTCTGAAGATTTAAAAAAAGCATATAATCATCTTTCAAGAGCTGATGTATTCAATGGCAGAATCCGAAGATGGCAACATTGGAGATTTTTAGTTTACATAAACATTCTAATCACAGCAGGCATCGCCACTTCAAAAAAAGAAACTAATCCTGAATCTCCTGAATACACAAGAACAACAAGAATCTTAAAACTCTGGATGGCAAAAGTTAGAAATGCAAAGAAAAAATCAATCTCAGAAAAGATCGCCTTAGTAACTCACACCTCAAAACACCGTGCACAAAAAGATACATTCCCATATTTAAAAAGGATTTTACAAGACCCAAAAGTTGTAGCAGAACTAGAACTTGATGAAGAAGAAATTAGTTGGCTCAATAAGTAGCAAGAATTAATTTTTTAACTCTATTCATTCTCAATTCAATAATACTTACATGCAATTCCTGAACTTTATATAAAACAGACCTCTTATCATGATCATCTAAACGTTCATAAAAAGGTTGAATTTTAGAATAATAAAACTCAGCATAATCTAATTTCTTTTTTATAACCGCTTCATTACACCGATTTAATAATAATACAACTTGATTCCAAGGATCCAACTCCTCAAACTCAACTTTAGGCACTTCAACAGTTTTCAAATAAATTCTAGGTGCTACAGGCACTGGTGCAGGTACATCCAATGCAACAAATTTAGGAATCCCTTTCAGTGATTTGTCTTTATACTTAGGAATATTTTTCAAATTCTTTTTAGAAACTTTAAACACGGTCTTTTTAGATTTCGGTGCAACGCTTGCTAAATAATCAACACTACTTTTACTCAACTTAATAGAATCTTTGACAGAAGCAGAAGTTTTTTTTTCAACATTCATTTTAAATTTTAAAGCTGCCTCTTTTGAAACCATACGACTAATTAGACAAAAACAATATATAAATTTATCTTAAAATTTAATTGACTCTAATTTTTTAATTCTATCCTCAGTTGCCGGATGTGTACTCATGATTGACATAAACCCTTTCCAAGTAAACGGATTAACAATAAATAAAGACGCACCAGCAGTAGACTCATTTGTAAACGGATTCTCTTTAACCCCACTCTCTAATCTTTTCAAAGCAGAAGAAAGCCCCTTAGAATTTTTTAACAACTTAGCCGCACTCGCATCAGCCATATACTCTCTACTTCTTGATATCGCCATTTGAATTAAGAAAGCCATAATAGGTGTAACTATTCCTAATACTAACAATCCTAATAATCCTCCACGATCATCATCTCTACCACCAAGTATCGCCCCCCATCTAGCCATTACTCCAACAAACGAAATAACACCAGCAATGGTAGCGGCAACTGTAGCAATCAAAATATCCCTATTCTTTACATGCGAGATTTCGTGAGCAATAACTCCTTTCAATTCCTCTTTATTCAACAACTCCATTATCCCTGTGGTTACAGCAACTGCTGCATGTTTCGGATTCCTTCCAGTAGCAAAAGCATTCGGATTCGCAGAATTCACAACATAAACTTTAGGTTTAGGAATACTTGCTAACTTTGCAATTTCAGAAACCAACTCATGCAATTCTGGATACTTACTCTTCTCAGCAAGTTTAGCTTTATACATCCACAAAACAATTTTATCTGAATAAAAATATGAAACAAAATTCATCACTAATGCAAATACTAACCCTATGACTAACCCATACGGTCCAAACATATACCCAATTACTAAAAGTATTCCTGTTAATAATCCCAAAAAGAATATGGTCTTGAATTGATTATACATAGGTAAATATAAAAAAATGCCGTTTAAAAATCTTGCGCAGTTGGTTATCCTTCAAGATTGAGAAAATTAATAAACAATCATTCCCCCAATAGAGTTATGACTTATAATATTATTATTGGAAGAAGCGACTCCGATAGAAAAAAGTTTGGTGACAAAGGAACAATCCTCATAGGCCGTTCTTATGTTAAAATGGGCCAAACCACAACCTTATCAAATTATGTTTATATGGATGTAATCAAATCACATGTAGTATTGGTTGTTGGTAAGAGAGGTTCTGGCAAATGCCTTTTAGGAGATACTTTAATTCCATTAGAAGATGGAACTCTAATCCCAATAAAAGATTTAGCCACCAAAAATAAAAAAATATATAGCCTAAACCCAGAATTAAAAATCAAAAAAACCGAAAAAGAAGACTTTTTTGAAAGAACCGTAAATAAAATAATTAAACTAAAATTTAGGTCTGGAAAAGAAATAGAACTAACACCAGAACATCCATTATTAACCTTAAAGGGTTGGAAACCAGCAAATCAATTATCATTAAAAAGCAGAATAGCTACCCCCAGAAAAATACCTTCTTTTGGAGATGAAAAATTAGAAGAATATAGAATTAAAATATTAGCATACTTAATTACAGAAGGTCACATTAGACAAAGTTGGGTTTTATTTAGTAATAGTGATCCAAAAATAAATCAAGATTTTAAAACATCAATAAAACAATTTAACCCTGAACTCCAAATTAAAGATCATGAAAAAAATGATTTAAGAGTCTGCAATAATGATAATAGATACAGCTTTAAACCGAATCCCATAAAATCATGGTTAAAAGAATTAGGCATTTATGGAAAATATGCTACAGAAAAATGGATTCCGGAAATAATTTTTAAATTACCTAAAGAAAATTTAGCACTCTTTTTGAATAGACTATTTAGTTGTGATGGAAGTATTTACTATAATAATAGTAGAAATGGATGGGAAATATCATATTCTTCATCATCTGAAAAATTAATCAAAGAGGTTCAACATTTACTATTAAGATTTGAAATTTTATCAAAACTAAGAACAAAAAAAATCAAATATAAAGGAGAATATGTAATTAGTTATGAAATCGTAATAAATTCTTCAGAAGGACTAAAATTCATTAATGATATTGGATTCTTTGGGATTAAAGAACAAAATGCCTCTAAAATGGCAAAAGAAGTAATTGAAATTAAAACTAATCCAAATGTTGATACAATACCAAAAGAAATATGGGACATTTACCATCCAAAAAATTGGGCTGAAATCGGAAGATATTTTGGGTATGCACATCCAAAGGCAATGCGTGAAAGAATAAAATATTGCCCTTCTAGAGAAACATTATTATATATCTCACAAGCTGAACAAAATGAATTTATTAAAACAATAGCCGAATCAGAAATATTCTGGGATGAAATAACTTCAATTGAAGAAAAAGAAGGTGACTTTAAAGTTTATGATATTAGTGTACCAAGCAATCATAATTTTATTGCAAATGACATCATTGTACATAATTCGTACTCATCCTCAGTAATCACAGAAGGAATCATTGATCTCCCTAATGAGATTGCAAACAACTTATCTGTAATCATGCTTGATACCATGGGCGTTTTCTGGACCATGAAATACCCCAACGAAAAAGACGCACAATTATTAGAACAATGGGACCTCAAACCAAAAGGCCTAGAAAAAATAAAAATCTTCACACCAATCGGTATGTACGAATATTCCAAATCAATCGGCATCCCAACTGACGCCCCATTCTCAATCAAAGCTTCTGAATTATCAGGTGAAGACTGGCGTCTAGCATTCGAGCTTTCCACTTCACATCCTGTTTCAATCTTAATCGATAAAATATTGGGCGACTTAGCAGACCTAAGAAAAGAAAACTTCAATGTTGACGACATAATGACATTGATTGAGCGAGACAAAACTTTCTCTAATGATACAAAGAACGAAGCTATGAACAGATTCAAAAGTTCAAAGAGTTGGGGTTTATTTTCAGATGAAGGAACAAAAGTTGATGTCCTCATTAACCGTGGCGCAGTCTCAGTATTAGACATGTCCGCTTACGCAACTTCCTCTGGTGGCTGGGGAATCAAAGCATTAGTAGTAGGAATAATCGCAAAAAAAGTTTTCATTGAAAGAATGCTCTCTAGAAAATTAGATGAAATCGAATCAATTCGAACAGGTTATTCATATTTCAAAATTAAAGAAGAAGTCAATAAAGATCAAAAGCCATTAGTTTGGTTTGTTCTAGATGAATGTCTCCCAAGAAATACAAAAATATATACAAATAAAGGGATTATCTCCTTAAAAAAGGTTATTCAAGAATATAAAAAAGGAAATGAATTGAAAGCTTTTTCATATAATCAAAAAACCAAAGAATTTACTTTTGAAAAAATAACTAAATTCTATGAAAAAGGAACTAAAGAATTAATTAAAATAAAAACAGAAACCGGAAAAGAAATAACTTGTACCCCAGAACATAAGATTTTAACATCTCAAGGATTCAAAGAAGCAAATTTATCTAATGAAATAGGAACACCATTAGAATATAACTATAGCAAACAAACTAAATTAATTACAGCAAGATTACTTGGCTCTATTTTTAGTGATGGTTACCTTGCAACTTCAGGAAAAATAGTTGGATTTAGTGGAAAAGGGAATGATCGAGATCTTACAAAAATTAAAGAAGATCTCAAAGAATTAGGTTTTTCAAGTAGTCAAATTTATACGAGACAAACTAAATCTAAAATAATAGATATTAATGGAAAAGAAGCTATAGTCAATGGAATCAGTCAAGAAGTTACTTCAAGCACTAATTGTCATAAATATTTTTCAAAACTTGGAGCACCAATAGGAAAAAAAATACTTACAAATCTAAGTATCCCTAAATGGTTACTTAAATCCTCAAAAGAAGAAAAAGCCGAATTTTTAGCTGCACTTCTTGGGGGAGATGGCAGTAAAATAAGTGTTAATATAAATTGTAAAAGAGACTTTAATGCAATACGCTTAAGTTTCAATTATTTAAGAGTTAACCAAAACCAAGCAAATCAATATGCTCAAGAAATAATTCATTTGTTCAAGTCATTTAATATTAAAGCGAAAAAATCTCAACGCCCAGGCAACATTCGCAAAGATGGTAATGTTTCAAAAAAAATTGTGATTACTATTGACAAAGAAACAAATAATATGATCAATTTCCTAGAAAATATTGGTTATAGATATTGTGAAAAAAAAGAAAAAGCTGCAAAAGAATGGCTCACATATCTAAAAGCAAAGAATAATGATTTAATCTTAAATAATCAATTAAAAAATAAAGCTATAAATTTACATAAAACAAAAGGATTTGGTAAACACAAGATTGCAAAACTTCTCAATGTAGAAATTTATAGAGTTAGATACTGGATATACTTTAATATAAAAACAAGAGCCAGAAATTCATTTGAAAATTTTGAAGATTGGATTAAAAGTAGAAAAAAAGAAAATATTATTTATGAAAGGATCATAGAAAAAAAAGAAGTTAAAAAAGATAAAGTTTACGATATTTCAGTTGAAAATAATCATAACTTTATTGCAGAAGAATTCATAGTTCATAATTGTCATGAGTTGCTCCCATCATCAGGAAAAACAGCAGCAACTGATGCATTAGTTACAATATTAAGAGAAGGTCGTCAACCTGGAATCTCATTATTATTAATTACCCAACAACCGGGAAAAATTCACTCAGATGTTTTAACTCAATCAGATATAGTATTAGCACATAGACTAACTTCAAAATTAGATGTTGATGCTTTCAACTCAATGATGCAATCTTATCTAGGCGACACATTAACAAATTTTTTAAACATTCTTCCTGCAGATTCAGGAGCAGCAATAATCTTAGACGATAACTCCGAACGTCTATATCCAATACAAGTCCGTCCAAAAGTATCCTGGCACGGAGGAGAATCACCAACTGCAATCAAATTCGAGAGGTCAAAGAATTTAGGAATATGAAAACATTAAAATTTACAGAAGAATTATGTAATTTAATTATTGCAAAAAAAAAAAAACACTACTTGGAGATTATTTGACGATAAAAATCTTACAAAAGAGGATATATTTATTTTAATAAATAAAAATACATTAAAAGAATTTGCAATAGGAAAAATAATTTCAATTAGAATGAGAACATTTGGTAAACTTACAAAAAAAGATTGGAAAGGACATGAAAAATTTTCATCTGAAAATGCAATGTACACCACATATTCAGGATATTATAAACAAAAAGTAACTAAAGACACACAAGTAAAGGTTATAAAATTTAAAATTGAAAAAATCATATAAATCTAAAAGTTTTTAACTAATTAATTATTTCTTAAGAATATGCAAATCAAAAATATTATCTTCGACTGGTCAGGAACATTAAGTGATGATTTTACTTGCGTTTATGAAGCATCAATGTTAGTTTTTAACAAATTAGGCAGAAAATCAATTTCGAAAGAAGAATATAAAAGAGAATTTGTTTTGCTTTATATGAGATTCTGGAATAAATATTTCCCTGATTTAACTAAAGAAAAAGGAGATAAATTATATTTAGAAGCAATAAATCAAGTTAAAGAACCAACAATTTATCCTCAAGTAAAAGAAGAATTAGAAAAATTAAAATCATTAGGAATTAACATGATTATTATTAATTCTCATCCACAAGAAAAGCTAATTAAAGAAGCAAAAAATTACAAAGTTCAAAACTTATTCAAAGAAATCAATGGAAGTGTAGCTGATAAGACTGAAATTATTCATGAAATATTAAAAAGAAATAAATTCAATAATACCGAAACAGTTTATGTTGGAGACATGACCCACGATATTGATGCTGGAAAAAAAGCAGAAGTAACAACAATCGCTATTGGTTGGGGTTATGAAACAAAAGAAAAACTAATGCAAGCTCAACCAAACTATTACATAGAAAATATTACAAAATTAGATAAAACCTTAAATCTAAACAAACAATAAAATGGGCTACGATAGACAAGATCACTATTACAACAAAGCAAAGCGCGAAGGTTTCCGTGCACGTTCTTCATACAAATTAATAGAAATTCAAAAAAAATATACAATCATAAAACCAGACGATTCTGTTTTAGATATTGGTTGCGCCCCCGGTTCTTGGTTACAATTTGTCAAACAGAGAACTAAAGGTAAAATATTAGGTATCGATTTAACTTCCATAAAACCGATTGAAGGTGTAGAATTCATTCATGGAGATATTAATGATAAAGAAATCCAAAAAAAAATAATCCGCAAATTCAACATCGTCCTTTCTGATATTGCACCAAAAACTTCGGGTATGCGCGAACGCGACCAATACATATCTTACCAACTATCCAGAGAATCATTCCTTATTGCAAAGAAAGCATTGAAACCGAAAGGCAACTTTGTAGTCAAGACATTCCAATCTCAAGAAACAGAAAAATTAGTAAAAGAAATAAAACCCTATTTTGAATTTGTAAAAAGATATGTTCCTCAATCAACACGAGAAGGTTCAAAAGAAATTTTTATTGTCGCATTAGGATTCAAAAATCAATAACCTTCTAAAATTTTTCTTACAATTTTAGCAATATCAATTTTAACAACCTCCATCACTTTATGAGTTTGTTCATGACTTACAACCATATCACTAACTCCCTGTGCATAATTTACATTCGAACACACCGCAGCAAAAGGCATTTTCATTTGTTGGCATAACAATAATTCAGGAACAGTAGTCATTCCAACAAGCCTATCACCACAAAAAGTACTCGTCAATATAATCAAAGCTTGGATTTCACTTGAACTCTCAAACGTATCTCCTCCATTATAAATATATAACCCTCCATCTCTACCTTCACAAGGAACATCACGTATAGCATCAAGAGCTCTTTGTCTAAGTTTCGAATTAAATGGTTCCCCCATAGGAGTATGCACATTCATTGCATCAGGGCCAAAAGAATGTTGCGAAGCAGCAAACCCTCTCAAATAATCATTAGGAACAATAAAAGAATGTTGATCTGCTAAAGAAACAGAATCATCTAGAACACCAACAGCACTGAATGCATAAACCTGATCTACCCCTTGACTATATAATTCCCAAACATTAGCCTCATATCCACGAGTCCTAACTAACTCCGAAGGTGACCGAATAGGCTGCCCATTCAAATCTCCATGCCTTGGAAAAAGAACTACTTCAATACCATTAAATCTACCAGTTTTGTAAGCAAGAAATTCACCGAATTTATTACTTCCTCTACCATTAGAAACAATACTACCCTCATCTAAAATCGAATCTAAACAATCAACTAATCCAGATCCTAAAATAAACCCAATTTTAACCATAAAAATAAAAATTAATAACTAGTTTATAAAACTACATCTTTTCCAAAGCTTTAGTCATTAAAGGAATAACAGCTTCAGCTTCTTCTTTAGTCATTCTTCCTAACTTATTGAATGAGTAATCACCTTCAGAGGACCTATTCTCTCTTGAGATCTGTAATTTTGGAATACCATTATTGTATGCAAATACACCAACAGTAATTTTTGTCGTTTCAAATTCAACTTCTTCATGAAAAAGTTCTTTATCCAATGTTTTATCAAATGCCATAGAGATTAAAATTTTTAGAGATTATAAAAACCTTTCTGAAAATTTTCCGGAAAATCCTAGTAAACCCTTTTTAAGCAATTTTTTGTAACTAACACTGAAAGTCTAGACTTCTTCAAGCATTGGGAGGTGCTTAATATGTTAGAGAACTTAGTGCGAACTGCAATCAGAAAAGAAAATTTAGACATTAATTATGACGGCTACACGGCAACAAACCATTTTGGTTGGAAATACAAAGTTTCAATCGAACAAGGCGAATCTTGTTTTGATGTTCCGTATATCAAACCACTAGAACAAAAAATAGTATTAAAAACCGGTTGCGAAGTTTCCGACCAAGGCAAATATTTAGCCCATTCATTAGCCCACGAGTTAGGCCATTCAGAAACATTTTTTGTAACAACCCCAATATTAGCATTAATCGCATTCGCAGGTTTAAGCAAAGCCTACCATGAAAAATGTATAAAAACATTCCTCTATACATGTGCAACTGTTGCATCGTATAGACTAGTTGTTGACGAGGCTGTAGCAGAGATTGCAGCATCAGTCAATCACGGAACAATAATGATGGACTGGCGTGGTGATGTATCCGACATAATCGATTTTAGTAGACGTGTTATTGATCTATTTTAAAATCCACACAAATCCTAAACCGCCCTGGAGCATATTGCCCACACTTAACAACTTTCAAAATTTTAGCATTTTTAATATTCTTTTTAACTTTTTGAATCGCCTTCTCAGGAATATTTTTCTCTTCTAAGAAATCATAGAAATGTATCACTCCATTCTTATTCAATAATCTCAAAGCAGTTGGTAAAAACGCTTCAGCACTTTTAGGCAAGGGCATTAGAATCCTATCAAACTTTTCAGGATGATTAAACTTCATTGCATCCTCATTAAACAATTTAATATTCGAATAATTCCTACAATTATATTCCGCATACTTATGCGCAATCGGATTCTTTTCTACTCCAACAATTAATGAAGGCTTAGCATGCTTCGCAATAACTAATGGATACGGGGCTACGCCAGAGAATAATACCAAAACTTTTTCTTTATCTTTAACCAAAGACCCGATTCTCATTCTTTCTGTTCCTAACCTTGGCGAGAAATAACATTTTTCCACATCAAGTTTCATCTGCACCCCATTCTCTCGATACACAGTTTCTTTCCTTTTCTCACCAGCAATATATTCCAGATCTTGCGTCCTAAATTCACCGTGATGTATTCCAACTTTTCTTAGAACAACTTTAACATTCGCTACATTAATCAATTTCTTCGCTTCAATATCAGAAACATCCTCACCAGCAATAACAATATCCCCAATCTTATCATAATTCAATAATTCTAATTTAACCTTCATAACTTTTTCACATTCTTTTTCAACAATTTCATACCCTTTTACTTCTTTACTCACAGGAAAATACAAATACTCTCGTCCAGAAACCAACAGATACCCTTTAGCCCACGCATCCAAAGCAATCAATTTCTGTTTTGTTTTTTGAGCATCCTTCTTCAAAACTTTAACACATTTCATAATGATATTAAATTAAATTGTATTTATAAAAATAACCTAAAACCACTTACTCAAACTATCTTTGGGTTTAATCTCTTTTATTTTAGCTAACGTTGCCTCAACTCTTTCTAATGAAAAATCATGCCCATCAACCAAGATTGATTTGACTTTCTCTTCATCCAATCTTTCCTTCCTCAACACCACATCCTCTACAGGAATTTTCTTAAATGTATTAAAGATTTCTTCCCAATCAAAATCCGTATCAAACCTCGAGAATATTTTTTCAAAACTTTTTTCCTCATGCAATAATTTCAACGCTTTCTTCGGCCCAATACCATTAACCCCACCCGGATTATAATCTGTTCCTGTTAATATCCCTAATACAATCAACTGATCCTGTGTCAAATTATTTTTTTCTAATACATCTTTTAATTCAACCAAATATGGCGCAATAAAAACATACTTCCCGCCAGTAATCTTCCTTTTTTGTGCCAACGTCAGATTAAAAACTAACTTTTGTGCCCCGAATAACAACGAATCATAATCTTGTGATGCAGACGCCCAGACCACTTTTTTCTGAACCATATACGCACACTGCGCTTCTGCTTCTGATGGCGCTTGAACAACTGGCAACCCTAAAGCATTCAATAATTCCATTGACTCATCAAACATTTTCGTATTCACAAATGTTAACTGCTTCGCATACTTACTAGAACTTTCAACATCCTCTCTAACCATCGCCTGATTATACTTATCAAAAGCTTTATCCTTCGCTTCCCTTCTTTTTACTCGAACTTTTTCTTTTAGCTCAGGTGCAACTCCATCAAACACAAACACTGGCGTAATCCCTTTTTGCAACAAATTAGGCACACGCGAAAACAACCCAACTAAATGCGAAGTCACATCCCCATTCTCATCCATCAACGGCGTCCCATCTTGCTGCCTAATAGAACTCAAAAACTGAAATATAACATTAGAAGCATCCACAGAAAGCGTTTTCTCATTCAACTCCTCCCACTTCAAATCTCTTTTCTCGACTAAATCAGAAATTTTTACTCCCATAATAAAATAAATAATAGAAATTCATATAAATAGATTTCCTCTCAATCGAATTAGAGATGGTGATAAAAAAAGTTTCTTTTAAGCATGGCTGGTGGTATTTTTATAGAATCCACGAACCAAAAACTGACCAATTAACTAAACAATTTCCAGAACTAAAATATTTCCTTTATGATGTTTTTAATAACTGTCCACATGATTACTTCGCAGTCGACCCTAGATCCTCAAAATTACATTTTAATCTTAGTAACCTAAACCTAAAACCTATCCAAAACCACGAAGTAAATATATTAGCAAAGAACGGCCTTGAAACCAATGCAAACAGATTCACAACTGCCCATCCCAAAGTCCAAATGTTCATGCTCGAAGAAGATTCCAGCACAATCGCAATTGAAGTCCCCCTTTGGCTACACGCAAATGAACTATCAGGTTACGAGAAAATATTCAACTCCAAAAACCCCCTAACTGGCCATATTGATGCATTAAGGGTCGAAGATGACAAGATTTGGATCTGGGACTACAAACCCAATGCCCACAAAGAAAAACACGCCTCCACCCAAACCTTCTTTTACGCCTATATGCTCTCAAAACGCACCCAAATACCATTAGAAAACTTTAGATGCGGCTATTTTGATTCAAATAATACTTACGTCTTCAACCCAGAAAAATGCAAGGTCCCAAAGGTATTACAAGAAAAACTATTAAAATAGCAACAACATAACACACTTGTGAAAAAGGTAACTTTAGTTTTTAGCGACATCGAAGTTGGCACTGGTAACAATACTGACGACTTTGTCGAAGAAAAACTATTTTGTGATACCCTAAAATCAAACTTCCATTATCATAAAAAATACAATATAGATTTGGTTCTGAACGGCGACATTTTCGACTTCCTAAAAGCCCCGTATAAAAACTCTTATCCAAGACATGTTACCGAAAAAATTTCTCTTTGGAAACTTGAACATATGCACAAGGCTCACCCAGGATTTTTTGAAACATTAACTGAATTCATCAATTTAGGTAACACAAGAATAATCTTTGTAATAGGTAATCACGATTATGACATAATTTATAGTAAAATCAAAAAACAACTTCGTAAACTAATTTTAAAAGACAAAATTAAAATGAAAAAGAAAATTATTTTTCCTGGTTTCGAATTCAAAAGTTACCAAGTACTCTTCGAACACGGTTCTCAAATGGACCAATTTTTCAGGGTCGACCCAAGTACATTAATCCACCCGAAAATTCAAACTGTAATCGAAGAACCATTTTTATTAGTCCCTTGGGGATTTAATGCACTTAAAGAACACCTTCTAATCATCAAAGAAGAATTTCCAATATTAGAAAGAGTCTTCCCTAAAGATAAAATCATAAACAAACTAAACACCCAAGTTAAGAAACGAGTAATTTTTGATACCTTTTTTTATATGTTAAAATCATTCTTCTATACACAATTTAGATACAAGAAAGACAAATTATACAATTTCACTTGGAATGACTTCAAAAAATATATGAGAAATTTCCTAAATAAGGATTATGATTTAAAATTTGAAGATAAAGCAGAAATGAAACTGCTTTCTAGTAGATTTAAAGTTATTTCCTATGGCCATAATCATTTATCTTCACTATACAAAATAAAAGGGAAATATATTCTTAATACAACTACCTGGCGTGATGAGTATGAGTATTCCGAAGAAACCAAAACTTACAAACCATTGAAAAAGAGTTACGGTTTTATTCTACATGACAAACAAAAAGTCTATGATATAAAATTAATCTATGTAAAATCTGAACAAAAAGAACTAAAACCTTCGGATATTAGGGGTCTAAAACCGATAAGTCAATCTTATAAATAATTCTCCTAAAAACTAAAACCCTTTCAACGACCTCTGCCCAGAGATCATATCCTCAAATTTTAAATTCAAGAACGCAAGTATAGTATCTGCTATTGGTTTAACTTGCTTATTGATATAATGTTCATAATCAAACTTCCCTTTCACTTGCTCAATCGGCTCAACACCCTCGGTCGTATAAACATACCTAACATAATGTCCTTTGAAATTTTTCAATTTTCTAGCAGCCTTAACATGTGGCGGTGTGGTCTTCGTATACTCATCTAAAGATTTCTGCAACCCTTTCTTATACACTAACAACTCATCAAACTTCCCAGCTTTCAAATCTTTAATAAAATTAAAAATAAAATCTTCAACCTTTCTCCCAGTAAATACTCTCATCAACAAATCTTCCTGAAACTTTTTCGCTAACGGCGTCCAATCTCCACGCACAGCTTCCATCCCAGTAATATCCAATTTCCCGTCTATTAATCCCGCATACCGTTTTTTCGCCCCTTTCTCTTCCCCTCTTAACCTCGGCATCAAAAACTTCGTATACGCTTTATCAAATTCAAGGTACATATGATTCACAACATTATACTCATCCTTCACATAATCCTCCAAAATTTTATTCATTTTATTTTCTAATTCTTTGCCTAACTTTTTTGGATCATCCTTTGCAACAACAAAAACAGAATCAGTATCCGAATAAATCACTTCATACCCTTCTTCTCTAATCCACGACGCCATCTTCTTAATAAAAAATCTTGCAAACCCTGTAATCGCATTTGCTAACTCCAGATTAAAATACCTACACATCGGCGACGCCATCGCCCCATAGAATGAATTTAATAATATTTTTATTGCATACCTTCCAGTTTCATCCTTATTTTTCTTATACTCCTCTCGCACTTCTAATAAATGTTCGATTATTTCCGGCATCAACCCCTCTTCTTTTGAGAATGTTGCCCCGTTTGGAGCTTTGATTCCTTTCTTCCCGAATGTTATTGGATCAATATTAAACGTCCTCATGATTGACGGATACAACGACTTAAAATCTAACACAACAATCCCCTCATACAATCCAGGTTTCGATTCCATGACATACGCCCCAGTGATCGGCTCTTCTTTCACATTATGCTCAATTGTCGGCGCAACATATCCCTTATCTCTCAACTTTTTCAAATAAATAGAATCCAATGCTGCAATACTCCCTCGTGGATTATCCAACATCAACCCCGTAACCAAACTTCTTTTTACATACAATTCTAATAGATTACTTTTTTTAAGAATATTCAAAACTAATTCTGAATCTTTAAGATTATAATATATTAATTTCTGTTTATCTTTGAGGAACAATTTTTGTATCTCATCCCCTTTATCCCCAAATTGCACATTCTTCCCTTCACCAACATAATGTTGAGCCGCTGTTTCCAATTTATAATCACTCAACTTCAAATTAATTTTCACCCAGGCCATAAGATCAATTACTTGCCGCCCTTCTGCAATAACTTTCGAACTCTCAAAAAAACTTTCTTTGATTATTAGCCTCGACGGATTATTCACCCGGCCTAACACGAACGGCACCTCTAATTTCTTACACCGCCTTTGTATAACCTTCAAATCAAAATCAATAACATTCCATCCAGTAATCACATCCGGATCCAACTCTTTCAACAACACAAATAATCTTTCCAACATATCCTTTTCAGTTTTAAAATGCTCAGCAAATTTTAATGATTCTTCTGCAACAATCAAAACTTTCTTATAATCCTCCATCACCACCGAAATACAATAAATTTCTTTAGCATTTTTCTCAGTCTCAATATCAATAGACAAAACTTTCAACTTAACTTTCGACTCACAATTTTGTATCTCAGGGTCCCTAAAAACTTTTATCCCTTCTTGGTATTCATAATCCCCTTTAACTTCAATAGCCCCTTGAATTTTATTGTCAATCAAAAATCTCTGTGCAAATTTAATATCCGCCTCATAAGTCTTTATTTTTTCACCCTCTAACTCTTTCCTAAACTTAACAACATCTGATGGGATATCCCCATAAACTTTTACAACTTTTTCTCCATCAAAAGTTTTCAGCTTCACTTCTTCAAACTCAAACTCATCAAACTCTTGTGCACTCTTCAAATCTTTTTCTTTGATAAAAAAATAGGGCTTGAAATAATTCAATGTCAAGAACGCTTCATGGTCTTCACTTCTCCCAAACAACGCAACATACGCTCTCCCACCGATGACCCTATAAGTCGCATCAACAATGAATCCTTTCATATTACCCCTAAAGTTTCTGATATTTATAAATTCTTCACGTTAATAAGATCAATCAAATAATCATATTTATATTCCTGTAGAATCAAATCAGAACTATAATTCTGAATAATTTTAGAAAACTTATATCGAATCTCTTTCAACACCTCCTCAAAATTCCCTAAATCTCTAGCAGCAATAGTAATATCATAATCCCACTCCCCAGAAATCTTAACTACATATGTCACTTGCGGATTCGCAATAAGAAATGCAACAAACTGTTTTTCAATAGTTTCATCCAAATTATGCAATTTAATATGCACATAAGAATAAATTGGAAACCCCAAAACTGAAGGATTCAATATGGCCGTATAAAATCTAATAACTTTAAATTTTTCTAATCGTTTAATTCGATAAACAACACTATCTCTCTGAATCTTACTCTTTTTCGAAATCTCACTAACGGGCATCCTTGCATCTTGGCTTAACAATTCCAAAATTTTTTTATCTTTAGCATCTAACTTTACAGGAGGATTATAACTAATATCATTCATAATTTCAATAATCCAAAATGAGTATATAAATATTCCGTATTTTACGCAAAAAATCAAGGATAGTTTAATAAATTATAGATTAAAAATGAGATAATATTAAATAATAAAAAAAATGAACCCTCAACACGACGATCCAATATTAAATAGAGAACAATTAGAATTAGAAAAAATAGTATTAGGATTACCAGCATTAAGGGATATTGGAATCGAAGCAGAAAGTCCCACATATTCTGCCTTCAGACTCACAGTCCCATATCAACAGAGTCTTACAGACCCCAACAAAGTTCTCCCCTGCGCAAATTCATATCTCCCTAGATCTGCTCTTTATCTTCCAAAAACAATTATTGATCACATTGAAAAAACCGGTAAAATTATTCTTATAGAAATGTTAAAAGAAATAGGTTTTGGATTCATAAGAATATTAGAAATTACTGAGATCAATTCAAGACTTTTTACAGAAAACCAAAAATCGGCAGACGGAAAATTTAAACTTAATGCTTACCAAGTTACAGGCAAATTAGAATGTAAATTAAAATAATCCTATCTTCTATATTTTTCCCAACGCTTTCTTAAAGGTTCAGTTAAACAATTCAACTGCTGAACTCTTTTGTCATAGAACTGCCAATCTTTATGCTCTGCATTCACTTGCCAAGGATCATGAGTATAATCCACATCAACACTCCTTGTATCATAACCATGACAAATTATATCAATCAACGGAACAAAAATAGCATCCCAATTGTCACCACCATAATCTAAAAAAAAAACCGCAAGTTCTCTTTTAAAAGTTCTTTGCCCAAACCAAACATCCAGATCCCTTTCCGTCAACAATTTCCAATATGCATTCCCTGCCATTTCAATATCTCTTTGAAATTCAGAATATGACTCTAATGATACTCTTCGAGGAATAACCAAATCCGCACCTTTTCCAATCTCTTCAATTGTTACATCTAAAGTTCTTGCATAACTAAATTTCTCTAAATCTATCAACGCAATAATTTCTTTTTCGGTTTCAAATGCCCTCGCTACAGCCTCTCTTTTTCCATTCCCAAAACCACTTTCACCCTGTCTAAAAACTTTAGCACCAAGAGTCCAAGCAGAATTCAAAAAAGATTTTATACTCCCCCCATCAACAATAACAACTTGATAACCCCCATGAACTAAATATTTAATACTATTCAAAGCTAATAATTGTCTTCTAAAATCCGAATGCGTATGAATACCATATAGAGTAGCTCCGGTCACAACAACCTTTGAAACATCAACCATCAAAAACCAACAAAATGGATCTTATATAAACTTATCCAAAAGAGAACATTTTAAGCTCATCTTGAAATTTTGTAAAAATTAATCACTCCCGAATAAATTAAAATTATCCAAAAAAGTTTTATAACTTGCAGAGGTAAAAGAATAATCTCTCTTAAGCCCTGTTCTCAAAGCCTCATTAATTCGAGCATATTTCCCGAAAAAATCTCTAGCCGAAGGTAACCTCGCAAATTTATGTCCCACAGAGAATTCATTAACAAGTGAAATAGGACTTGGGGATAAAATCATCTCAGATAACGGCAATCTATCTTTTATTAATGTTTTAGAAGAATTCACAATTTCAACCTCCAGTCCACAATTCAACAAATATGCAGCAAGTAACCGATGATGCCCCCCATCCTGCCTTTTATTAAAATATTCCTCAGGAATAGCAGGATAATAAAAATCAAACTGAGGATTATAAACCAATTTTACAGCAGGGATTGTATTTCTATCAATCATTCCCCTCATAATAGAAACTACTTTTTCAAAACATTTGTCACTTTCAAAAACAAATACACTTTCTCCTCTAGGATTAAATAACATAAAAAAACTAAAAAATAAATACTATATAAATTTATTCAAATTCTCCTCCAACTATTCCTCTATACTGCCTCTCAGTTAAAGAACCACCCAAACTTAATCTCCTCAAAGCCAGATTAATTTCTTTATATTTCCCAAAATATTCTTCAAGTGTAGGTAACGGTGCATAAAATGTATCATGCTTCAAGCTTTCACTTACATTTAACCCCACACGAACAGCATTTGAAAGTATTATAGGACTATAAGTGACATAAGGAATTCTTTCCGGCAATACTTCAACATCAATAGGCCAATCTAGTAAACCTGAATATACTTAGAAGCTATCCCCACCCCAGAGGGGTCTCGCTTCGCTCGCCTGCTACGCTTCGCTTCGCAGTGGGGCATTACACTTCTAA
>JAGVZZ010000020.1 GCA_018302205.1 Candidatus Woesearchaeota archaeon
ATTTAAATCCAACTGAGTTTTGTTGGAAAGTTACTAGAGAGGAAGTTACTGCAAATGAATCACACAATTCCAAGAAGGAATTATATGAACATTTAGAAATAGAACTACACTCAGCAAAGTCAAAAGTAATTCCAATTAATAACGGGATTCAATTTTTAGGTTATAGAATTTTTCCGAATCATAAGCTTTTGAAAAAGCCAAATCTAAGGAAATTTTATTGTAGATTATTTGAACAGATCAATTTATATAAAAATAATCTGCTTAATTTTGACAAAATCTATAATTCTTATCTTGGTTGGCAGGGTTATGCACAACAAGCAAACACCTATTTTCTTAGAAAAGATATATCCCAAGAATTAGAAAAACATTTCTTTAATGAAGTTTCGACTTCACAAATAAATTCAAAGAGTTAATCTTCCAGGCTCATCATATCTATCTGATTAGAAATATTCAAAGACTCTTCATTCATTTGCACTTCAATATCCTGTAATTGTTTTAACTGCTTTTCAACTAACTCTAAAACAGCCCCCACATCCTTCTCAACAGCAATCCCAGAACCAGAATTTAAAATAACTTCATTTTTATTTTCTACTTTAGCTTTAACAAAAACTCCTCCACCAAATGGGACTAATAATTCGCCTTTGTTATCAGCCTTTAATTGACTTAAGCTTTCTTTTACATTTTCAAGTTCAATTAATTGGTGTTTTATTTGTTCAAGTTGTTGAGTAATCATCTGAGAATTTCTTCTTAGGTCATTCAATTTTTGTTGTGTTAAATTTTCTGTATTCATTTCTTCTCAACTTTAACAGTTTTCTTTTCTGTTTTAGGTTTAGCTTCTTTTTTCTTTGTTTTCTTCTTGATTTCAATAGTTCTTTCCAAAGGTTCTAAATGTTTAATATTACATTTTCTTCTTCGAACTTCACCATCAATTAAAACAAATGGTTCACTTAGAACATCAACAATTACTGCGGTTTTACCTGCGTCTCTTCCAGCGAGTTTTACACAAACTCTTCCAATTTCTAACATTTTTTTTGTCTCCTTCTTGTATTATCCATCTTCATGTCGCCATAAAGATTTCTGCTGCCACAAAAAGAGATTAAGCCTTAACCTTTTCGAGGATTGTTTCTCTCATACATTTAGAACACAAAACTCCACCATATGGTCTTTCAGGCCTCTTCTTAGTTTTAGGCATATTTTTCATTTCAACAGGGAATGCTCTTGGTACACCATGCAATTCTTTTCTACACTTTGCACATTGTGCGTGTGCAGGTTTTCTTCTCTTATATTGCGTGGTAACTCTACTAGCAAGCTTTACTTTAACTTTTCTGAATGACCTGTTTTTATGCTTTAATTCCATAGTCAATTGAGAAAAAATAGCTCTTTATAAACCTTTCTTAGGGTTTATTTGATCTTTTTTGGAGGTTATATATGCTAAAAATTAGATTTTTATTTAAATCTGCCCATTTTAAAGAATAATCTTGATTGAATCGAATAAATGGGAATTAATTATTGGTATAATTGCTTTTTTAATTGCGATTTTCATAGCCTGGCAATTTAATCTTATTAATTACTTATGGTCCGCATTAAAAATTAATTTTGGGAATCTTCTTGGGATTTTAATAATCTCTTTTATTTGTTTATTTTTAATCTCGATTCTTTTATATTATTCAATAATGTTTCTTGTTAGGTCTCTTAATCTAAAAGATGATTTATATAATAAGAGAATTACATTAACTATACTGGTTATAATTTTCCTACTATGTTTTGGTTTTATCTTTATTAATGAAATGTTTGGTTCAAGTTTAAATCAGTATACTCTATTCGGTTCTAGTACTAATGATTTTAAAAATTTATCTTATAATTTAACTGTTGATTGTGGGGATAGTAATAATGATCTAGTCTATAATCACCTGATTACATGTAGGTTGTCTCAAATACCTAATTTTAGTCAAGTTGATACAAGGATTATAATTTATTATATAAATGGTTCTAATTTTGAAGTAAATTCTAAGAGTTATATTCCTCAATTTAATTTTTTTCCAGATAATGATATAAGTTCAATACATTTAGAATTAAGAGTTTTTTCGGTTAATGATAGTAATTATATATACTTTGTTCAGCGTATTGAACCCATTTTTGAATCTGAACAAGAAGCTAAAGAAAGAAAAGATAATTTTTTAACTTATCTTTTGGGATTACTTTTTTTAAGTTTGATTACTATTCCACAAGCAATTTCTTCTATTTTTAAAAGATAAACCTTTCTTGTCTACAAATCCATCCTCAATTCTAAACCCCTTTGCTCAAATCCAAGTCGTACGTACCAATCTTGCACCCAGGGCGTTCGACTTGTGCAAATTAACTTGTAACAACCAGTTTGCCTAGCTTCAGCAATAAGTTCTCTTACAAGCTGTTCACCATATCCTCTTTCTCTAAAACCTTCTTTGACAAACACATCTTCCATCAAACCAAAAGGTTCTTCATGCAGCCCATTATTCATCACATACAAAAATGTTCTTGCGACTTCTAATTCACCTTCATTAATAGTAAATTTTATCCCATAACTTTCAACTCTTTGTTTTTCCATAAACTTAAATTAGAATTTTATTTTTAATTGGTTATGAACTTTAACTCTTTACTACTGGGTTAGAAATTTTTATAAACTCCAAATTTTCTCAAGAAACTATGAATATATCGAATTCAGATATTCCTAGATTATGGGTTATTAAAGATGGTTTGTTTGTTAATGATGAACTAAATTTATTCGGTGCAAGTGTTACTCTTGAAAACGATGTTTATGGCTCGTTAGATTCTAGTTACTCTATTGAATGCATTGTTTTATGCTCTAAAACTTCAACTCTTGGTTTTGATATTCATAGTGATCACGGAGTAAAAGTTGATGTACAATACAATGGTATATATGCTCATTTTGTGATTAATACTAAGCATAGTAGGGTTTATTTTGATTCAAAAAATGTCCCTTCTGAGATTAGTGAACTTCTAGAACCAATAACAATAAAACTTTCTTATTCTTAGTAAATCTTCATTAACTTCCTTAAAACCATACTAAATACTACTGAGAAAATAATATACACCCAAATCCAACTTAATCCAAATAAAACAGCAGGGTTCCCTAAAGCAACATAATACCCTCTTAACCATGCAAAAAGAATCAATACGGGAATCATAGTAACTAACGTTGGCTTAAAACTCTGCATCATATACTTCATGTTTTTTTCCATAACTTTCTTTTGCATATCCAACATTTTTTCAGGATTATCTTTCTGCGATTTCATTTCATTCTGATAGATTTTCATTTCATCTTTTAGTTCTTTCATTAATTTTTGATTAGTAATATACTTGTAAGAAAGAGTTAATGCTACACTCAAAGCCAAACTGAAAATAATTAAATTCCAAGGTGAGGGAATAAAACTCATAAAAGGGTTAAATACCGGATCTAAGAATGATGTTATTGCCATCTAATTCATTCCACCCATCATTTTTGCTAATGCAGGGTGCATATCCATCATATGATGCTTTGCAATATCTTCATACAATCTATAAATAATCATTACTGCTAATAAAATTCCAGTTCCGTTTGTTAAAGCTCCCATTAAATCTGCTCCAGCGGCTAATATCCCAACAGACAAACCACCCATTACTGTTAATGGCATGATATATCTTTCTAAGATTGTTTCTAAAACTCTTTGGTCTCTTCTGAAACCAGGTATTTGCAATCCTGAATTTAAAATATTTCTAGCTTGTGCTCCAGCATCCATTCCAGATGTTTGTACCCAGAACCAACTAAAGATGACAGCACCAATCATCATAAATCCCATGTATACTAATGAATGTAAAATAGTTATTCCCGCAAAACTACCAGTTACAATTGCTTGTACCAAATTATTTGGTGTAACCCATAAAACAAACCCTGTTGCTGGTGAAGATCCTGAAAAAGTTCCTAATATTGGATGTCCCCATTTCTCAAATAATCTTGCTGCTAGTTGCACGTTTGCAAGTAAAGCGGAAATTAAAATAACAGGGATGTTAGAAGTATACATAAAATTTAATGGCCACCGAATACCATGTCCTCTAATTCTTCCAAAGGATAATGGAATTTCAACTTTCATTGCTTGTAAATATACTGCTAGTAAGAAAATTAATATCGTGGCTAATATTGTAGATAATGCTAATATTGCTCCAATTGGATTTTGTGATGCTAATGATTCTATGAATACCCAAACTTTACCAATTGCAGGTTGTGAACTTCCAAATGCCCAAGTACCACTAGTTGTTAATGGACTAAATGCTCTGATAACAATCTCAGATGAAACTCCTGCTGCGATGAATAAAGAAATACCTGAACCAAATCCCCATTTACTGATAATCTCATCCATAAACATTATGAATATACCGCCCAAGATTAATTGCCCAACCAAAACAAACTGCATCAATCTAAATTGTGATGGGTCTAACATTAATGAAGGTGAAAGTCCACCCATGAAAACATAAATCCCTGCTTCGAATATAACAAAGAATATGGACATAACTTTTTGGATTCCTTGGTATCTTCTCTTACCTTCTGGCGTCGTCAAATCAAATTTAATTAATCCAGATCCGTTCAATAATTGTAATACGATGGATCCAGTTACTAATGGTCCAATACCTAATGAAATCAAAGAACCAAAACTTGCTCCAAGAATAATTGATAAGAATTCAAACTGTGCTAGTGCGTTTTCACCTAAGCCATATAATGGAACTAAGCCTAATAAAAAGAACGCAACTAAACAAATTAATGTCCACTTTAACTTTTCGTTAAAAGAAAGTTTTTTTTGTTCTGGACCTTTAACTTCTGGTAAATTTAGGATGATATTATCCACTAAAGACATTTTTATTCCTCTTCAACTTTAACACTGCCACCAGCTTTATTAACTTTTTCAATTGCGTTGCCTGATGCTAACTCTACAGTGATCTTTAGAGGGTATCTTAATACTCCAGAACCTAATAATTTTTTGTATCCATAATCCATCAAATTAATTTCTCCTTTAATGGATTTCTTTTCTACAAGAATATTCAAATCTCTTAAATTGATTGCTTTGTACTCTATCCCTTTATTTGGAACAACAAATCCTCTTCTTCCAAAGTAAGTATTACCATATTCATTGATGATTGTAGGTTTCTTTGTATCTGCTCTCTTACCAGTACCAGCCATACCGAATCCTCCTCTGGATCCACTATTTCTATGCTTCTTCTTACTGCCCCAACCATGGCTCTTATAGCCTCTCATTCCTTTATTCTTTTTCTTTGGAGTTGTACTTTTCATCTTAGAGCATCCTTTTGATTAAATCATTAATTTTATCTTTTCTATATCCTAATGAACCACCCATACTGAATGGTTTTTTAATTCCACCCCTTTCAAATCCTTTTGATGGAGGGGTTAACCTGAAATATGGTTTTAATCCTGGAACATCTTTTAATTTTTTCTTAAAGTTAAATACTTCTTCAACAAAAGTTTTTGTGTCAACTTTTATTTGCTGTTTTAAGTATTCATCAGTTAAAGGTTTATCACCAACGATTCTTGCTCTTTTTGTAAACATTAATGTGAATGTTTCTTGATCAATTTCTCCCCAAGTAATATAATCCTTAGCTTTCTTGATCATTCCTAAGTACTGTGGAGTATTTGGAACAATTACACAACCGTTTTGTTTGTAGAGTCTCATCATATCTAAAGTATCATTAACACTCTTTCGAACTCCAGTTCTTCCCCGTAACCTTATAATCACAATATTCTTATTCATTCCTACCTCCAACAATCCCTAATTTTGAGATATGTGTTGGTTTTACTTTAACTTCACTTAAGTTTTCTAAAGCTTTGAAACAAGCATAAACCACATTCAATTTTGTTCTTGTTTGTCCTCTAGCTTTTCCATAAACATCTTTTATACCAGCCATTCTTAACATTTTCTGGCATTCTTTTTCCATACATAATCTTGTACCTTTTGGTGCTGGCTTTAATTCGAAAGTTGCTGAACTACACTTTCCACCGACTGTAAATGGTATTGAGTGTGACTGTCCGCATCCACATTCCCATGAGCCACATCCTCTCTTGATCTTGATCAAATTTAATTTTGCATTTCTTGTTGCTTTTTCTCTTGCAGGAACAGTTTCTTTTGCTTTACCAAATCCAATTCCTACATATCCATTCCCATTACCACAAACAGCAACTGTTGCAAATGACGGTTTATTTCCTTCTTTGGATTTCTTTTGAGTTTGTCTCCAAATACTTTTCTTTCCACCACCGAACTTTCCTTTTGATTGTCCAACTTCCATTAAATCTACACGTAATTCAGGTAATAACATATCGACGATTTCTGATTCAAGAATCTTTAAACCTTGGTCTAGGATTTCATCTATATTTACTACTTCTCCGGATTTTACTTTCTTTCCTAATTCAGTTTTAGGCTTCCAAGCATCTTTATCAAATCCCTTATCTTTGGAGATTCCACTTTCACTATGATCAGCATTTCGTTTGGATTTCTTGTTTTTTTGTTGAACCATCTATTTCACCTTTTGAATATTATTTTTTGTTGTTTCTAACATTTTTTCAATGTCATCGGAAATATGCTTCCCTTTTATTCTTTCCTCTTTTGGGAAAATCTCTGGGCTATGCGGAACATTCACTCCAGCATCAACAACACCCTTCAAGACACTATAAATAATAGTCCCTTTTCTACTTACATACAAACCTTTATCGAGGATTAAATTGTCCATTCCAATTTTTTTTGCTTTGGTTCCAAATAAGAATCCAGTCAAATAAGCTGCTGGAACATTTCTTTTGTATCCTTTCCATCCGTATTGTTCTAATTCTTTACTATTTGCAGTTAGCAAAGTTTTATCTCCGTTTGATTCATATTGATTAGCTTGAACTAAGATATTTTTAAGTGATTTTCTAACTACTAATCTTAATTTTTCGGATTTTAATAGGCTTAATCTTAATTTGTAATCCGTTTTTCCTTCTCGTTTTCTTCTATAGACTACGTATTTTTTTGTTTTCATTTCTTAACCTTCACTATAAATAACTTGTTTTCTTCTAAGTACAATTTGATGTGTCTTTTATTTCTGAAGTATCCACCTTTAACTTTTGAATATAAGTTTCTGTAAATCTTTCCTTCAACCAAAGCTTTATCTTTTAGTTCTTTGATGAATTCTCTTTGGCTTCTTACTGTTAACATCCAAGTTTCTTTTCTGGTTAGTCTTGCAGTACTGCTTCCTTTTCTTGTACCAGGACCAGCTTGTCTTCCTTTTCTTCTCTGAACTAATCTTTTTCTAGCTCTAACTCTAGATGATCCCAATTCAGGTCTACTTTGGATTGCTTTTTTCTTAATTAAATTTCTAAGATCATTTTTTGTGATAGCTTCTTTGATTTCTGTTAATCTATCTGGGTCAAACCAAACTTTAGTAGTTCCAACATTCAATAATTCTGCACTAATTCTTTTTTGGTTTGCAAGATTCATTGTTTCTTCTCCAGGACTTTAATCTTTTCACTTTTTTCGCCTTTCTTTGTTTCTTCTTGACTTTCTTTAACAGTTTCTTTCTTTTCTTCTTTAGTAACTTTTTTATTTTGTTCGTCCTTTGTTTTCTTTTTCTTATCTTCTTTATCTTTCTTAACTTTTTTCTTGTCTACAATCTTATTTTCAATGTTTGTGATGAACTCTTGTGGGCTTTTTACATTATCTACATTATATTTATTTTCAATACACTTTTTTAAGATTTGAATTTTATTTTTTAACCCGACATGTCCAACGACGACAATTTGTGTTTTTGAATCAAATCCTTCTAAATTTTTCAAGTTTCTTACTAGTATAGGTTGGAAACCTTTTCTTGTTAAACCTTTTACTTCATTAGGTGAACAGTAACCTGACGATGGCCAAACTCTTCTGCTTCTCAATTTCATTCTCATCTTTGAGTGCATACCTTTAGGCTTGATCCATTTCTTTTCAAGACTTTTTGTTCTATGAGCATCCTGTCTCAAAAAGTTAGGTTTCTTTCCTTTTGTTTTGTTTCTCTGTTCTAGTAATCTTGTATTAACCATTAGATATTCCTCTCAGCTTTTTTAATAATCCATAATCCATCTTGGAATACTCTTCTATCTTTATTTGTTATCCTTGTACATCTCTCACAGTTTGCAGCAGTTTGTCCTGCAGCTTCTTTATCTGGGGATGTGATTGATATTACATCGCCTTCCATTTTTACTTCAACATTTTCTTCGATTTCAGTTTTTCTCGGAACTTTTTCTCCAAGGAAATTTTTAACTATGATTTTTTTACCTTCAATTGTCACATTCATTGGGAAGTGACTTGAACATATTTTGACTTGGTAAACAAAAGGTTCTTCAACACCTTCTAACATCCAATCCAAATGGGATTTGAATGTGTTGATTATTTTCTTTTCTCTTTTTGTGAACCCTTTTGGTGTAATTATTAATTTGTCTCCCTCTTTTGTAATTTCAAGAGTAGGATGACTTAGTTTTTTTGAGACTACATACTTACCTTTCTTAACAGTAATTTTCTCTCCTAGCTCTACATCTATGCCAGCTGGGATTTGTATCTCCTTCCTAAGTCTTCTTGCTTCAATCATTTTAGTAAATATAAGCTAATAATTTTCCTCCAATATTTTTTTCTTTAGCTTGTTCTAAAGTCATAATACCTTTTGATGTGGAAATAATAATCATACCAAAATTCTTAGCAGGTAAGAATCGTTTTTCAAATTTGGTAAATTCATTTATTTCAGCTGCGAATCGAGGTTTAATAGCACCACATTTATTTATTCCTCCGATTAAATTAACATCAATATATCCGCCTTTTTTATCATCAACTTCGGTAAATTCTCCAATATAATGATTATCTTTCATGATATCAAATACGGCTCTTGTAATTTTAGAGATAGGTTTCACTACACAAGTAGATTTACCAACCTTCTCTGCATTAAGCAAATTACTCAATGCCGTTGCCAGTGTGTCATTCATTGCCATTTTAGTAATATTTTTTAAACCCCAACTTTGTTGCGTAATCTCTAAAGCACTGTCTGCACAAATCTAATTTGTATTGACCAACATGTGCTCCTAATCTACCACAGATTTTACATGGTTTTGAAGCAACACCAAATTTCCTTGCTTTTGGTGCATTATGCTTAAGGAATTTTTTGAGCTTGACAGGCTTGTTTTTCAATTGTTTAAATACCTTTTTGTAACTTCCCGCGGTCATTCTTCAGCCTCCTCTTTCTCTAATACATTACATCCTAATGTTTTTGCGAAATTAATTCCATCCTGTTTACTAATATCATGTCTTGCTGGAATTTTTTTAGTTTCAAGTTTTCTTCTTTTAATTCTAAATCCTTTTCTTTGCAAACTTACTGCAACTTCTAATCCTATGATTCCAACTTCAGGGATATAATTTAAATTAGGAATATCTAAATATTCTTTTATTCCAAAGGAAAAGTTTCCTTTTTTATCGAATGATCTTGAAGGTAATACATTATCTCTAGCTTTCAATAATGTTTTTAACAATTCTTCAGCTTTTTTCCCTCTTAATGTTACTTTACATCCGATGACTAAACCCGGTCTTAAATTCCAAGCAGGTAATCTTTTTTTAGTCATTGTTTCACAAGGTTTCGCTCCGCTAATCTTCTCTAGCAATATTTTTCCTTTTTCTAACTCTGATCCTGGTTTCCCAGTACCAATGTTCAAAGTAATTTTTTCAATTTCAATAGTTTTCATGGTACTCATCTTGCTTCCGGCGTTTTTATTTTTTCAATAACAAACGCATACCTCTTAGCGGTTTCAAATTCTCCTTCAGAAGTTTTAACAATGATATTATTTTCTTTAAATTCTTGTAATGTTCCAACAGAACCTTTCTTTTTTCCACCTTCAATGAAAATTTTAGATCCTTTCTTTAATGAAAAGTGTTCTTTTACTTTTCCATCTTTAATTGAAACAATTAATGAATCCCCTGGTTTGAAATCATTTTTATCAGTAAGTAATGAACTTCCATCTGAAGTTCCGACCTGGATTTTTCCACCATTGATTAATGTTTTTCCAGTAATCTTGATTAATCTCAAATCTTTTTCAGATTCGTCAATTGGTAATAATACAAATTTTCCTTTTGAATTGAAAAATAATCTAAAGTTTTCATTTAAAGCAGGAACACTAATTATATCCATCAAGCCGACGGGGAATTTAACTTCTTTTCTAATCTTACCATTAATTAAAATTTTTCCTTCGTTCAAAATCTTCTTTACTTCTTTTCTTGTTTTTCCGGATTTTAATAATTGTTCTACTAATACAATTAATGTGATAGATTCTTTTAATTTGTGAGGGCCAGGACTAGTTCTGGTAGCAAACTTGATTCCTTTTCTGCTAATACCCCAGCTTACTGGTGAATTCAATCTTGATAAGTGATTTTTAACCATTCTACTTTGTCTCCTTTGGATGCATTTTTTCTATTTTTGTTTTCCTTTTTTTGTCACTCAATTCTAATTCTGTAATCATTAAGTTACTTGCTTTGAATGGGACTAATACTTTATTACCATCTTTTCTAACAGTATCCATACCTTCGATGTAAACTTTTTGTGTAGTGATTCTAATCCTTGAAATTTTTCCAAGTTTTCCTTTATGATTTCCTTTCAGGATTTTTACTTTGTCTCCTTTTCTTAATTCGATACTTCTTGTTTTGTATTTCTCTCTCAATTCTTTACTCAAGTGTACACCTAACAATTTTTGTTTTAAGTGTAAAGGAGCATTCACTTTATACTTCCTTTGCTTACTCGGATTTTTACTCGCTTTCCAACTACTTGACCATTTCATTTTACACCACTATGCTGGATACTTTTGAAATACCCGGCCATCTTTCTGCAGCTTCTTTTGCTACTGCACCTTTGAAGATAGTTCCTTTCGGAGTACCTTTGTCATCTTTTAATATGATAACAGCGTTATCTTCGAATTTAATTCTTGTTCCATCAGGTCTTCTATATTCTTTCTTTTGCCTAACGACAACAGCCATTACTACTTGTTTTCTAATCTCAGGTTTTCCTTTGATGACTGATGCTTTGATCAAATCTCCAACACCTGCAGATGCGATTCTTCTTCTAACTGTTTTGTGACCCTTAACACTAATTAATTTTACAATTTTTGCTCCAGAGTTATCACAAGTAGGAATCTCTGCTCCAACTGGCAGTCCTCTTACTTTATGCCCTGATATTGCTTTCATTGTTCAACTCCAACAACCACGAATGTTTTGGTTTTACTTATTGGTTTAGTTTCAATTATTTTTACTGTATCTCCTTCTTGTGCGTCGATACATTCGGGATTATGAGCTTTTACTCTTGATCTTTTCTTAGAGTATCTTTCATATTTTTCAATATAGTTTATCCTAGGCCACTCTACATTAACGGTCTTGTGTGGGTTTCTTTTGATTACTTTACCAATGAAAACTTTTCCGTGGAGTTTCAACTCTCCATGAAATGGGCAATGTACATCATTGCATGTTTTCTTCGGCATTTCAACACCCATGCCCGGATTTTTTGCTTTTACTTTCATTTTTTGATCCTATCCTCTGGCCTTCCGACCAAATATTTCCCCTCGATGATTATACTTTTTTCACCAATATTGATTTTGAAACACGCTTCAGTTTTTAAGATTTTTCTTTCCCCTTTGCTTGTTTCTACCACTAGGCAATTTCTTGTTTCATCAACAACATTGCCCTCGATACCAATAAGGTCTCTGTTTCTTGCATCAACCACCTTCATATGCAACCCGATCAATTCGTGCTGCAAGATGTTTTCTGGTGATCTCATCTTCTTTCATCAACAACGCTTATAGAGTTTGCTGAAAACCCTTCTTCAATCACATATTTTTTTGCTTTGTCTATGTGATCCCCTTGGAGTTCAATGTTATTTCCTTTCACTGTCCCTCCACAGGCAAGTTTTGATTTCAGCTTTTTCGCAAGCTCTTTGATGTTAATTGTTTTATCGTCAATTCCCTCGATGATTGTGTTAAGTTTTCCAAACCTTCGCTTGACCAATCGTATTACTACTTTTTGATCTTCTTTAGCAATAGTCTCGCAAACACACAGTTCTTGAGGCAAACCACACTTTGAGCAAATCACACTCATGGATTACTCTTCTTCCCCTCCTTTTCTTTTAAGATAGTATATATTCTTGCAACAGTTTTTTTGATATTTCTAACATTTCCTGGATTTTCAGGTACGGTTCCTGCTGCAACTTGAGCATTAACTTTAATCAAATCTTTTTTCAGCTCTAGTAATTTGCTTTGCAATTCTGAATTGTTCAATTTCCTTAATTCTTCATTCTTTATTTTCATCTTCTTTCTTCTCGCCTTTAACTTCTGTTACAGGTTTTTCTTCTTTCTTTTCTTTCTTATTTGTAGTTTTTTTCTTAGCTGTTTTTTTCTTAGCAACTTTTTTAACTTCTTTAACTTCTTCTTTTACAACTTTTTTAACTTCTTCAACTGCAATTGTTTGTTTACTTAAATCCTTGATTGTGATTTTATCTGGCAAAATAGTTCCAGGGGGTAAAATTCTAATTTTAACTCCAACTGTTCCTGAGTTTAAGTTTGCCCTTGATTCTCCATAAGCCACTTTTGACATTGAGATATCTCCAGATTTTTTTAAGTACCCAGCATAGAATCTCCAACTCTTTGCTCTAGCACCAGGTAATCCTCTACCACTAATAACAATCTCTGAACCCATAGCACCAGCGTCGATAATTTTCTGTAATGTTTTGTATCCAACTGATTTAAATCTTTTTGGTCCAAATCTTTCCAATACGATTACTATTTGTTCAGCCATACCTTGTGCATCTAAATTAGGATTATTAATTTCTGCAACTTCAATTTGTGGATTTTCCATTTTGAATCTCATCTTCAAAACTCTAGTTAGATCTTTAATATTTTCTCCACCTTTACCGACGATTAAACCGGGTCTTGCAGTATAGATTATGATTCTTTCACCTAAAGGAGTTCTTCTAATTTCGAAGGAGCTAAACTTTCCTGGACCTAACTCTTTTAACAAGTATTGGTTCACAAGGAACTCTCTCATTTTCTCTGCAACGAATTTTCTTTCAATCATTTCTTACCCTTCTCCTTTTTTTGTTCTTTAGGTTTTTCTTCTTTTTTCTTTTCTTTCTCAATTAATATTACTTGAACGTGAGTTCTTTTTGCATGTCTTGCTCTTTTTCTTCCAGCTCTAACTTGAGTGGTTCCTTTGTTTGCAATAACATTTTGAACGACTAATAATTCTTTGTCTAATCCTTTATTCTCTGCATTTGCTTCCGCAGATTCTATTAACAACAAAATTTCTTTTGTAGCTTTTATTGGATATCTTCCAGGACCACTTGCTCCTCTTTTATGTCCTAAATCAAAATTATATCTCTTAAACGGAACTGCAATTTTCTGTTCTAATACACCATTCAATTCTTTTTTGGCTTTAACTAAACTTTTTCCTCTTACAAATCTAGCTATTTCCATAGCGAACTTGGTTGAGATTCCTAAGTTTACTCCTCTTGCAGTTGCTATATGTTCTGTTTCAGTCATTTTTTCGAGGATCCTGCACTGGATTTTGATGCACCAATTCCTGGTGATGAGTGTGCTACTCTGGATCTAGTCATTGCTAATTCTCCCAAATAAAAACCAAGAGTATCTGGTAACAAATCAACAGGCACGAATGCTTTTCCATTGTGTATGTAAATCATAACTCCAATCATTTCTGGGATGACAATCATATCTCTACAGTGAGTTCGGATATTTTTCTTAAACTTTCCGTCTTTTGCTTTTTTAATTTTTAATAATAATATTTTTTGATCTTCAGAGAATCCTCTTAATAAACTTCTTCTCTGTCTTGCTGGTAACAACTCAGTAAACTCTTTAATATCCATAGCCTTCAATTGTTCAATTGATTTTCCCCTGTAAGTATATTCTTTTCTTGCCATGTTTATCTCCCTTTACCGTTACCAGTTCTTCTTGCTTTGATCAAACCAACATTTCTTCCTGCAGGTGCCCATCTTGGAGAGGTCTTAGGTTTACCAACGTGTCTACCTCTACCTGATCCGAATGGATGATCTACAGCGTTCATAGCAACTCCAGAAACTTGTGGATATAATTTGTTTCTTGCTCTCATTGCATGCATTCTTATTCCTGCTTTCAAGATTGGTTTATCTAATCTTCCATCACCAGCAATAATACCTATGGTTGCTCTACATTCTCCACAAAAGTTCTTTTGTTTTTTTGAAGGTAATCTTACTTCGATCCCATTACCAACTTTTCCAATAACTTTTGCAAATGTTCCTGAGCTTCTAACTAATTTTCCACCGTCTCCGGGTTTACATTCTAAATTATAAATTGAAGTTCCTTCAGGGATATTTTTTAATGGTAAAACATTTCCTGCTTGAACCGGCGCTGTTGCTCCTGATGCAACAACATCTCCCACCTTGATGTTTAATGGTGCTGCGTTTAATACTTCTTCTTGAGTATCATACTTGATTACTGCTAATGGTGCAAAATGTCCTGGACAATCGACTATATCTACAACTTTTCCAAACACAATTCCATTTCTTTCAGAATCATCATAAGTTCTGTAACAAATCTTACCCACATACCTATGACTAGGTGCCTTGTAAGTATGTGATCCTTTTCCTCTTGCTTGTGTTATTAATCGTTTACCCATTTACATTAACCCCAATTGTGTTGCCACGTCGATTGCTGGAGTATTATCAGCTAACTTGATGTAAGCTTTTTTCTTTCCAGTTGGTAATATACTAGTTGTAACTTTTAGGACTTTGACTTTGAAAAACTCTTCTGCTGCTTTTTTGATTTCAGGTTTTGTGGATCTTCTCTCAACGATAAAAACCAATTTATTATCTTGTTGCATTAATTTTACATTCTTTTCCGTGGTTAGCGGATACTTCAATACTGAGGTAGTTTCCATTTTTATTTAGTCTCCCTTTTTTCATAAAAGAGTCTTTCTTTTTCCATTACTTCTAAAGCTTTATCGCTCCAAAGAGTTAATCTTCCAGCGTCTGTTCCAGGTGCTAATAATTCTGCGTTCAATTGCTTGACTTCACAAACATCTACACCTTGAATATTTGCTGCTGCTTCTAATAATGAACATTTTTGTGATACAACGATTAATGGCCCTTTCTTCTTTCTGTATGGCCTTCCTCTGTTTTTTCCTTTTCCAGCTCTGATTTTTTTCTGAGCAATTCTTTCTAACTCTTTATCCATTCCAATAACTTTCAATAAATCATAAACTTCTTTTGCTTTTTTCAAGCTTTCAATTTTATTATCAATAACAACAGACTCTGCTAAGTGTCCCCTTTTCTTAACCAAGACTTTATTCATTGTTGCTGCGATAGCACTTCTCAATGCTTTTCTTCTTTCTTTGATATTGATTTTAATTGCGAATATTTTTTCTGCTCTTGGAGGATGTGCAGTTCTTCCACCAACGGTGTTAGGTGCAAATGCTCCAACCATATACATGTTCAATCCTCTTCTAGATAATACTTTTCTAGGAGTTCTTGATTGCCCTTTTCCATATCCTGTTTTGTAATCGTGCCTTCTTTTTGAAACCCAAGATGATTGTTTCATTCCTGCGGAAGGTTTAACTCCATAAGGTTGAACGCTATGTGATTGCTGTACTAATACTGCTTTCTTGATTATTTCAGGTCTGAACTCTTCACTAAACTGTGCTGGCAAACTTACTTCTTTACCTTTCTTTCCATCCATTCCAATTATTGCCGCTTTCATCTTTGTTTAGACTCCAAACTTGTGTATGAGATATTAATAGGATATAATTTCTTAGTCGCTCTTCTTGCTTCAGTAATTGCAATTGGCCTTTTTGTAGCACCAGGAATTGACCCTTTAACCAAAATAAAATCACTTCTTACTTCACCGTAACTTATGAATCCACCTTTAGGATTAATTTCTTTAGGATCATTTCCAACTTTAACACTTAATTTATTAAACTCAGTTCTCAAATGATAACCCCATTTACCTGCTTGTGCAACGGTATACAATACCCTGTTAGGGTGCCATGAACCTAATGTTCCAATTCCTCTAACTCCTTTCTCGGATTTATGCTGCAATCTTTTCGGATGTACCCTTTTTGTTACTCCACAGAATCCTTTTCCTTTTGTAACTCCATGTACATCAATAAACTGATTATTTTTGAAAACTTCAGAAATCTTAATCTCTTTATCTAATAATGAATTAGCGTATGCACCTGCTTCACTCAAACTTCCGCCGATACAAATCTCTAACATGTCTGGTTTCTTTTTTCCGATGGTTGTTAATTTCGGTTGTGTGTATACAACAACTCTAACTTCATCATATGCTTCTGATGTTTTTCCTTCTTTTTTGGAAACATTAGTTTTTCTAACTAATTCTTTATCCATCTTTTTTGAGAAAACTTCACCAGTCAATTTTAATGCTTGATCTTCATCAATTGTATAATACCTTACTGAATAAACTTTTAAGGGTGGACATTCAACAACTGTAACAGGTGTAAAAATTTCCATATTTTTTCTATGAGAATTAGTATTTGTTTGTTTCATTAAAACATGAGTCATACCAACTTTATATCCAATGAATCCTAATAATTTCTTTTCACTGCCTTTAGCCCATGATCTGATTCTAGGAGCATGCTTGCTACTCCTATTATGTGGCCAATATTGCAAACTTCCTCGTCTTGGATGATGTTTATGTCCCATAGTAATTTCTTAGTCTACTTTCTTTTTTTTATATCCTTCCGGACAACAGGTTTATAGACATCGAACCTGCACTCGCCTTTTTGAGAATCAAAACCTAAGTCCTGTGTTCGACACTGTGTGTGAACTCTCAATTTAATGTGAGTAATGTATTAAACGCAAACTTCTGTTCGCATTTTGTTGTTTGTGGAAAAAATTTAGGTGTTTATAAACATTTCTCCTACTCCTCATCTAACTAGAGGTTTTTTCAAAAAATAATCTTCAAAATTTGTCTGTAAAAAGCAAATATTTATATAATTTCCATTCTTTTCCTCATTTAGAAGTCAAAATGAGCTTAACTCCAAGAAAATACATATTGCCTGAAGCAGCGATGGAAAAAATCCTTAAGAAAGCTGGCGCTGCAAGAGTTTCTGATGAGGCTAAAGAAAAATTCAGAGAATTTCTAGAAGAGATTGCCGAGGAGATTGGCGAGAAAGCTGTTCGATTAGCTAGTCATGCTGGTCGTAAAACAGTAAAAGGTTCTGATATTAAAGAAGCTACAAAATAAAATTAAGGTTTTATCCCTAAATAATAAGATCTATTAAATTTTCGTGGTTCTCTATTAATGACTTGCATTAACAAACAAACATCATATAAATCTTTATTTAATATATAATCCCAAGGCTTCTTAATTTGGCCAGCATCATCAAATCTGTTTTGCCATTTTAGAATTCTATCATTCCATTTTTCTAATGGGACTCCTCTAAGCTCTTCCCAACGTCCTTCTTGAAATATATCAGATAATGCTCGTAGATAAATTTCATGATCCTCTGGTAGATGGGATATAGCTCTCTGTATTCTGTCTTTTTTATCAGAAAGGATATCTTCTATCCTTACAGTCATTACTTCAATATCTCCCACCCGAGTTATGTTCGCATTAGCAATTTCTCTTCTTCT
Source organism: Candidatus Woesearchaeota archaeon (assembly GCA_018302205.1). Classification (GTDB taxonomy): domain Archaea; phylum Nanobdellota; class Nanobdellia; order SCGC-AAA011-G17; family GW2011-AR17; genus JAGVZZ01. The sequence goes on from JAGVZZ010000020.1 coordinate 17,707, forward strand.
CTTTTCGTTAAAATCTGGGTCTGATAATACATTATCACTAGGATAATCAAAATTAATAAAAAATAATTCTCTGGCTTTATTCCCTTGGCCCCTCATAACTTTGATCTGGTAAGAGTTTCTATGTTTAATTCTGCTTGGTTGAGCTTGATATCCTAATTTTCTTATTCTTGAAACTAAGTCTTCCCCCACTCTTTCATCAAAATCTCTAAAATCTCTAAATGGTTCAATAGTCATTACATCAATATCAGAAGTTGGCCTTAGTAATTCTGGTTTTCTTAATGTTTCTTGAACATATGCTTGAAGAGCCATTCCTCCTATAATGACTGGTCTTCTTTCCAGATTATTTTTATCTAACCCACTAACAGCTTTTAATGAAACTTGTACAATATCATCCAAAATCCCAAAATAAGTTAATACCATTTTTCTTTAATTATCTTCCAGAACTACTCGTATATAAACCTTTCTATTTTGTAACTACTAGAAGGATACAACTATTTAAATCCAGGTAAACCTGCAAAGTCTGAGAAGGAACCGTCCTTAGAAAGATCTTTATATTCTGGTTCAGATTTCTCGTCATAATAATCTTTAGGCACTTTTACATGCTTATAATTTGTATTAGGTTTTGCATACCATTTCTTCACATTTTTATAAAATGATACAGTAATCGCTTCAAGGAAAGATACAACTACCACAAAGATAAATTTAAAAAACCCTTTTATTATATTAAATAATTCTGGCAAGTTTTTACACCTCTAATATGTATTCTTTCTTTACTTGTTCTCCATCTATGTTTACCTGCCTTATTAACTTTCCTTTTCTAATTGCATGTAATCTTGCTTTTACAAAATCATTCAAATATTCTTTTGGAATTTCCAAATCATCAATCTCAAAAGTATGTTTAATGAAAACTTTTTTATAATCTTTATTCACATCAAAGGCCAAATCTTTTACAATACTTTCATCTTTTGTTTTGAATGAACAAAAATCTGCCTTTGGTTCTTCTCCATCTTCATTATCTTTGGTTTTAGCAGACTTTGGATTTTTTACTTTTGTTTTCAAAGTCCCTTTCTCTGTAGAGAATGATAATAATATTAACGCTGATTGAAACTTATCAAATAAACCTTGAATTTGATTTTTACTTAATTCTGTATCAATCAAGAAGGTTTTTACGCCTGCAAACTGTTTCATTCCAGCAAGTTCAAAATCAATTTCTTCAGCAATATTTTTTTGTGTTGTAATAATTCCACCAGTAACTTTAACTTTTCCAGAAATTGTTTCAGCAAGTCCGTAAGCAAATTCTCCAGAAAATTCAAAACTAGTATTTATTGAATAAGCATGAGCCCCTTTGGTTATTTGCAAAAGAGCTTTGTTTTCATAAACCCCTTTTCCATATCGTGTAAATTGTCTTTTAACAAAATTATCCGTCTTTTTTTCTGTAATTTTTCTGATGAAGTTCATTTACTAAATTAATTTCAAGTTCTTTATATCCTTTACTAAAATACTAATCTTTTCAATTCAATAGAAATAGCATTCTCATTCACACGTATATAGCTCGGGCATAATACATAAGGATACTTTTTTTCTTGACAATACTTCAAAACTTCAGTATTGAACTTCACAACCACATTCAACCCTCTTTTATCCCTATGCAGAATTCCATATCCTTTCAAATCTTGCTTTACTTGCTCTTGCAAATGTAATAATTTTTTTAATTTATTTTTTCTTAATGGTTTCATAATCTCTTTATAGAATCTCGGATGCACTTTTGTTATTGACATCGAATCCCTTATAGAATCAAAATAACTCGGATTGTTTGTAGAAATCCATCCACCATACCCGCATTCCACTGGTTTCCATTTCCCAAAACTCCCGACGATAATATCAGAATACTTCCCATTACAAAGTTTACTATCCCCAATTGCACCTGATGCATCTTCGATAATCAAACATCCAGCTTTTTTACAAATAGTTCTAATCTTCCTTAAGGGCTGTTCAGCAAAGTACCCAGCAAACGAACTAAAAATAATCGCAGACGCTGTTTTAGCTTTCTTTTTCAAATCTTTCAAATCTATAACACCATAATCCGTTTTCACTTCAACAATATTCAGATTAAAATAATGCGGATAACCCTTATATGAAAACCATCCCCCTTGATCCGGAATTAAGATCTCTTTTTTTGGATTATGTTTTCTCGCAATATCCATGGCTAAAAATATCGCAAAATTACATCTATCAGTAACATGCACGCACTTATGCTTGGTTAGTTTCTTCAGCTTCTCATCTAATTTTAAGCTTAATTTTTCAATGTCATCCATATTTATATCAACTCACTACTTCTCAAAAAATATCTTACAGTTTAATAATCTTTTTTAATCCGGGGGATATAATTCAATTATGCAATATCCAGCAATAGTAAGTTTAATCCTACAAAAAGGTGTAGACAACGTCTCAATCCCTGAATCTATCAGTTTCCAAGCATTTTCTGAAGCCGGTTCTTTGCTCTTAAAAGAAAATCATTACAAAGAGGCTGCAAAGGCTTATGCCAAAGCAAATAATACTCTAGAATTAATTAAAACTGGTGATTGGTTAATGCAACAGGTTATGTATAAGGAAGCATCATATTTCTATGTTTTTTGTAATGATGAATCCAAAATTGATACCTGTGCCCACGCTTGTATGAACTCTGGTTCAGTTAATGAGGCTAAAGATTTATTTCAAGTTACAAACAATCATGCTATGATCCAGTTTTTAATGGATAATTTCGGTATTTAGTAAAGAATATAAACATTATAATACTTTTTTCTTCTATGCCTAAAAAAACATTTTATATTACTACTCCAATTTATTATCCCTCAGGTAAACCCCACATTGGTACAGTTTACACAAATATTGTTACTGATTCAATTGCTAGATGGCACAAACTTTTAGGCGAAGATGTTTTCTTTTCAACCGGCACTGATGAGCATGCTCAAAAGGTTGAAAAAGAAGCTAAAGAAAAAGGTTTAGATACGAAAGCTTATGTCGATACTATTATCCCACATTTTAAGGATGCTTTCAAAAAATACAATATCTCTTATGATAAATTTGTTCGAACTACAGACGAAGACCACAAAAAATACTGCCAGAAGCTTGTAAAAAAATTATATGACCAAGGTGACATTTACAAAGGAAAATACGAAGGTTGGTATTGTAATGGCTGTGAGACTTATTACACTGAGAAAGATTTAGTAGACGGTAAGTGCCCACTCCATGGAACAAAAGCAACATGGTTTGAGGAAGAAGCATATTTCTTTAAAATGTCCAAGTATGAAAAAAAAGTAATTGATTACATTAAAAAAAATAATTATATCACTCCAAAATATCGCCAAGAATTTATTTTATCAAGAATGAAAGACGGCGTTAGAGACTTGTGTATCTCCAGAACAAATTCTGAATGGGGCATTTCCTTGCCTTGGGATCATAAGCATAAAATCTGGGTTTGGTTTGATGCGCTTCCGAATTATACTTCAAATACAGCATCTTCTCCTTGGAAAAAATTCTGGCCTGCAAATGTTCATGTAATTGCACATGATATTATTTGGCATCATAGTGTTATTTGGTTATCAATGCTTTTAGCTGCCGGAATAGAATTACCAAAAAAACTTTTAGTTCATGGTTTTATTATGGGCGAGGGCGGATTAAAAATGTCTAAGTCTTTGGGTAACGTTATAGACCCATTAGAATTACTAAAGAAGTATCCCGTAGATTCTGTTAGATATTTTTTATTAAGAGAAATCCCTTTGGGTTCTGATGGTGCATTCTCATATCATGCTCTTAGGGAACGTCATAATAGTGAACTTGTAAACGGTTTGGGAAACCTTCATGCTAGAACTTTATCTATGGTTGAAAAATATTACTCTGGAAAAATCGTCAAGTCTCCAAAGAACGAACTTCCAAAAAAATTCAATTATGCAAAGTTCGAAGAATCAATGAGTAACTTTGAGTTACATAATGCTCTATCAGAAATAATGCATTTTGTTAATGAATGTAATAAATACATTAATGATAATGTCCCTTGGGAGCTTGCAAAGAATAACAAAAAACGTTTGGACATTGTTATGTACAACCTTGCAGATTCCTTGAGACTAATTTCCATTTTAATAGAACCATTCATGCCAGAAACTTCTGAAAATATCCAAAAATCTTTAGGAATGAAAAAGAAAGAAGATTACAAGAAAGCAAAGTTTGGGTTGTTGGGTAATAATAAACTCGAAAAAGTGGGCTATTTATTTACAAGAATCGACGAAGGTGAAACTATGCAAAAGAAAGAAACAAAAGTAGAAACAAAACCTGTGATTCCATTTACGGATTTTGAAAAATTAGATTTGCGGGTTGCAAAGATAATCAAAGTTGAAAATCATCCAAATGCTGACAAGCTTTATGTTTTACAATTAAGTTTAGGTTCTGAAAAAAAACAAATTGTTGCTGGATTAAGGTCTCATTACAAACCAGAGCAATTATTGAACAAAAAAATAATTATTATTAATAATCTCCAACCAACAGTTCTTCGTGGTGTAGAGAGTAATGGTATGTTATTGGCCGCTTCAAAAGATCAGAAGGTTGTTTTCTTAACCCCTGAATCTGATATCCCTGAGGGTGCTAAGATTTCTTAATTTATTTCTTTTTTAATAACATAAAATTAAATTGTTTAGAATCATTTAGTTGTTTATCTTTAAAATGATCAAAAAATCCTAAAAAATCAAAATCTCCTTGCTTTTCAATTAATAATTTATATTCCTCTGGAAACATATGTTTTAATGAGATACTTTCTTTCAAGACTCTCTTCTTCCCATTATCATTAACTTTCAATATCATTTCTTCAAATAGAATTTGTTTTAATTCATTTTCAACCTTAATTTCATAACTCGCATCAATTTTAATCCCATCTTTTTCTTCATCCCAATTCTGTTTCCCTTCAAGGCCTTTCCAATTTAATCTTGTATTCTCTATAAAATACAATCCACCTTTATTCAAAGCTTTTGACATACAGTTCAAATGATTCAAAAAATCTTCATTATTTTTCATATATGATATTGATCCCATCATAATAAATGCAAAATCCACTGTACCTTTTAACTTAAAATTGCACATATCGGCTTTAATCGCTTCAGCTTTTGGATATTTTATCTTAACATATTCAATCATACTCTTATTCAAATCCAATAATACCAATCCATATCCTCTTTTTAAAATTTCTTCAGCTTGAACACTTGGGCCGCAAGCAACGTCTAGGATTTTATTTATTCCTATTCCATATTTATTGCTAAGTTTTTCAAAAAAATCTATTTGCTTTTTAGAATCAATAAAACTAAATGCAATCTCATAATACTTTGGGTAATCGTAAACCATACCCCTAATCTACTTTGGGGATTAATAAATCTTCTCTTAATTTTTTATTAAACTGTAACAGATGATACTTGGAATAATAAATAATCCGGATAATGCTAATATTATTTTTGCTCCATAAGCATCTGCTAATATTCCAAAAGTCAAGAAAACTATAAAATAAACCACAGATATCAGCATGTTTAACATTGACATAGAAGTAGCTCGAATTTCAGTCTTTGAATTATGTTGAAATATACTATCGGAGATAGGACTTATTATAGCTCCACATAAAAATGAAATAATTATTAATAATGCAAATATTAAATAATTCTCTACAAATATTAATCCAAAAATGGATATGAATTCAATTATCGAAAAAATAATAATAATTTTTTTAGGAAACTTTTTACTAAATCCAAAGATTAAATTAGGAATAATAAAAATAACTAATCCTGATATTGAAGCTACATAACCTATGTATGAGAGTGGCATTCCAAGTTCTATATATACTGGCTGTGAAAGTAATTCTTTTGCTCCGACTGCAACAGTAAAAAACATTGAAGCTATTGTTAATAATAAAAGAGTTTTATTTTGTTTAATATAATCAAATCCTTCTTTTGTTTTTTTAAAAAATAATTTGAATCCAATATATTCTTTGTCTTTCAATATAGGTGGATCTGGAACTGAAAGAAGTATAATCAAAAATATCATCCCAAAGATTGTATCAAAAACAATCAACCAATATAAATCAAAAAATCCTGCTAAATATCCTCCTAATAATCCCGCAATTATTAATCCCAAATATGAAAAACTTAATTTTCGAGAATAAAAATTATGCATTAAGTGTTCTTTTTTATTAGATTTTAAATATTCAAAAATCCATGCATCATAAGCCCCCGAGGTTAAAGTAAATCCTATTCCAAATAAAACATATAAACCCAACAAAAATAAAAAGTTATGGGTAAATATTACTAAAAAAAAGCTTAAGTATTGTACAAAAAAACCTAGCATAGCTGAAAATTTTCTTCCATATTTATCCGCAATAACCCCAGTAGGTATTTCCATAAAAAAATTTGTTAATGAAATAGAACCCCATAAAATTCCTATTTGTGCTAAGTTTAATGATTTTCCTTGAAGAAAAATAATAATAAATGGGACTATAAATGCTCCAATACCTCTTATAATTTCAGCAAGATAAACTTTCCAAAGAATTCTAAATTCTGGATTCATTATCTCCCTTATAAATTGTCCATTTAAAAATATTCTTAAAATATTAAAAAATGAAATGAGCCCGATGAGATTTGAACTCACGACCCCTGCCTTATCAGAGCAGTGCTATACCAGGCTAAGCCACGGGCTCGTATCATCAAATGGTTTTATC
>JAGVZZ010000031.1 GCA_018302205.1 Candidatus Woesearchaeota archaeon
CTCAGCTTTATCGACGAGAAACTACTATTTATATCTTGTGAATTAGTTAAGAAAAAACATCTGAAATAGTTAGCAGGGGGTTATTCAAAACTCTCTATATTTATATTTTTAACCTGCATTTATATTCTTTTCTCTACTAAAAACTTATAAACTTTAAATTTATTTTTTGGTTGAATGAAGCAGCAATTTCAGGAATTATATTACAAACATTATAAAAAGTTATTTTTGATCCCATTATTAATTGTTATTTTGGCTTTGAGTGTTTTAGTTTGGAATTATTCTACAACTGGTGATATTATGGCTAAGGATGTTTCTTTGAAAGGGGGGACAACTGCTACAATTTATTCAGATATTGCTTTTGAGAATCTGGAAGGGATTTTAGAAGAACGATTTGGTGAAGATTTTACGGTCAGAGAATTAAAAGAATTTGGGTCTGATAAGTATATTGGGACTGTTGTTGAGGTTAGTAATATTAATGGGGATGATTTGAAAGTTGCTTTGGAGGAAATTATTGGGTTGACTTTGAATGAAGAGAATTTTTCTGTTGAGTTTGTTGGTGGGAGTTTAGGTGAGAGCTTTTACAAACAAATGGCTATTGCTTTGGTGCTTGCTTATATTTTTATGGCAATCGTTGTATTTATTGCATTTAGAATTCCTGTGCCTTCATTTATTGTAATTTTTGCTGCATTTGGTGATATGTTGTGTACACTTGCTGTTATGGATTTGTTTGGGATGAAATTGTCTACTGCAGGGATTGCTGCTATATTATTATTGATTGGATATTCTGTTGATACTGATATTTTATTGACGACTAAATTATTAAGAAGAGGAGAAGGAACTTTGTTCACACGTTTGATTGAATCAATGAAAACTGGTTTGACAATGACTGCTACTTCGTTTGTGGCATTAGGTATTGGTTATCTTTTGGCAAACTCTTTAGTCTTAAAGCAAATGTTTTTGATAATTATGATTGGGTTAGTATTTGATGTAATTATGACTTATGGTATGAACGCAGGAATGTTAATCTGGTACCTAAAAAGAAGGAAGGTTGAAGAATGAAAAAATTCATGACTTGGAAAGTTTGGCTTTTAGTAATTGCTTTGATCTTGGCGGTTATTATTTTAGCACCGAATCCTTGGGCTGATGGTATTGAGGTTGTTTCTGTTGATGCAAATAGTGATGCAGTTGGAAATGGGTTGAATGTTGGTGATATTTTAATTAGTATTAATGATTATCAAATTAATGATGTTGGAGATGTTGATACTGCTCTAGCAAGTTTAATTTATTCTGGGCAGGAAGTTAAAGTTAGGACTTCGGATGGTTTTGAAACTTATGATATTACTAATGATATATTATTTGAAGTTGATGAGAATTTGACAATTAGTGATTCTGTTTTGTTTGAGGATGGAAGTAAATTATTAGAAATCAATGGTCAAACAATTAATGATTATGATGAATTTAATATTGTATATAATGAGTTAGTTCCAAAAAGAACTCTTAAGATTGTTACTGAAGAAGAAAGTATTGCTTATTTGACAAGGGAAATACCTAAGATTGTTGTTTCTGAAGAAAAAACTTCTAATTTGGTATTCGGATTAGAGTTTACTGGGGGAACAAGAGTTTTATTGAAACCTATTGGGGAAGATATTACTGATGATGATATTACTACATTAATTGATGTATTGAGTAATAGATTGAATGTTTATGGGTTATCTGATATTAAAATTAGAAGCGCTGAAGATTGGGATGGAAATAGATATGTATTGGTTGAGTTAGCTGGAGTTACTCAAAATGAAGTTAGGGATTTGATTTCTCAACAAGGGAAATTCGAAGCTAAGATTGGTGAAGATGTAGTTTTCAGTGGTGGGAATAATGATATTCCTTATGTTTGTAGAAATGATGGAACTTGTTCTGGTGTAAGATCTTGTGAAGATTATCAAGATGGAACTATTTGTGAGTTTGAGTTTTCTATTACCTTGAGTCCGGAAGCAGCGCAAAAGCAAGCTGATTTGACTAGTGTTTTGGATGTTGTAATGGAAGATGGAAAAGGGTATTTAGAATTGCCTTTGGATCTTTATTTAGATGGAGAGCTAGTTGATAGTTTGAGAATCTCTGAATCTTTGAAAGGGCAAGCTACAACACAAATTGCAATCTCTGGTTCTGGTTCTGGAGCAACACAGGATTTGGCTATCGATAATGCTTATGAAGAAATGAAAGCTATGCAAACGATTTTGATTACTGGTTCATTACCGTTTGATATTGAGATTGCGAAAATGGATACTGTTTCTCCAGTCTTTGGAAAGATTTTTTTTAATAATATGATGTTAATAGCTATACTAGCAATTGTTGCTGTTGCATTAATAATTTTCATTAGATATAGAAAAATTAAATTTGTGTTGCCTGTAATGGGGACAATGATTTGTGAGATTGTTTTAGTATTCGCTTTTGCGGCATTGATTAATTGGAATATTGATATGGCTGCTATCGCCGGTATACTTGCGGCTATTGGTACTGGTGTTGATGATCAGATTGTTATTATTGATGAAGCTGTGCATGGAAAGAAAAATAGTCGTATGGGTGAAAGAATGAAGCGTGCGTTCTTTATTATCTTTGCAGCTTTCGCAGCAACCGTTGCAGCAATGTTGCCTTTGTTGAATGCTGGTGCAGGATTGTTTAGAGGGTTTGCTTTGACAACAATCGCTGGTGTTACAATTGGTGTATTCTTAACTAGGCCTGCTTTTGCATCTATCATTGAAGCTATTGATGAGAGAGAAGAGGAAAATTAAGATTTGTCTCTGAAAACTTTTCGGTGAATTCTAAGAAAGTTTTTTAAATAATTATTTGTTGTGTGAATTTAGGGATAATAATCTAAAATGAAATTAGCAGGAGCATTAAACAATCTAAATTCTATGGTAAAAATGTTTTACTATTTTTACTATATTCGGTTTATTTGCTCTTATGTTGTTTATAGTAAATGTTTTTTGGGTGAGAATGCTTAATGCAAGTGCAGTTTGCACTATTTGTTCTTCACCTTCAAGATAATTGCCGTCAAGTTTGAGCATGTTCTTGATATTGTTGTATTGCTTTTCTTATGAGATTTGCTAAATTTTTTGAAATATCCATATCTCTGATTATTGCTTCTGTGTATTGTCTAAATGAAGCTTGATATTCGGGATCAAAGAATAATCGATGAGTTTGAGTGTTTGCAGTATGTCCTCCTAATGGTCCAAAAATCTGTGTTTTTCGCAGTGTTCTTAATTCAGCATCGATTCCTTTACTTTTTCGAAAACTTGCCGTCCACAACGCAAGATTATGTTCTCTAAAATACTTTTCTAACCTATCAGCTTGTTCAAATCCTTGTTCACGCAGTATCTTGCCAAATAATTGGAACATTTCTGTTTTATTATCCTTTCTTTCTCGACATTCTTTTTCTAAATCAAATGCTTGATGTATCTGTTTTCTGTATGTTATATAGAATTTTTCAACTTCAGGGAATTCATGAACATTTTTTTCTGTGACTCTTCTGCAGCCAAATAAAGAAGTTATTCTGTCTGCTTCTCTCCAATCATCTAACATACCACATGCTCTTTTAACGAAATTAGGAAAAATAGCCACTTTCCATGGAGGAGATTGATATATCCATATCTTTCGTAAAGATACCGCTTCTGATAACGAAGCATCACCTGTAATTAAAACAGGAAGTTCACTGTATCTTAAAAAATTAAGAAATATATCATGTGGTTGATAACCGACATGTACAACATGTATATTAGGCACTGCAGAATCATTAATATCATTATTTATTACTCCCTCTTCTTCTCCTAATAACACATGTCTAAATTGTGATTTTTTGGCATATTCTTTAACAAGTTTTGAATTTGTTCTGTTAAAATTAAAAATAGTTATTGCACCCATTTTAGTTTCTTCAAGTGCTTTGATTATCGTATCTTCTAAATCTTTTACAGTATAATCTTCATTATGATATGCAAATCCCCATGTTGTGTTTAATACATTTGGAACATATTTTTGAACTATTTGAAACCCTGCTCTTTGTAATAAATGAGTTTTATCATTATAACTCGTTCCCGTTGATAGTTCTGTTAAAGTTGGATCAATATGAATTCCTACAGAATCTTCATCAAAACCTGTTGCCAGCATTACATGTTGTCTTCCACTTTTATCTCTATAAAGTCTGTTTGGTATTTCTGTTTGTGGATAATATATTTTGTCTGCTGCGTCGTACTCTTGAATGTACAAATTTATTGCTGCTTCCATAAGAAAATTTTCAATAAATTCCTTTGGTGGATTTCTATGAATACCTACAGGAGAATAAATTCCTATTACACTTCTACCCATTATTTTTCTCATTTCTGCATCTGATACTTGAGCAACTGAGATACCATTTAACTGTGCAGTTTTTTCTTTAGGATTAAAATGAGGATATACTGTTTGGACTTGTTTATAATCTGTTTCTTTTCCAAAATAAACAGTTACTTTTTTGTCAGGAAATTCTCTCTTTAATCCTTCTCCAAGCTTAAGAGTTGTCATAATATCTCCAAAACCACCATACGCAGAAGGCATCCAAATTGGAATTTCGTCGAATGTTCTGCTTGAAGATATGACTCTTGTTTCTAAGTCAAGCTGTTCAACTTTTGTTATTATTTCTTCCCAAGTTATCATTTTTTCACAGGTTTATAATTATTCACTACTTAATAGGAGTATTTATATACCTTTGGGTTAATACCTTCCTATAATAGTAAATAATAAACCTGTACAAAAATTGCTATTTAAAGGTATTTTCTTGAATAAATCTAAATTTATAGAGATTAGTTCAAACTATGATTTAAGGGTCTATAAAATAGAATTTTGAATTCAATTCAAAAAAATGAAGTGAGCCTCGCTGGCAACTGAAGCGTTTGGAGCAAAAGGTGATAAAATTAAGAAATCACAGACTAAATTAGTTGACACTTTTTCAGGAAAACTATTTAAATTAATGGGATATGAATATTATAGAGGTGGTATTAAATGGCAACTGTTGAAAATCAAATTTTATTAATATCTTATATAACTCTAGCTGCGGTTATAGCAATGATTTATGGGATGAGAAGAATTTTCTTGTTAGAA
>JAGVZZ010000021.1 GCA_018302205.1 Candidatus Woesearchaeota archaeon
GCTAATAAAACCCCTTCAAATAACTGTATGTTTACAATCTTTGCAATAGCTCCTGATGGAACTAAAATTGCTGATGCTCATTCAAATTCTTTCAAAATTCTTTCAAATTCAAATTCAGGAATATTAACAATTTCCCAAATTAATGATTGTGAAGTTAATAAAAAAAATCCAATATCATTTACCTTTGATAGTAATGCTCATCATTTTAAGACATTTTTTGTTTCAGAATCAGATCCTAGAAACCCAAAATTCTATAAAGTTATTTTAGGTAATTTAAGAACATTCAATTTTAGTTCCAATATTCCTGACAATTATATTATTGCAATGGTTGCTTTTGATCGTTCAAATAATGTAATTGGACAAGGTTCTTCTAATAAATTTAAAGTTCTTGGTGTGGTTAATAATAACAACCCAGCTCTTTCTTTAAAACCTACTCCAGTAGATGTTAAGGAATTTCCTGATATAGACCCAGAAGCATTAAAATCATTTACGAATGAAGCTTCAAGATTAGGTTTTTCTACTGAACAAATAAGAGATATTATTAATAGATTTAAAAAAGGCACTCCAAAGGAAAGAGAAACATTAACCAAGTTACTAATAGATAGAAGAATTAATCAAAAATTAATTACTGCTTTAAACCCAAAACAAATTACAGCAAAAGATTATGAAACCTCAGTTGCACAAATCTCCATAAATAATCAAGTAATTCCAATTGGAAGTAGAGATTCTGAGATTCCTATATATAAAAATCAAGAATTAAATATAACTATTAATAATCTTGGTAAACAAGGTTATATCTATTATACAATTGTTTCTTCACATGATTTAAATATTATTTCTCATAGATTTTTTAGAAGGTCTTATCAAAATTTATCTAATTCAATATCTTCAGGAAAAAAAGCAAATGTTACTATTGCATTAAGCCCTAATTCTAATGTTAATTTAATTAAAAATAATCCTCCATCATTAGATATATTATTAATTTATAGCCTAACAAAAATTTATTTAAAAAATGAAAAGCAAAGATTAAATCCAAACATATCCACTAAAATTACTTTCATACCCCAATAAACTTACTTAATTTTAATTTAGCTTCTTTTTCATCTTTAGCTTTAACTAAGATTCTCTCTCTAAAAACATAAAAATCATCAACAACAAACCAATCCCCTTTTTTCTTAAATCTTTTTTTCAATAATTCAAAATCATAATTTCCATTAAATTGATATCTTGATGATCCACAATATTTTACAATCTTTTCTCTCTTCCCTTTTAATATTTCAAACTTTCCATTACACACTGGACAGTTTTTATTCTTTCTAACTTTGATCCATTCTCCATTAGCCCATAATCCTCTGCTCTTCATTTTAGATATTTCTTCTAATGCAACATTACAAGTTTTTTCAACAATATTCATATCCACACCTGCAGTCTCACAGGTTTCTAAACCTTTAACTTCAGAAAAAATACATCTAAAACAAAAATCCTGATTAAACAATAAAGTTCTTCCTTGATTTCCAATCACTCCAATATAAATCCAAGGAATATTCTTTTTTATACAATATTCATTAATTAAAAACCTTGTCTCCATATTATCAGTACAATCAATAACTAAATCAGATTTCAAAATTTTAACATTAGAATAATCCAAGTCAATTATCTTATATTTCAACTTACACTTCTTTCCAAGAATTTCAGCTTTTGGCTTTTCAATATCTTTTTTTGTAAATTGAATTAACCTATTAAGATTTTTTTCTTCAACTATATCTCTGTCAATAATGGTAATATCACCTTTTAATTTAGGTATAATCAAATTCCCAGTAGTTCCACATCCTACTACAACAATTTTCATGCTAATTTAGTCCTGCAATATCCTTTTAAACTTTACTTTCCACAAAAAATTATCGAATCAGGTATTAAAAGATGAAAAAAATAAAACTTAATCCCGCAAGTCATAGAATTAGAGATAAGAAAGAAATTTATGAGATTCAACAAGGTCTTGAAGATCTAAAAAAAGGAAGAGTTTATTCTATATATTTGATTGCAAAAGAATTAGGAGTAATTTTAAAATAAAATGCAACTTCAAGATCTGCTTAAAAAAGTCCAATCTTATGGCCTTGATACTGAACTTATTAAGAAAGCTTATACTTTTGCAGAGAAAGTTCATTCTAAAGATAATCGTTTAAATAAAGAACCTTTTATTCAGCACCCATTAAATGTAGCTTTTATTATGGCTGAATTAAAACTTGATGAGCCAACAATCTGTGCAGCATTATTGCATGATACCATTAAGGTTGAATCTATTAAAATAGAAGATTTAACTAATACTTTTGGTAAAGAAATTGCTTCTTTAGTGGAAGCAGTTAATTTAATTAGTAGTATAAAAAATCTCTCCAGAGAAGAATACCAAGCTGAAATTATCCGCAAAGTTATTCTAGCATCTGTGAAAGATATTCGAGTTATTTTAATCAAACTAGCAGATCGTATTCATAACTTAAGAACTATCGATGTATTTCCTGAAGAACGAAGAAAAAAGATTGCTCAAGATATTTTAGAAATATATGCTCCTATTGCCCATAAGTTAGGTATTGCAAGTCTTAAATGGGAACTTGAAGACCTTGCGTTCAAACAACTTCAACCAGAAATTTATAATGATCTTTTTTCTAAAATTAAAAAAACTCAAAAGGATAGAGAAAAAGAAATTGAATATATTAAATCAATTTTAGATTTCGAATTAAAAAAACAAAATATTATTTGTGATATATCTGGAAGACCAAAACATATTTATAGTATTTACAAAAAGATGTTGAAGAAAAATTATTCTTTTGAAAAATTAATGGATTTAACTGCATTAAGAATAATAACCGATACTAAACAACATTGCTACGAACTTTTAGGAATAATTCATAGTCTTTGGATTCCAGTGCAAGGTAATTTTGTGGATTATATCGCTTCTCCTAAATCTAATATGTACCAATCTTTGCATACTGTTGTAACTGGTCCCACAAAAAAATCTCTTGAGATTCAAATTCGTACGCAAGAAATGCATGATCTTGCAGAAAAAGGTATCGCTGCACATTGGAAGTATAAAGGCATTGCTGAAGATAAGGAGTTTGATCAAAAATTGAAATGGATGTTAGAAATAAATGCATTGCAAAAAGATTCTAAAGATGCAAAAGAATTCTTAAAATCTATAAATGTTGATTTATTTGAAGACGAATTATTTGCTTTAACACCTAAAGGTAAAATAATTCTACTTCCAAAAGGATCAACTATTGTTGATTTTGCTTATGCTGTTCACTCTGATTTAGGAGATAAATGTATTGCTGCGAAAATTAATGGTACTTTTGTTCCTTTAAGAGCAACTTTGAAGAATGGTGATTTAATTGAGATCATAACTTCAAAAACTCAACATCCTTCAAGAGATTGGTTAAAGTTTGTAAAAACTTCTAAGGCTATTTCAAAAATAAAAAAATATATCCTTGAAACAAAAGGACTTCATACTAATGTATTTAGAGATAATTCAGGTTCAAAAAAAGAATTAGAGGAATGTATAATTAAAGTTGATTCAATGTTAGATCCAAAATTAATTATTGCAAAATGTTGCCATCCATTACCTGGAGAGAAAATTATAGGTTTGATACGAGCAGCAAACAAAATTGCAATTCATAAATCTGATTGTAATATTATTAAAAAAACAATTTTAAGAAAACGTATTGGTGTACATTGGATTGAAGATATTGGTAATAAAATAAACTTAAAAGTTGATGCTGAGGATCGTTCTGGTCTTTTCACAGAATTATTGAACTGTATGATTGCATTTAGCATTCCAGTTAAACAAGCTAAAGCAAAACCTATTAGTGATGAATATATTGAATGCACTTTTTCGATAGAAATTCAAAATTTAAAACATCTTCAAGAGCTTATCCAAAGATTAAAGAAAATTCGAAGTGTAAGAAAAATATTTATTGAATTGATTTAATTTTTTATAAATCATAACCTTTTTATACTTCTACGTAATATTACGTAATATGTTAATAAGTAAAATAAGTCGCGGATCTGTAATGGACCAAATATATCTCTCTAAAAACAGAAAAAGTTTGAAAGTAGGCAGTTATGTTACAATTCAAGAAATAAAATCTCCTTCTATAATTAATCCATATTATCATAATGTCTCTTATATCGAACCTATAAAATATAATATTATTAAAAGTATTTTTGAATTCCTAGAAGCTGAAGAAAATGTTCTTGTTACAGGTTCTTTTCTTGAAGAAGGATTCTCTTTTGAAGACTTGGATTTAATTGTATTTGGTAATGTATCAGGAATACAAGAATTTGTTAAATCCAACTATGGAATAGATGTCCATATTATTGAAATTAATTCTAATGAATTTAATAAGGGCATAAATACTGATCCATTATTTCAAATGATTGCTAGTAAATTTATTGCAAAGAATAGAATAATTCTTAATATTAATAATCAAATAAATTATAAATTAATGGACTTAGCCTTAGTAAAAAGTGAATTAATTCTAACAAATTATGAAATCTCATCAGGTCCAGAAAAATACAAACTTCTCAGAAATGCTTTTGCAATAAAAAGATTCATTGAAAACAAACAAGTTTCCAAAGAATTTATTGACAAAGATATAGAAAATTATTTTTATAATGGATTTATAAATGATTTTCAAAAAAATATTATCTTGGGAAAGTCAGATGAATAAAAGGTTCTATGAAGCTTTATTTAGTCAAATCTTAGATGGTATCAAGAAACAAGAAGAGATTATTAAAGATAATCCTAGGAAATCTAAGTAATGCAATTCTTCATGAAATACTTGCGGAATCAACAATAGCAGAATTAAGAGAACATTATTTTAAAGAAGCTATTAATAGTTTTGAAGTAGCTATAAAATATAGACAAAAGTTAAGTTATAAATTTTCTATTTCTAATGATTTAAAATCTAAATTAATTCGCATTGTAAAAAGCAAACTCAGACAAAGAATTAAAAATGGCTATAATAATCTTAATCTCAATAAAGTTGAAATCTATGTAGAATCTCTTCTTAAAAAAATAAAATAAAAAAAATTAAGAAGCTAATGCTTCTTCTATAACTGTTTCAAAGTCAGCGTATGGTCTGGCTCCAACAATCTTTTCTCCATTGATGAAGAAAGCTGGTGTTCCAGTTACTCCATTCTCACTTCCAATTGCAGTATCTGATTCAACCTCGTCAGCCATTTCGCCATCATCTAAACAAGTATTGAATTCATTGGTATCCAATCCTAAATCAACTGCATACTGTTTCAAATCTTCAACAGATAATGCCTCTTGATTCTCGAATAACATATTATGATATTCTTCAAACTTGCCTTGTGCGAAAGCACACTCTGAAGCTTCTGCTGCTTTTTGTGCATTTTCATGGAAACTCAATGGGAAGTTCATGAAAACTATTTTAACATCGTCTGGATAGTTTGCTAATACTTCTTTCATTGTTGTATATCCTTTTTCACAATATGGGCACTGGAAATCAGAGAACTCAATAATTGTAACTTTTGCATTTTCATTCCCTATGAATGGTTGACCAGTTGTATCAATTTCATAAGTTTCTGTAGTATCAGTTGTTCCAGTAGTATCTGTTGCATCAATTGTTTCTCCATCTAATTGGATTACAGTTGGAAACATCAATTCTCCATCTTCAGAAAGATAAATTGTTGCATCTTGTGTTTCACCAGCGGTTGATGTTAATGTTACAGCCATAACATACATCTCATTGTTTTCAGTTACACTATCTAATTCTGCGGTTGCAAATCCACTCAAAACATCACTATTCAAGTAATCAATTGCATTATTAGCTTTTGCATTCTTTGTAATTCCAAAGTCTGGGACACCTTGTGCTACTAACATAATCAGCAACAAAACTGCTAAAATTAAACTAACCCAACCCCACATTCTAGAATTGGAATTTCTACTATGTTTTATATGCTCTTTGTGTTCTTCCAATAGAGCTCCTTTTTCGTCCATTTTAATAACCTCCATTAATCTTTTGTTTTTATACAAATACCCTATATAAATATTATGTATATTCATAAAATACATTCTTTCTGCATATAAATCCTTATAAATCTTTTTTTAATAATAGCTCTGATATGGCTCTATTTGACAATATCTTTAAGAAAACACTATATTTTCCTGGTTGTACTGCTAAATTTATTACTAAAGATGTTCAAACCCGCCATGAAAAACTTTTACAAAAATTTGGGATTAATTATGTAAAACTTCCCGAGCTTGAGGTTTGCTGTGGCAAACCGGCTTTAGATTATGGTTACAAAGCTGATTTTGAGAAATTAATGAAATTAAACATTGAAAATTTTAGAGCCCAAGGAATAAAAAGGATTATTACCACTTGTCCTGTTTGTTATTCAATTTTCCAAAAATATTATTATGAAGAATTTGAGATTGAACACATTACTCAAACAATCTTAAACAATATTAACAAGATTGAAAAGCGTTCTGATGAAAAGATAACTGTGTTTGATGCTTGTAATTCTCAAAAACTCCCTGAATTATACAATAATCCTAGAGAAATATTATATAAATTAGGTTACAAACTACAAGAATTAGAATACAATAAAGAAAATTCTATGTGCTGTGGTAAAAGTATAAAATTAGTTTCTCCTAAGGTTGCAAAGTCTATGGCAGAAGCAGTTTTAGATTCTGTAAAAACAAAGAGATTAGTAGTATTAACTCCTGATTGTTTTACACACCTTTTAGAGAACAACAATAAAGGAATAAAGGTTGTTGAACTCTCGGAGGTATTAATATGATGAAGTTTAAGGAAGTTTTCCCTCCAAATGCATATTCCGAGGCTGCTGCAGATAAAATCACTTATGCCCGTGATGGTTCTGAGTTTGAAGGTTTAGTCAAAGCTGTTGTATATCCAACTACTAAAGAACAAATTGCAAACATGATAATGCTTGGCAAGTCTGAAAAACTTCATTTTACTATTCGTGGTGCGGGTACAAATACCTTAGGTGCATGCGTTCCAGCAAATTCTGTTGTTGTTGATTTATCCCGGATGAATAAAATTTTAGAAATGACAACTAATTCTGTTACAGTCGAACCTGGTGTTATCTTGAGTAATTTATTAAAAGAAATCCAAAAGAAAGGATTATTTTTCCCAATCAAACCTTTAGAATACAAAGTTTGTTCTGTGGGTGGTTTAGTTGCAATGAACTCTTTTGGTTTGGATATTCGTTATGGCCGTGTTGAAAACTGGATTGAAGAGTTAGAAGTTATTAATGGTAATAATCAAAAATTAAAAATCTCTGGTCCACAACTAAAAGACTTTGTTGGTATGGAAGGCACAACTGGAATTATTTTCTCGATTAAATTTAAACTTCTACCCGCACCTTTACCTAAGACCGTTTCAATTTTCAAATTCAATACAATCTCTGCATTAATGGAAAAATACGATTTTGTTTCAAAAAATAAGCATGTAACTTCCGTTTATTTCCTTGATGAGTTTTGTTCTAGTTTCTTAGAGCTAGGCAGTTCATTACTATTGATTGTAGAATATGATAACGATAATGGTGTTATTAAAAATGATGAAGAGATTGCTAAATTAGATGGATTCATGGAAAAGCTTCAACATTTAATTATCAACAAAAAATATGTTTCTAAAGAGGATCCATATATTCCTATAGAAAATATCCCCAAATTTATCCAATGGTTAAGAAAGAATGCTATTCCTTGTTATGGATATATGCACCTTGGTATTTTCCATCCTTGTTTTAGGGAATCTTCCCCATTGAACACAGAATTATACAATATAGTCAAAATTCTTAATGGTTCAGTCCCTGGAGAATATGGTATTGGAATAAAAAGAAAACAATTCTTTTCAAATCCAAAATTATCCCGAATAAAATCCAATCACGATCCTAGTAAAATATTCAACAGAGGTGTTTTAATTGATTAAATGTAACGAATGCGGTCTTTGTAAAGAGTCATGCCCAGTTTATAGGGTTGTAAAAAAAGAAAGTGTTTCTCCAAGAGGTTTTGCAATCTTGGATAAAAAACAAAATTATGACAAAGTTTTATACTATTGTTCTCTATGTAATAATTGTAAAGTTTCTTGCCCATATGGTGTAGATTTAAAGTTAGAAGAATTAAGAGAGAAAGTCTTGGATCAAAATGGTGAAACTGAAGCCGTTAGTAAAATGATTGCTAATTTGAGGGAATTTGGGAACCCTTATGGGATGTCAGTTGGTATGAAAAAAGATTAATCAAAATAAAATCTTTTTTTCAATTTATTCTGGCAGTGTTCACAATTTTCTAAATGTTTTTTAATTATTTTTTGAATTTCATTATTCTCAATATAACCTAATTTATAGTTATGTATTAATTCATAATCCATATCACATTTTCCTTCAGCTTCTATTCTTTCTTTAATAATTTCAAGAATAACTTTTTTTAATCGTGAATTATCCGTATAATCTCTTGGAACAATTACGTTCACAGAATTTCCTAAATTCTCAACAGCTTTTTTATATCCTTCATTATTATTTTGTTCAAATACTGCGATAGCAACTCCTCCTCTTTGTAAGATAAATCTAAACATATCTATGTCTGAAGCACCATCTCCGAATACAAAGACATTTTTATAATTTATATAATATTCATTTAAGGATAAATCAGAATGCATTTTTTTTCCTTTGCAAATATTTTTTATATGTTCAACTTTTCTAAATTCTGAAACTATTCTTCCTATTTTGTTAATACCATTTTCATCTTCTTCAAATTTTCCTGATATTACTGAATTAACTTCAGGGTATATTTTAGTACCTTTGATTAATGAATCAACACCAACGGAAATTACATGATGTTCACATTCAAATCCTTGTTTTATTAATTCTTCTTTTATAATCGAGAAAAATTCTGGTAAACCTTTTGCTAATTTTATTTGAGGTCCAAATTCTTTCTCTAATTTTTCATTAGTTAATCCATTAAATATTTCATTTGAATCTTGAAGCATTTGTTCCATCCATTCTACACTCTTATCAAACTGTTTACATAATTTTAAGAAATACTGTATGGGCTCTGTAATTTTGTATTTTGCTTCTAGTTCTTTAGCATATTTTTTTAATATTGGAGTTTGCTGAAGTTCTTCACTCAGTGTTAAATCAAAATCATAAAAAAATCCTATTCTTTTCATTCATTTAACAGACTACATTCTATTTAAATGATTTTCTTAAAAGTTCAATTCAGCTATACAGTCATCTAATTCTTTAGGATAACTACTCCAAACAAAATATCTATTAACTTCAAATAATAATGATTCTCTTTCATTATATATTTCTACAGAATTTAATTCCCATCTATCGTCTTGTCTTCTTCGCAATTCTTCACACCAAGCTTGCAATTCAATTCCTATTGTGATATCATTAACATTATTAACTTCAATCAATCTTTCTACATAAACTGTTTTTACACACCCCATTAATATTAAAGGTAAATATTTCATTTCAGAACTTCTCATATTTTTCTCATCCTTATGGTCTGTCTGTTGGTATTTAATTATAATTCTCTGCTATTTTTAGAATTTTGCCCATATGCATCAATGAAGGCGTTAAATTATATTCATCAAAAACCCTTATTACCAAAAACCCTTTTTGATCTTCATCAACAATAAAATTCCCAACAGAACTAGCTAAACTCTCTGTAGAATGAGGTATTTCTCTTATTTTTCCATCGAGATAGTTAACTTTAACATTAAATCTTGTATATGCTACATCTCGTGGATTTGCATTCATTTCAGGGACTAAACAATATTCAAAACCTTCATCTGCTTTGATTCTTCTAAATCCCAATGGTTTTTTTTCATCCTTAACAAAACCACTCTTTATACCTCTCGCTATTCTTGTTGGTCTTGAAAGCTCAAATTCTAATGGTAGTACAGGATTTGCGATTACCGTTAAATCATTGTTTTCTGCAAAATCTGAAAATAGTCTATGCAATGCTTCTTCTTGCAAATGAACTATTATTAATCTTTGTAATTCATTATCCCGTAAACTTTGACCTTGACCGTCTCTAATAATATCTGCTAATTTATATCTATCAAATAAAACTTTAACCTGTCTTATAAACACTATATCATTAGTCCCAGCATATAGATCATTAACCATCATTTTTTGCAAAAATAATGACTATATAAGTCTTCTCATTTCAAAACTTCTCCAGTTTTTCTGGACCAAAGAACGAAATCTAATTCATCCATATTTATTTCAATCTTTGCAGAAAACTTCTTCATTTTATTCTCAATTTCTAAATATTTTTTTCGATTTAATCCAAATGGTTTTTCTTTTATTACTTTAAACTCAACTAATGAATTCAAAATATGTTTATCAAGAATAGCATAACCGGAATATCCAATATTCCTTAAAAAATGTGAAGCTTCTTTATACCCGATTCCTTTAAAATTCTCAACTAAATAATCTCTATCATATTTAATATCAATTTTTTGTGCATGATAAATAAAGTTCGCACGTCGATTATAAAACCTACATGATAATGAATGCAATTTTTCTTTTATTTGTTCTTCACTTCCATAAAATATTACATCTCCAACATTTTCCATAACTCTTGAAGCCATCCTTGAAGAAGTGTTCGCAGCTAATATACAAAAACATAATTCTCTAAAAATTTCTTTTTTGTTTTTTGGCTGTTTGAACTCTTTTAATCTAGAATGAATTGTATTTTTAATTTTTTCGTAATGATCCCATAATTCTTTAGTCATTTTATTGTACAATAACCAATTAATCTAAATCTATGTCCTACTAATCTAGAAATTGTAACTTTGTCTGTTTTAGAAGCACAAACAGGAATCTTCAGTTTCACAGTAAAAGCATTCTTAGAGAGTTCTGTAACTATCCCTACAGTCGTTGCAGAATTTACATTCAACATCAAATTTTCCGCTTTTTTAATCGGATCAACATTCAATTCTTTTTCAGTTCCTACTACTCTTTGTAATAGGTGTGGTACTAATTGCATTTCATAATAAACTTCAGGCATTTTTTCACTGAACCCAACAATATTCCCAGTTAATGAATCTGATTTTACTAATGCCGGATCTAACTTGGTTAGTAAAGCAATAGACGCACCGGGTTGTGCATTTTCAAGATTTGTTTCACCACTTCTAATACTTACAATTTCAGTTACAATTGGTGTCCAGAAAACTTTTCCTTCTCTTTCTTGTTTTCTTCCCGGTCTAATCTCAATCTTATCCCCTGCTTTAACAACTCCTTGTTTTAGAGCTCCGCCTAATACTCCTCCAAGGATTTTATTATATTCTACTCCCGGTTTATTAATATCAAAACTTCTTGCAATGAACATTATTGGTTCTTTATTCAAATCTCTAACTGGAGTTTTGAAAGTCTCTTCAATGGTTTGTATTAAATAATCAATATTAACATTATTTTTTGCAGAGATTGGGATGATTGGCGCATTTTCAGCAATGGTTCCTTTAACAAAATCTTTAATTTGTTTATAGTTATCTACTGCTTCTTCTTCACTTACTAAATCTATTTTATTTTGAACTATGATAATATTTTTTATTCCACACATTTCTAATGCCATCAAATGCTCTTTAGTTTGTGGCTGTGGACATTTTTCATCAGCTGCAACTAACAATAAAGCTGCATCAACAATTGCGCTTCCTGAAAGCATGGTTGCCATCAAAGTTTCGTGCCCAGGCGCATCAACAAAAGAAACTGATCTAGTTTTTTTTGCTTTTCCACCACATTCACATTTCTCTGAAGCCCCATATTTCTTACATTTGTCACAATAGTAAAAGGTAGTATTTGCATAACCTAACCTGATTGTAATCCCTCTTTTAATCTCTTCAGAATGTGTATCTGTCCATTTTCCTGAGAATCTTTGAGTGATTGTAGTCTTCCCATGATCAACATGCCCAACTAAAGCTATACTAATGACAGGCTGCTTTAATTCAGAACTTTCGACAACTTTTGTTTCTTCCTTTTTAGTTTCTTTTTTAGCTCTAGGCATATAAATTCAAAAATTTCTTTGATTTATAAAGGTATCCTGAATTATTTAATATGTTCAATTCTTTTTTCAAAATGCCCATATCTAACATACCCATAAAAAAACATAATTGCCCCAAATACAATAAATATAATCCCAGAGATTAATGAAACATCTGACGGAAACAATTTGATTAATGCTAATCCTGTCACAAAAAAAGTTAATCCCGTTCGGATATATGCTAGCAAAGTCCTCTCATTCGCAAGAACAGTCATATAAACTTGTGAGGAATATTTTTGTTTCATCTATCTAATCTAAGGTATAATTAATTTAAAAACTTATTTCTTCTGTTTACCATTAACGTAGATATGATCTCCTCTTTCTTCAATTTCAATTTCTTCAAGATCATTAATTACAATATCATTTCCTGGTAGCAAGTAATTAACATCTAATCCATTAATTACAACTTTATGAATCTTAGAATATTCAACAACATCCTTTGGTCCTTCAATACTCAAATGGGGATTATTTTCATCAAAGAAACTGATAAAGCAAGGCCTGTGGGAGAAATCATCCTCATAACTTTTTTTTCTTGCTATCAATACGCTTTTGGTTTTATACTTCATTGAACCTTTACCCTCTTTAAGGACAATGTTATTAGGTAGCCTTTTCTTCTGTCTTTCCGAAGATTTCTTCTAATGCTTTGCCACCATATTTTTTAACACTTAAATTAATTTGAGCTGTTTTGTCAGTAATTGTATTTCCACAAACTGTTTTTCTTAATTTCAATCCGGCTCTATTAACATTAATTCCAACTCCACGGCTAAGTAAAGCCTTTTTTCTAACCGGCCCTTCAATGTCCTTTCTCAATGGAAATCCAGCATGATCACTTCCGCCCCTAATTTCAAGCTCGTAACCTTCTAGTCCAATAATATTACCTTCAACTTTGTCTCCGATTTTCTTTCCAACTAGAGAATTCTCTTCTAAAGTCTTCTGATAAGTCTTCCCAGACTTTACATCGTTTACTACATATCTTACTTCTACCATCTTATAATCATCTAAAGTTTTCAGCTTATTTATAAATCTTTTGTAGGGCTATTTTTCAATCTTTTGAATAGTAACAGGCCCAATTCCTTATAGAATGCCTCTAATGCTTCAGCACATCTTACTCTAAATTTTTTATAGAGATTTTCTTCAAGTCCAATATTTGGAAATTCTCTTAAATTTGTGATTTTATTGACTTCTGGTTCTCTAATTTCTCTCATTTTTTCAATTAAAGCCTTGGCTAAATCCTTCAATTTTGGATTAGGCAATTCTAATTCAATATGCTCTAGAATTTCATCCCATGCCCTTTTTTTATGATAAGATCTTTGCTCCTTTACAGCACATATAATGTCAATTAATAACTCGCTATATTCACTAGTTTCTAGGTTTGTTTTTTTTAGAATTTGATGGTGCTTTTGTTTTCTATGTAACTGTATTCCACTTTCTATTTCTTGCTTAAATTCAGTTTCTGCATTTCCTTCTCTAAAACCCAATGCCAATCTTAAAGCGATATTGGTCTCAAATTTATTATTTGGTCTATCTAAATCATGCAATCCATTAAACGAATGAAGATTTAATTTTTCTAAATAGTAATGTACTTCCATAGAATGCTTTAATACTGCAACCAAATATTTTTCTAATTCTTTTGAGTTAGCTAACATACTGTTTGTGGATTAGAATCTATATTTAAATATTCCTTAATTGTTATAAACAGGAAACTACTTCAATAATTTATGAAAGTTGATTTTGAAACCGCAGATAATGTAAAAATAATTGCTAACTATTGGCCTTCAGATCATGATCGAGCAGTCATTCTTGTTCATATGATGCCGACAACAAAAGAATCCTGGACTCCATTTGCGGATTTGTTATCCTTAAATAATTTTGCAGTTTTAGCTTTTGATTTGCGTGGTCATGGTGAAAGTGTAATTCAGAATAATCAAAAATTAGACTTCCAATTATTCATGGATGATGATCATAAAAAATCTTTATTAGATTTAGATGCTGCTGTAAATTTTCTGGATAAAAGAGAGATATTTATTATTGGTGCCTCAATTGGTGCTAATTTAGCATTATGGTATCAATCATTACATCCAAATATTAAAAAAACTGTTTTGCTCTCTCCTGGAATAAATTACCGTGGTATTGACGCGATTAAGATTGCAAAAAAAGTTTCTGATCAGCAACAAGTTTTCATGGTCTCCGGCGATTTTGATGGCTCTACCCCATTTACAAATACAATGATGTCCCAATCAATCGCTTCACTACTACCCCATGTTTATCATAAAAAAATTAACTCCTCAGCCCATGGTTCAAATTTATTGATTGATAATATCCAATTAATCCAAGAAATTATTAACTGGCTAAACGCCCCATAAATTATTCACTTTTCTTTTTATCTCTGCAACTTCTTTTAAAATATTAATCTCATCGGTTGTCAAGAATTTTTTAAATTCTTTTAACTTTTTAAAATTATTCTCATTCATATCTACATAAAAAATATCCTCTTCATGAATCTGTCTACCGGCAGTTACACCTGGGATTGATAATGCTACTTGGATTCCTCTTTCAGCTTCTTTCACGGACTCTTTTTCATATTCGATAGTTTTAATGTGCCCTACAACATCTCCGTTATTTTTAATCAAATCTACATCTGGTCTTAATGTCCCTGAGATAATTTCAACTCCAATTACACAAGGATTATTTTGTCTAAATGTACATCCTCTCAAAAATTTCACTTTGGCTGGCCGGATTAAATATTGTAATTCTTTTTCCTCTTCTTTTTTTGTCTCTTCATCTCTCCATTTTTCTAAATCTTCAATCAATTGATAAATAACATTATGTGAAATTACTTTGACTTCCTTAACATCTCCTGCATCAATATTAAAACAAAGTATAATTTTATTTAATAGGTCTTCAGAGGCCTGTGCATCAATGATATCTTTCTTTGTGATTATTCCGACGGATGCTTTTTTAAATGGAATATTTCTATCTTTTAACATCCCAATGACTGCCTCTAATGATCCTAAAGAATCTGCTTTTACAACTATCCCTTCACTGTCTGTCTCCATGACAACTTCTTCAACTTCTTCTTGAATCTTTTTTCTTAGTTCTTTTTCATCATTATTGATTACAAAGATCGGCATTCCTGCAACAACTTCTTTAATTCCAACTGCATTCACTTTAACACCTGCAGCGGCAACAACTTCTTTCACTGGCCCATATTTATTTTTTTCGTCCGGTAAAAATAAACCTTTGACTTTGGTTACAACTGGTTCATTCAATCCTCCAATTATAATTGGATCATTAACCCTAATTTTCCCTTCGTAAATAATTACATCCAAACAAGTCCCCAGGCCTTGCTCTTCTTTTACTTCTAATACTGTCCCCTTTCCTGCTGCGTTTGAATCTAATTGCAAATTTTCTTCTAAGTATTTTAATGCTAATCCAATTAATACCATCAATAATTCTGGTACACCCTCTCCATTCTTTGCAGAGCAAGGTACGATTGCAATAGTTTTTGTATAATCATCAACTCTATCAAATCTATCTGCTTGAATACCCAAACTATACAATTTACCGACGATTTCATATAATTTAGTTTCAATCACTGTTTGCACTTGTGATGACTGTTTTGAAATCATATCTAAAATGAACTTAGAATCAACAGCCTTCCAACCGTTTAACAAATCTAATTTATTTAATGCTATTACGAATGGTGTTTTGTAAGTTTTAAGGATTGCAATACACTCTTCTGTTTGTGGTTTAATTCCTTCATTAATATCAATAACTAATACTGCAAGGTCTGCTAAGTTCCCACCCCTTTTTCTCATATTACTAAATGCTGCATGCCCAGGAGTATCAATAAAAACCAATCCAGGGATATCAATTTTTTTATTTTTTAATAAATCCCCACAAATCTTTTGTATTGTCTTTAATGAAATTGAAGATGAAGAAATCATTTGTGTAATTGCTCCAGGTTCAGATTCAACTACTGCAGTCCTTCTTATGGTATCTAAAGTTTTAGTATTATGTATCAAAAATCCATTAGAAGTAAAATTTTGGTTAAATGGTTCAGAAAGATCATAAACATAATTACAATCAGATTGAACAACTTCAATATTTTTAATTTTAACAAAATGCACTTCTGTATTAAGTAAAGGTTTTAATGAATATAATTCATCAATTAATTTTTCGATATTTGTCGAATTCCAAAATTTTTTTATTGCTTTACCATATTCAGTAATTGAATATTTTTTTTCTTTTTTATTCCATTCAATTAAATTATCTGCAGAAAGCTCTCTTAAAAAATTATATCCTTTCCAGACTGAATTTAATCTTCTGATAATTTCAATTTGATTTCCGGTATTTTCAAGCATTTCTTTTTTGAATTGAATTTTTTTATATATTTCCCCTTTATTTCTTTGGCAAAACTCTACAAAATCATTCATTATTTGCTTAGTTAAATTCTGTTTTAATTCATAATTTTTCCAATATGGAATTTGAAGTTCATTTTGTGATAACCCTAATTTTATTCTTAATTCTCTAATATTTTCTTTTTCTATTGGGAATATATCTAATTTTCTACTAGAAACTGCTTTTTTTTCAATTTCAAACAAACGACTTTTTTTTCTTAATAATTTCAAATCCATAATTGCTTGAATTTTTCCAAGTTCTTCTTTTCCAGATAAAATTAAATTATAATAATCTTTTCCATTAACTTTTTTTATATAATTATTTGGAGAACATCCTATATAATTAAAAAGTGTTGTTAAACTATCTGCAAATTGTTTACTTGCAGTACAAACTTCTAAAGTTCCTTTATTACAAAC
The DNA here is from genome assembly GCA_018302205.1 of Candidatus Woesearchaeota archaeon. GTDB lineage: Archaea > Nanobdellota > Nanobdellia > SCGC-AAA011-G17 > GW2011-AR17 > JAGVZZ01. Next base: position 16,909 of record JAGVZZ010000021.1, read on the forward strand.
ATATCCATCAGTATCATATAAACCAGATAAAAATTTTCCAATGTATTCTTCATCTGCAATTTGTATTATTTTAGGTAATTTTAAATTATTTGCTTTTTTTTCTATTGGAAAATCAAAGATTATTTGTAAAAATAATTTTAAAGTTTTTCCTCCTGAGTTTAAGATACTCTCTGATATATTTTTAGTTAAATAAATTTTTGAATTTAAATTTAGTTTTTGAAATATTCTAATTACCTCTTTTTGAATTTCTGGATCTACATTTGTAATAGTACTATTTGCTGTTCCATCACCAAATAGAACTCCTATTAAATAAAATAAATCCTTATAATCTTCTTTTGTAACAGGGATTGTCATCCAATTAGAAGTATGTCCTACCCTCCATTTATTAGAAGAAGATTTTATTTCTACAATGTTTTTGGTTTTTATTTCAATAAACTGTTTTAGTTCTTCAATATCTTGATTTCTATATCTATTAAATTTAACTTGCTCTCTATACTTGCTTAATATCTGCTTATTTCTTAATATTATTCCAATTTCAGCATTTTTATCAGTATTTAACTTGAATAATAAATTATTCTCTTCTAATAAATTTTTAACAGCAAAATCTCTTATTTGCAAATAATTCCAGGAATCTCTAGGTATTACTTTAGGACAAAGTATATAATCTCCCTCTATAAGATCTTTAGCATTTTTTTCTTTTATTGTTAATTTATCTAAAATAAAAAATTTATGTTCTTTAGTTGTTTTTATTTTATAACCTAATGTATTTGTTATCTTAATTAATTCATTTGGGCTTTTTAGTTTACAAATTCTATAAATTTTTTTTCTTTCAAATTTTTTTGAATTTAAATTAACACTAAACAAACATCTATTTGGTTTAATATAAAATCCTAATTTATCTTTTTCAATAATAACATCTTTTTCTTTAGATAAAATCTCCCAAAAATCACCAATTTTAATAATTTCTCCATTTTCAAGAGAAATCAAACTATCTGGATGAATACATTTTCCACTATCAACATTTCCCATTACCACTACTAAAGGTTGCCTTAACATAGCTTTAAAGAAAATTATTTCTTATATAAAACTTCCTTTTAACGTCTAACTAACCTTTTGTATGATACCATTTCAAATCCTAGAAAATAATAATATTTTTCAAAACCAAATTCTGGAGTTTCATTTTGATTAACTAAAGGCGTAGAAACTAATACTTCAAAACCTGCTCTTCTTGCTCCTAATCCTGTACTCGCCACACAATCTGTAGCATAAATCCCTGATAATAACAATCTTTTAACTTTTCTTTCTTTAAACCAGTCTTGTGGTTTTACTTCACTGATAATATTTTTGGGTTCAAAACCATCAGCAAGTGTTTTCTCAAAGTATCTATGTCTAGCTGCCCTATCAACAATTTCTTTGATTCTCTTAATTGTCCTCCCACAGCCATATTCTAAAACTCCCACAGGTATATCCATTTCTACAGCAACTTCCAAAACTCTTCTTTGTTTTTTGACTAATCTTTGAACTTCATCTTCTGGAATTTTTTTAAGAAATGATTCCTGCATATCAACAATTACAAGTCCTAGATTTGATGTATTAATCATTGAACAACTCCGAATAATTTTGATAATATTTGCCCATACGTTTAAATGGTTCACAAGTTGTCAATCCCCCGGGATTTCTTGCTTCCATCAATTTATCACAAAACATTACTTGGAAATTATTTGCTTTTGCACCCTTTGCGGTTTCATAAACACACATTTCAGCAAACAAACCTATAACTAAAACTTTAGAAACCCCTCTTCTATAGAAATAATCACTAGGTGTTTTATCTTGTTCTGATCCTTCATAATAATATGTAAATCCATCATTCAATGATTTCCAAAATATACTCGCCCCCACGGGCAATCTTTCTTTTATACTCGGGACTGTTTGATATGCTGGATTATTTAAGTGCTCATTACAATGGTTGTCTGCTAATTGAAAAGCAATTGTAGGTAGATCCAATTCTTTTACTCTTTCTAAAAATCCTTCTAAGGTTCCGATGATTCTTCTTCTTTTTCCTTCAACTAATCTCACTAGGCATAAATCTTGCATATCAACAATTACAATTCCCAAACCATTTGTGTCTAACATTTTCCCGGAATTTGAAATGCTCTATCTCCTCTTAACTCTGGCACTTGCCAACCATTATTTTGAAGATCTTTTTCAATCTCTTTAAATAATCTTCCTAAAGAGAATTTTTCAGGATTTCCTTGCATAAATTCAATTATCTCCTCTCCTAAAATTAATCTTTTATTACCATTTTTATTTGTGCAAGCATATGCAAGATCATCTTCGTTTGATGCTGCAAGTATAGTTGTACTATTTCCTGCAAACCTGTTCATAATTCCTGCATGACAGCAATCAAATATTCCTAATCTTTCTCCTCTTATTTGTTTTAATCTATAAAATAATTCATCTCTCTTGTAAATTCCATCAACCAATTGAAATCCTGGTTCTCCATGATGTCCACAATAATAAAAAATTACTTTTGGTAATCTTTCTGCTCTCTGACATAATGTTTCAACTTCTGTTAGTACTCTTTCTAATTGTCCTGCAATAGCATTTGTAACTAAAGCAATTCGAAATCCTCTTTTTTGAAATTCTTTGGCAAGATCATGAATTGTTCCTTCAACTCCTAATTTTTGTTCAGTATCTAATCCTCCAACTAGGACAGCATATCTTACAGGTCTTGTAAATGGGTTATAATTCATTGTTTCTTAATTTTTGATTAAATTTAGTTCTTATAAATATTCCCTTTTTAACTACTAGTCCATAATAACACTTAAATAAAATTTATTTTAAAATAAGTTTTGTTTAGAATTATACAATATAGATTTATTTATCTCTTGTCTTTGTATAAGACTTTTAAATAATTTAATTCTCCTTTTTTATTTGCTTCATAAGCATTTGAAAGTCTTTCAAATTCAGCAATACAAGTTTTTCTTTCATCATCACTAAATGCTCTTTCTTTAATTTTCCATTGACAAGTATCATAACTTAAGCCTAATGCAAAATCTTGTAATTCTCTTATTCTTAACCTATAATCAACATTAGGAAAATCACTTGCTAACGTAACTAAATCATCAACACAAGAGTATTTTTGAGGGCTTATTTCTCTTTTACATTTTTGTCTTGCTTGTTTCAAAACTTCTGTCTGCAAATGTTTAACTCTTTCATTAGGTTCTATTTCCAATCTTTTAGATAAATTTGAATATTTTTCAATACATCCCTCATGAGGTTGTCCATTTTGAATTCTTGAAAAACAATCGATATATACCTCTTGAAGTTTTGACTTTTTTTCTCCTTTAAAAAAATCAAATGATTGAGCTGAACCAGAGTATAGTACGCCTAATAATAATAAATTTTGTATTTTCATATTTTTATCTTTTTTTATTAAATATATAAGTTTTATTAATCTACAAACATTACAAATACAATCTAAGAGTCAAAACCTTTTTAAACTACAAACTCTCTCATCATAATACTTTTATGATTATAAAAAAGGAGGGAAAAAATGGCAAAAGTAGTAAGTAGTGGTAAAGCAATGTTAGGTAGATGGGCTTTCTTAATCGGTGTTGTTCTGTCAGTTGTCTTTGGCTTATTTACAGGTTGGTCTTGGTTACCGGTCTTGTTAGTAGTCTTAGGATTGATTGTTGGATTCTTAAACATCGAAGGAAGAGAAGTTACCCAATTTTTAACCGCAGGAACTGTTTTAGTTTTAATGGGTTATATGGGTGGTCAAACCTTAGCTAATATATCTTACTTAGCAAATATCTTCGGCAATTTGTTGACACTTTTCGTGCCAGCTACAGTTGTTGTTGCTGTTAAGTCTGTTTTCTTGTTAGCAAGAGAATAAATTTTTATTTTTTTTATTTTTTAGAAAACTATTTATTTGAATAAATCTTTTCTATAACTATGAATTCTGAATTAGATAAAATATTTCAAAAAATTATTGCAGTCCACTTAACCAATTATTTTCCTACGAATGGAATAATTAAAACAAAGTTCTTTACTAATCCTAAAACTTGGTTTATTGATACAATTCACTTTACTTTAAATCAACCAATAAGCGGTGAACTAAAAAGAGGAACAGGTCAAGATTTGAGTTGGAAAAATTTGAAATTTGTATTTTTAATACCTTTTCATATTCTCTATAAAGAATCTGGAGATAGATTAGCAGGTTTTGAAGAAGAAGATACTTTTTTCATGGGCAATATACAAATTCCAAAAAGTTCTACAATTGTTATTTTTAATGATGGGTTGGAAGATGTCATTAAAGAAAATATTATCTCAAAAGAAGAGATTGCTTCACATATTGGAAAGGGACAAAAAATTATTAATAAAAACATCGAAGGGATAGAATATATAATTTATCCCAAATTAGGCTTAAAAGAAATAAATAAGAAAGAGTTTATTGTAGGAGTTATTGAGAAAAAAGGTTATACTACTTCCGGAATAAATTTTAGAGAAATCTCTAAAAAAATAAATTTATCTAGCCATCATCCTGATCACTGGTCTTGGGATTTAACTCATTTTAAATTTTCGATAGACTTTTTTAAAGAATATGCAAATTATTTTATTCAAGCTATACTTAAATTAAGAGAAGCAGGTTATACTTATCCAATCTATTACTATGATTCTTTTGATGGAAAAAGGCTTTTTAATTTTTATACCAATCGAAGAAACAAATATTATGATGCAAAAAATAAAGATTTTGACCCACAAAAAATTATGTTTACTGAAGAAGAAACTTTGGCTTTAAAAATATTTTATGAATCAGTTTATGTTGACCAAGACATTTCTAGGGCAAAATTCCAAGAACCTTTTGATGAAGCAAGAAAAATACTAAAAATTGTTCCTGATAGATATTACACTTCTATTAATGTAGAAATAGAAGAATATAAAGAAGTTCTTAGAAGAATTCCTAAACCATTAATCGCCTTATGTCCTCATTTGCAAGAATACTTAAAATAATTTTTAATTTCCAAAATAATCTTCTCTAAATTTTTCAAACCAATTCTTATCAATCTTTAGTTTCTCATCACTTTCTTTAGCAAGTTCTTCCATCAACTTCTTTTGTTTAGAACTTAACTTAGCTGGTGTTCTAACTTGCACTCTAACTATCTGATCCCCAGTTCCGTGCCCATGAATATTTTCAACACCTTCGCCTTTCAAACGTAGCATTGTTCCGGATTGTATTCCTGCAGGAACTTTCAAATTAACTTCCCCTCTGATTGTTGGCACTTTTACAGAATCTCCTAATGCAGCTTGTGCAAAACTAACCGGAACTTCAACTAAAATATCATCATCTTTTCTAATAAACATTTCATGTGGTATAACAAATATTTCTACAAACAAATCCCCACTTCTTGAACCAAACTCTCCTGCTTCCCCTTCTCCAGTCAATCTTAATGTTGAACCTTCGAATACTCCTGCGGGTATTTTCACAGTGATCTTTTTATTCTTTTTTAATCGCCCATAACCTTTACATTCTTTACAAACATGTTTGATTGTTTTACCTTGGCCCCTACATTCATCACACATTGTGGTTTGTGCAAACACTCCGAATGGAGTCCTAAAAGATTTTTGTATTCTTCCAGTTCCTTTACACTTCTTACAATTCTCTTCCCCTTCTCCACCAAGCCCATTACACTTTTCACATTTGTCTAATATAGAAATATTAATTTCTTTGTTCACACCAAAGCACGCTTCAAGGAAAGTAATCTCAATTTCATACTTAATATCTCGACCTCTATTTCTTCTTTTGCCTCGTCTTCCACCTAAATCAAAAAAACTTTCAAAAACATCTTCAAAACCTTGGAAATTTCCATTATTAAAACCTTGGAAGTTATTATTTGCTTCGGCACTTCCGTATCTATCATAATTTTCTCTTTTTCCGTCATCATTTAACGCCGAATACGCCTCATTAATCTCTTTGAACTTATGTTCAGCATCTTTATTCCCTTGATTCAAATCTGGATGATACTTCTTTGCAAGAGTCTTGTAAGCTTTCTTAATTTCTTCTTTCGAAGCATTCTTCTCCACTCCCAAAGTTTCGTAGTAGTCCATTTTATTGATAGGTTTTATTATCTACACAAAAACTGCCGCATCCACCTTTACAACAAACTCCACTCCTTTTCTTAAAAGGTTCAGAGCCCCCGTAACTTCCATGGGCTGTTGCTGTTTCGTAAGATCTGTCAGTTTTTTGGTACATCTATTTCTCCTCTTTATCGAACTCTGCATCAACAACATTATCATCCTTTTTCTCTTCTTTATTTTCGGATTCATTTGTTTGTTGATATATTTTCATACCTATCTCTTGAACGACTTTATTTACTTTATCCATTTGCTTTGTAATTTTTTCTGCATTTTCAGATTTTAAAGTTTCTTTCAATTCATCAATTTCTTTCTGAATCTTTTCTTTGGTTGGTGCATCAACTTTATCACCATGCTCTGAAAGCATTTTCTCAGCAGTGTAAACTAAAGTATCCCCGTGATTCTTAGCTTCAACTAACTCTGCTTTTTTCTTATCCTCTTCAGCATAGCTCTCTGCATCTTTAACTGCTTTCTCCATCTCTGCTTTATCCATTCCAGAACCACCAGTTACAGTAATCTTATGTGTCTTTCCAGTTCCCAAATCTTTTGCTGAAACGTTTACGATTCCGTTTGCATCAATATCAAATGCAACTTCAATCTGTGGAATTCCTCTCGGTGCTGGTGGTATTCCCACTAAATCAAATCTTCCTAATGATTTGTTATCAACAGCCATTGCTCTCTCACCTTGCATTACATGAATTGTTACAGCTGGTTGATTATCTGCGGCAGTACTAAATATTTGAGACTTCTTTGTTGGGATTGTAGTATTCCTTTCAATTAATTTTGTCAATACCCCACCTAAAGTTTCAATACCTAATGATAATGGTGTGACATCCAAAAGTAAAACATCTCTAATGTCCCCTTTCAAAATTCCACCTTGAATACTTGCTCCGATGGCAACAGCTTCATCAGGATTAATGGACTTGTCTCCTTCTTTTTGTAATAATTCTTTTACTTTTTCTTGGACTGCTGGAATCCTTGTTGATCCCCCAACTAACAGAACTTTATCAATCTGTGACGGATCCAAGTTAGCATCCTTCAAAGCTTGCTTTACAGGTTTAACGGTTCTCTCAACTAAAACTTTAGTCAAATCATTAAACTTGTTTCTTGTTAATGTCATCTCTAAATGTAACGGCCCTTTCTCAGAAGCACTTACATATGGTAATGAGATTGTGGTCTGTAATGATGTAGACAATTCAATCTTTGCTTTCTCTGCAGCATCTTTCAATCTCTGTACTGCAACTCGATCATCTTTCAAATTAATTCCGTTTTGTTTTTTGAATTCATTTGCGATATAATCGATTAATATTTCATCAAAATCATCTCCACCTAATCTATTATCTCCACTTGTGGACTTAACTTCGAAAACTCCGTCTCCTAATTCTAGAATAGAAACATCGAATGTTCCTCCACCAAGATCGAATACTAATACTGTATGCGCTTCGGTTTTATCTAATCCATATGCTAATGCAGCTGCTGTTGGTTCGTTGATAATTCTTTCAACTTCGAAACCTGCAATTACACCTGCATCTTTTGTTGCTTGTCTTTGCGCATCATTAAAATAGGCTGGTACTGTGATTACTGCTTTGGTAACTTTTTCACCTAAGTATGCTTCTGCATCATTTTTGATTTTTCTTAGAATCATTGCTGATACTTCTTGTGGCGAATAATCTTTTCCATCAATTGTAACTTTTTCATTTGTACCAATTAATCTTTTGATACTTCTTACTGTATGTAATGGATTTGCAACAGCTTGCCTTTTTGCTACTTCTCCAACAACAATATCATTTCCTTTGATTGTTATTACACTTGGAATGGTTCTTCCACCTTCTGCGGATGAAATAATTTTTGGTTGGTTTCCTTCCAATACTGCGACTGCTGAGTTTGTTGTTCCTAAATCTATTCCTATAATTTTCATTTTGTTTCCTCCATAGTTCCTACTATGACTTTTGCTGTTCTTAGAACTTGATCATTAATTTTATACCACGACTTGTACTTTATCTTTTTCTAATTCTTTATTTACTGCGATTGCTTCTTGTTCTTTTGGATTAAAGCATTCACATTCTATTTCTTTGATATTTTCGGTTTCAAATATTTTATTCAATTGTTCATAAATCATTTTTATTCCATCATTCATTTCCGGAATTCTTTCAAAATTATCTTTTACTTCCAAGAATTTTCTAAGAATTTCTTCTTTTGTTCTATTCTTTATGTCTTCCTTTTCTTTTTGTACCCTATTTTTATAATTAATAAAATCAGCTTGTAATTCTTTTAACTGATTAAGGTACAATTCTTCTTTGCCTTCACATCTTTGCCTTCACAACATCCTTCGCATTTATGTTCTTCCATCTTGTAGAGTTTAAATCAACAAGAATGCTTTAAACAGAACTTATATATAAGCTTTGTGGTCAAGTGGGCTTTGGGAAAGAATCCCTGTAAAAGTTACACAGTTACCATCTGTTTTACACAGGCCTCAAAATCTAACTTAATCCCTAACTCAAAGCTCTCTTGATTTAAGACACAAAGATTATGTACGAGGACTTTTGTAAGCAATTCATTCTTCTCGGCTTCAAAAGATTTAGTATGTAACTTGTTGCCAAATCTTGTTTTAAGCATGTGAAAATTGGTTTCAACATTACTCCTGCAATGATACTTTTGCAGATATTCTTCCTGGTTTATTTGAAACGCTCTGAACATTTTATGCCAAGTTTCAGATCCTTTTGCTTTTCCAGTTGCATTTTTTTTGAATGGGATATAAGGAATTAAGCCTAGAGCAAAAGCTACATCAAGATTTTTTCTTGAGCTATAAGCTAAATCTGCAACTACAGTTTTAGCATCAATATATTTTTTAGAATTTTTAAGTAGACTGGGGAACTCAGTTGGATCAGCAACATTCTTTTTAGTAATTGAAACTTTAACAAAAATATTAGTTTTAGTTCCAATACACGCATGAAGTTTAAGCCATTCTCTTTCCTTACCTTCGAATTTTCCCCATTTATATTCTGACCATTGCGAGTACATATTTTTAGCAAAACCTGACGAGTCAATTGCAAGGTTTTCTTCAAGTGAAGCTAATGGTAGACTAGAAATTGTAATTAGCTCTTCTAATATTTTTGTAAGACTAACATCTGAAAAATAATTACTTAAAGTTTTATAGCAAGGGACTTTGGAAATAAATCTATTATCATTAATACTTTTTAAGATTGAAATTGTTTTTCTAAAACTTCCTCCAAAATAAATATGTATTATCATGCAGAATAATTCTTCTCGTAATTTGAATTCCTTTTGTGAATATGGGCTATTAAGATAAGTTTCTATTAATTCTGAAGCTAATGATTTTACAATTCCAAACTCATTACTCTTAGCTTGTTCATAAGCTGGCCAATCTTGAGAGTAAGTTTTTTTGATTTTTGTAGCAACTTCTGGAGGTTTTGGTTTTTCTAAAGGCAGTTCTTGTTGAATAGAACAATCTACTTTATCCATTAAATCTCTGATCTTATTTAGGCTAATATCTTCTTTTCGAATGATTTCCTCTTCTGGAATTAATGTTTGCTGCTTCCAATAATGCTCATCGCATCCTAAATTGATTATGTCCTTATTTCCCATCATTTCAATTGAAAATAACCCTCTCTTTATATAACTTTGGTACTTTTCCCTTATTTTAAATTGAATTTTAAAGAGAAATCCTAATAAATCCAAATATTTATAAATAAGAAAGGCCTATATTTTATTATGTCAAAAGAGGTTATTAACGATCAAAAACAAAAAATAATAAAGGAAATTCAAGTAGGAAACGACAATAGACAATTTATTTTGCGTATCCCTACGAGAATATCTGATAAAACTATACTTGATAATTTTAAAAAAAGTTATGTTGCTGAAGTTGAATATGATCCTTCAATAAAAAATCAAATAATAGTGAGGTTTAAGAATGGCTAATATAGGATTAAAACCTTTTGAGTATACTATTTATTGTTTTCTTAAGAACGGCAGTGGTGATGGATACACAATTGCAGAAATTGCAACTTCAACTTATATGGATAGAAAAACTGCAAGTAGTTGGACAGGAGCTTTGGTAAAAAAACATCTTGTTAAAACTAGAAAATCTCGAGGAAAAATACTTTATTATATTTAATTTAAAGTAAAAATATTATTTTCTTTAAGGATTTAACATCTGTGGATTGTTATTGAATCAACATAATCAATATTAAATCTAAATGTCTTTATAGCTTCTTTTCCACTTTCATTTCCCTTGCAAGTAATAATATATTTTGCTTCTTTGGGCATTTTATCTTTTTCGTATTCTAATTCTAGATATAACCCATATTTATCTTTAGGTAGTACATAATCATATCTAAAGTGAAAAGTATTAATCTCATTGAGTTCATCATCGTAATATTCTTCTTCTTTACAAGTTACTCCTTCATATTCAATTCCTTCAAAATAATCTAAATCATTGAGAGTATAAACAAAAAGAACTACACCCCCATAATTATCTTTTTCAATTCCATATCCTTCTGGTTCCCCATAATACTGTTTAAATAATGATAATTGAATATTATTGCTATTTTTATTTTCTAAATTTTCAATATTAGAATAAACCATAAAACCTCCACTACAAATAGTAAATTCATCAGTAGTCCCACCATCTACCATCATATTTTCAGAATTCCAAGGAATTATATTTTCTTCCGATTTCGTTGTTTCGGTAATTATTTCATCACTATCACAGATACTATTAGAATTTGAATCTAAACAACAACTTTCTCCAACTAGAATATATGGAGCATTACAAGTAATTTCATTAGAACAACCAGCAATAAATAATAAACCTAATATCCATCCAGCAAGTATAATTATTTTCATCTAACCAGTACCAATACGTTACATGTAACAATAACCAATTAATAAGCATTATGGTACTAATACTGTATGCGTAAGAACTATGCGAATGTAAGTATTCCTTCAGAATTGATAGAGCTAATAGAAAAAACTTGGAAAAAGAGTAAGAAAGGCTACAGAAGTCGTGCAGAGTTCGTTATTGAAGCTATTAGAGAAAAGATTGATAGAGAAAAATAATTTTTTTATTCTAATTTGAATATTTTGTATTAAAAAGATTTATATATAAATTTAGGTTGAATAAATAATGTGAAATGTTATCCTATTGAAGAATTGTCTGATGATGAATTTGAAAAATTAGTGAATATTATCTGCCAAAGAATTTTAGGTTCCGGCCTGGTTTCATTTACAAAAGGTAAAGATGGTGGAAAAGATGGGAGATTTGAAGGAATAGCTCAAAAATATCCTAGTGACAAATCACCTTGGAGTGGAAGATTTATTATTCAATCAAAACATACAAATAATCCTATTGCAAGTTTCTCAGATCCTGATTTTGTGAATATTATAAATAAAGAAATTCAAAGAATAAAGATTATAAAAAGCTCTGAAGCCATAGATAATTATCTTATTTTTACAAATAGAAAACATACAGGTATAATTGGAGATAAATTAATTCAAAAGATTAAAGAAGAAGTAAACCTGAATAATGTTGAGATAATTGGTTTAGAAGATATAAATTTAGTTTTAAGACAAAATAATGATATTGTTAATATATTTGATCTTGAAAACTTAAAAAATCCTTTAAGAATATCTCCTGATGATGTAAAAGAGGTAATTATTGCATTTGACACAAATAAAAATGAAATATACCCCAAAATCTTAATTGACCCTTTTAAACACATTGATATAGAAACAAAAAATAAAATTAATCAATTAAATGAAGATTATTTTCAATTTATAAAGGATCGTTCACAGGTTTATTTTAAACAAATTGCTGATTTTTTGGGGGATCCTAAAAATAAACCTTTTAATGAAATGTATGAAAATATCATAGATGAATTACAAGCAAAAATAATTACAAATAGAAAGGACTTTGGAGATTTTAATTTCATCTTAGAATATTATTATGATTATATACTTATTCATTGTCCAGAACTTAAAAAAATCAAAAGATTAATTAGGGTATTTTTACATTATATGTATTGGAGTTGTGATATAGGTAAAAAAGAGGATGTTAAAGCCAACTAAACATATGGACTTGGATTGTTCGGTAATAAAAATTACTGCTGATATAATTAAATTATTAAGTAAACAAAAGATTATTGAATATACAGATTTATTAAATCAATTAGAAAATATCAACGGCAAAGATGTCAAATATAATTTAGTTTCAAGTTTAAATATATTATATCTTTTAGGAAAAATTAGATATCATGCTAAAGATGATGTATTCGAGATGATACTATGAAGCTTAATAAACTTTATTCAAACAAGAAAGAAATATTTGAAGATATTATTTTTAATAGTGATTTTAATGTAATTTTTGCAAAAGTTAAAAAACCAAAGGATTCTTCTAAAGATTCTCATAATTTGGGTAAATCTTTACTAATCGAATTAATTGATTTTATGCTTTTAAAAAGTTTTAAAAAAGGTCTATTTTTAAAAGATAACTATAACTTGTTTGAAGATTTTATTTTCTATTTGGAAATAAAAACAAATGATGATAAGTTTATTACTATAAAAAGAGAAGTATCAAATAATAGCTATATATGTTTAAAAATTCATTCACAAGGATATCAGGATTTTCGTAATGAATTTGATTCTTTTTGGGAGATATCTAATATATCATTTGAAAAGGCTAAAGAAGAATTAAATAAATTACTAAATTTAAGCTCCATTTATCCCAAATGGGATTATAGAAAGGGTTTAACTTATTTTTTAAGAAGTCAACAGGATTATAATGATGTATTCCAAGTTAGTAAGTTTTCTGTTGGAAAACATCTTTATTGGAAGCCTTATATGGCCAAAATCCTAGGATTTAATGAATATTTAATTGAACAAAAATATTCCAAAGATAATAAAATCTCAGAAAAAGAAACATTTAAATTACAATTTGAAGAAACAGTATCTATTGATCCTCAAGATTTTGATAAACTCCAAGGTGTAATAAAAATAAAAGAAAAGGAATTAGAACAAAAAGAACTTAAAATAAATCGTTTTAATTTTTACGAAAAAGAAATTGAATTAAATAATTCTTTAACCAATGATATAGAAGAAAACATTTCTGAATATAATACCCAATTATATAGAATAAATTATGATATTGATAAAATTCAAGAAGCTTTGAATAATAAAATTAATTTTAACCTTGATGAAATAAAAAAAGTTTATGAAGAGGCAAAGATTTATTTTTCAACAAAATTTGTTAATGATTATTCTCAGCTTATTGAATTTAATAAACAACTTTTTGATGAACGATCAAAATTTTTAAAAATTAAGCTTGAAGAATTAAACAAAAATAAAACTGAGATTAACAAAAATCTAATCCATTTAAATACTAAAAGAGAAGAGATATTATCACTTATACAGGATAAGGATAGTTTTTCTAAATTTAGAAAACTTCAGGCAGAGCTTATTGAGGAAAAAACACAATTAATTAACTTAAAAAAAGAATTAGAAAACTTAAATCATTCAGATCAGATTCAAAAGACCATTAATAAATTGATAGAACAAAGAGATGAAATTATTAATAGTATTAAGGAAATGATTAAAAATAGTAATCAAATTTATGATACTATTCGTTATAACTTTAATGATATAATTAAAGACATTTTTGGAATACCAGCAATTCTATCCATTAGAATTAATGGAGAAGGAAATCTTGATTTTATTGCTAATTTTGTTAAAGATGAAAAAGATTTAATTAAAACTAGTGAAGACAAAGGAAATACCTATAAAAAGATTCTATGTGCTGCATTTGATTTATCAGTATTAATAACTTATTCAGATAAGTCTTTTTTTAGATTTGTTTATCATGATGGAATACTTGAGAGCCTAGATGATAGAAAAAAAGTTTTAATTTTAAAAAAAGTAAAATCTCTTTGTTCTATATACGGGATACAATATATATTGACCACAATAAATCATGATCTTCCACGTGATGAAAATGGGAATATTTTAGAATTTAATGATAAAGAAATTGTCAAATTGCTACATGACGATGGAAATGATGGTAGATTATTTAAAATGGACAAATTTTAGTTGGATTATAAATATTAACTTAACAATAACTTTTTTAATAAACTTATTATTTATGTACAAATCGCAACTTTTAGCTCTATAGAGATATAAGCAAGGTTAACATAAAAGCTAATATTAATTCTATTTTTATTCAAATAATTTAAAGTATTATTCAATTACTTTGGTTCTTTGATATTTATTTCATAGGCTATAACCTTTTGATTAACTCCTTGTAATGAATAAATTATCCAAAAAAGTAAACTTACTGAGCATATTAATAATATTAGACTCCATTTTGCTAGTTCTAGCCCTAAAAATAATGAACTTGGGGATAGTAATGAAAAACAAGAAAGAAGAATTGATGAAAAAATGGCAATATAAAATAGTTTCATTCTTTTCTGGGCATCATAGAATTCCCATTTTGTTGAATAATCTTTTTCTAATTCTTCTGCAAAGTTTTTTAAAAAATCTATTGATTCTTGAGAATCTTTGTCCATTGCTATTTTAGGGCTTACTTCCTGAATCCAATTAAATATTTTCTTCTTGATTTTAGAATTTAAATCATCATTATATTTGTTAAAACGATCTAAAAATTCTTTTTTATTAAAATAGGAATAAATTATTTGTGCAATTAATACTAAAAAGGAAACACCAAAATTAATGTAATCTAATGCGACCATTGATAAAATTAAGCCTTTTTTATTTAAATGGTTTCATAGTTTATAAAACTGGTTTTCTAGTAATCTCTTCAGGAATCCTGTACTCTTGCCATTTAACTCTTCCAGATAGAATAGCTTCTTTAAGATTCTTCTCTTGAGGTGATAACTTTGAAGCTCCGCTTTTGACTTCAACAAAGATGACTTCTTCAATCTGCTTTTCATCCATACCTTTGAAAACTACAAAATCTATAGGTTTCCCAATGAATCTACATTCTGTTGGTGAAAAGTCAAAGTTTGGTAAGAAAGGTGCTAATTGTTCACTAAATTGGCCTCCAAGAACAGCTCTAGACTTAGCAATAGCATCTTTTCTGTGATTAGGTAACTCTTGTAGCCATTGTTGGTCTTTTTTATAGGATCCGATTTTTTGTCCCAAATAGTATGCAACTCCAATTCCTAAAAGGAAAAGCAAAGCCAGAATAATTGTTGTGAATTCTACCATGTTATTAGTTTTGGATAATCCCTTTATAAACCTAATCTAACTTACACAGACGACAGATTTTCCCAAAGCCGGTCAAGTGGGCTGTGCACATAAAGTAGCTAGAAATGTGGCTTTGCGTTGTAAAGCATCATCGCTTCGACCAATACTGAAATGTTATGACAGCAAACCTTGCACATAATCTCATTCTCTTTGGTGGTATCACAATGTCCTCTAAGAGTGTTTCCAAACTTTCTTTTAATCATTGAGAAAGTTGATTCTGCATTTGAACGCTTGTGATAATGCTCCTTGAACTTGTCTAAGTTGTTCTTCCACATTGAAACCATCTCATGCCAAGCAATAGAACCTTTTGCTTGAGCAGTAACATTCTTCTTAGGCATTATGTAAGGCGATGCTCCTATGCTTCTAGTTGAATCGCAGTTGTCTCTAGAAAGATAACCCGCATCCGCAGAAATTTCTTCAATCTTGAATCTCTTGGTGGTATCATCTAGCAATGGCTTGAGGTAAGGACTATCATTACAAGTTCCTTCTGTAACATAAGCAGAAACAATTACATTAGTCTTCACACCACAAATCATATGCAGTTTTCTATAATCCTTATGCACCTTGAAATCTAACCTGATTTCTTTCCATTGTTTTTTATCGAGAGTAGAAAAGCCAGTTGCATCAATGGCAAAATATTTTTCTAGTTCTTTCATAGGAATAGATAGCTCTTTCATTATAGCCTCAAGTATGTAAACTATTTCTGGATCTCCCAAATATTTGAGAATAGTATTGAAATGATAGACTTTGTCTATGTATCCTAATCCTTTGAACATAATTAATTCTGAATTCAATCTTCTTGCAGAAATGTTATTGTAAGATTTAACCAACAATGATTTTATCATATCATTAATTTCAACAGAAGGTCTGCCATTAATGGGCTTATTTTGCAACTGCAAATAATTAACAACATCATTGATTATCTTGTAAGCCAAAATTCTTTCTTGAGTTTGATACAGATTATATTCAGTCCATTGTCTATCTTGTTTTGGAGTTTCAACTACTTCTTTCTCCTGAATCTCTTCGTTGTTGCCTTCGTAGGGGAGGATTATTACGTTTTGTTCCATCTTAGTAATATTCTTTTAGTATATAGTAATACTATTCTTTATTACTATGTACCGCCAGTATTTAAATCTTCCTATTAGTAATACCATTATATATTACTACTCCCGAAATAAAATAAAATAATGGCAAGTTTTATATATAAGTAATATATATTAAGATTATAATATGAAAAAAAGGGGGCTTGTATTATATGGATGAATACAAAAATATTTGGGAACTATATGGTTTAAAGACAAATCCCTTTTTTACAAACCCTCTTCTATTATTTGGGGGAGATATTGATATTAAATTAGCATTTATTGGTAGAGAATATGAAGTTAAGAGATTACAAAATTTAATTTCAAATAATATTAGTGGAAGAGTTATTGTTGCTGGTGATGTTGGAGTAGGAAAAACTACTTTTGTAAACTTTGTAAGAAGCAGTGTTCCAGATAAAGTTTTTTTTACACATCTAAAAGAAATAGCAGTACAACCAGAATGGGATGGAATAGATTTTATATTAAATACTTTATCTGCAATATATACTACAATTAAATTAAGATTAGATATAAATCCTAAATTTATTGATGAAGAAATCCTAAAAAAATTAGAACTTCTTGTTGATATTGTAGAAAGAAAAAATTATAGTATTTCTTTAAATATAGGTGTTATTGGTGGAGGATATGGATCAAATACAAATATCAGTATTCCTTCATTAACAATTCATTCTCTTCAAGTTTTTTTTGAAGATTTAATTAGAGAACTTAAAAAAGTGGGATATAAGGGTGTTGTTTTACATTATAATAACTTAGAAATAATAGAAGAGCCTAAATTAAAAATTAAAAGAGTCGAATCAATTATGTCAGAATCTCCAATAATATTAGAAAATTTATCTATTACTGAGCTTAAGCAATTATTAGATAAAAGAATACAATATCTAAATATAAGCGGTTTGGATTCAATAAAGCCTTATGAAGATGAAATAATTACAAAACTATATCAATTATATAATGGAAATTTAAGATCTATATTAAATAGCCTTTCTACAGCATTTAATGAATTAGTTATTGATAATAGACCAACAATTATGAATTCTGAAATATTAATTAATACTCTTTCAAATACAGCTAAAAAAAGATGGTTAGATAAAATTACAGATACTGAAAAAGAAGCTCTTTTTTTAATACTTAATTCTGGTGAAATCACTAATAAAGAGATTGCTCAATCTTTAAAAAAACAAAAACAAAATATTTCTAAGATTACAAATAGGCTATTAGATATTTATGCAATAAAAATAAAACGAACTGATGGAAAAGAAAAATATTTTACTGTTGATTCTTCTATAAAATGGTTTTTATTGGAAAAAGAAAAAAAGATCTTAGGAAAAAATAACTTAACTAAAAATATACAAAATGAAATTCAGAAAATATTACCTAACTAAAAAACATTAAAATGAATAAAATTTAAAAAAATAATGGGCGTGCAAATTCAAATCTTTTATCTTCTTCTTTAGGAAAATATAATCCCATTTCTGTTTTTCCTTGTTTTCTTATAACTTCTAAATATCTTGAAGCCATCTCATTATTTCCACAAAGAGCCCTAAACAAAGGATCCTCTTTGGCATCAGCAATAGATATTGTTGCAAGATCTTTTTGTGTTTCAAATAATTTTTCAAATCTTGGGATTCTATAACCATTCCAATGTTCAACACTTGGTAAATAACAATTTCCTTCAACAGCTCCTTCTATCGGTTCTATTTGTTCAAGATATAAATGATTAAAATCCTGAACTAAATTTCGAGCTTGTTGAGATGTACAACCAAAAGAGGTATCTAAACCATAACTAATAAAAGATTCTTCAGAGAGATTTAATCCCATAATTTCATTAACATATTTTATTAATTGTTGGCCATATCCCAAGGAAGTATCATCAATATCTAAAGCTAGCATCTCTTTCATATAAAAAATAAAATTAATTAATAATATACTAGTCCAGTTTTATAATTTCGAACTTCTGAGTCATAATATTTGTTAATTCAGGCTTATATTGTGCCATATTTTCAAAGTAGTTATTAACTTTATTAACAAATAAATCAAATTGTTCATAGTACTCGTTATGTACTATTTTTTTCTTGGTAAATTTCCATAATCTCTCAATTAAATTGAGATTTGG
>JAGVZZ010000022.1 GCA_018302205.1 Candidatus Woesearchaeota archaeon
GAATCTAAATCAATATTTAAATGACGAATTTCAGGTTTTTCTTTTCCTTTAAACCAAAGATTTTCAATACTATAATCAACTTCACCTTTTTCAATGGAATCAATCAACTCAATCAAAGAATATTCAGCTTCCCCAATAGCAGCCACATCAAAACAATCTTCTTTCAAAATATCTTCTGGAGCAACAGTAGCATGATAACCCCCACAAACAACCATAACTTCTTTTTGTTTCTTAATTAAAGTACAAATCTCAATAGCCCGATTTAAATCATTCGAAGCTGCAGTAACAGCAACCAATTCAGGATCAAAAACCTTAACTTTATCTACAATATCTTCATCAGTTAACCCAAAAGTATTATCCAATAAATCCACAAAATGATTATTCTGTTTTAATAAAGCTGAAATAATCCCCAAGCCTATAGAAATATCCTTTGGTGACTCAACTATATTCGGATAAACTAACAAAACTCTCATGCTTAAACAACAAAATAATCAATTTATAAGCATTATGAAAATAAAATTAGTATTCAGTCATTAATAAACATTATAAATCAAAAGTTAAAAAGCAACCTTATGAAAATAGGTTTTATGGCTAACTACTTCTACCCAACAACAGGAGGGATGGAAGAACTAACCTTCAATATCGCAAAAGAACTAATAAAAAGAGGCCACGAAGTCCATGTTTTCACGTCTGATAGAAAAGACACCCAAATATTTTCAAAAGAAGAAATAGTAGAAGGCATCCAAATCCACAGAAGCACCTTATATTTTAATTACAAATATTACCTGAAATTTAACCCTAATTTGGCAGTACATCATTTAAAATACAAACTAGACGTCCTTCATGTCCAAAGTTTTGGCTTTTTCTTCCAAGACATTGCAGTATTATTAAGAAAGATATTCACCAAAACAAAACTAATCAATACTCCTCACGGCCCATTCATGGCTTTGGATAAATACCCCTTATGGCAAAAAATATTCAGAGAACTTTACGTTACTTTCGAATATCCGATTAACAAATTATATGATACCGTTATCCAAGTAAATCCAGAACAATATAAGTGGATGAAAAAATACGGCTGCAAGAATATTTATTTCATACCTAATTCAATCCCAGAAGAATTATTCACTAAAATTTCAACAAAAACTTTCATAGAAAAATACAAGCTTAAAAATAAATTCGTAATCTCATACTTAGGTAGGGTCCAAAAATATAAAGGCTTAGAACAAGTAATCAGAGTTCTTCCAGAATTAATCACACTTCAACCAAACTTAGTATTTTTAGTTATGGGCGGAGAAGTAGATAATGAAATTCAAAGGTTAACTGAGATTGCAAAAGAACTAAAAGTAGAAAACAATGTTGTTTTCACAGGCAGAATCCCAAGTAAATTAGAAGGCCTAAAATCCACAGAGATATTCATCCTTCCAAGTGAATGGGAAGCTTTCGGGATTGTTTTAATTGAAGCTATGGCCCAAGGTTGTGCATTAATCTCAACCCAAACAGAAGGAGGTAAATTTCTAATAGAAAACAATAAGCAAGGGTATTTATTCAATTATAAAAATTTAAACGAATTAAAAGAAAAATTAACATTACTAATTACAAATAAACCTTTACTAAAAAATATCCAAAAAAATAATCTAAAAGAATCAGAAAAATATTCTATTACAAGAGTAATCAAAGAATACGAAAAAGTTTACAGTAAAGAAGAATAAGCTTGAGAAAAGAAACCTTTAATTCTATTCCATAATGATTCGTCTTCAGGAGCAAATCTCACATTAGTATTTTTTGCAATATTGACTATTACATTAGTCATTTTACCATTAGCAACACTTATTCCCAGATTAGAATCACCAGCAATAACAATAGCAGAATTTGTATTTAAATCCTGAATAGCCAAATCAACAATATTAGATTCAACACCCGCAGCAATTAATTTACTTTTAATTTCTAATTTACTTATATTTGAAAAATTCATTCCCTCAGCAACTAAATAAACTACTTCAGATTGAGTAACAATTTCTTTAACAATTACAGCTTCTTCTTCAGAATAACCTACTTTTAAAACAAAAGATTCAATATCCATTCCTAGATTCATAGCAATAATTCCAGACTGAATTGGAGTAATTCCATAATCTTTCAAATTTATAGCAAGAGTATCAATAGAATCTTTACCATAAACATCAACAACTAAAATAGCAGCATAATCAATAGGAATATCATAACTTAACAAAATTTCATAAGTTTTTAATATACTATTTCCTTCACTTCTTAATAAAGTTACAGCATCAAAAATATTCATATTTTCAATAAGAGGAATAATTTCTTTTTCCTTAACCTCCATTTTATATCCTAAGGAACCAGTATCAATATGCATTAATAATAAATCTAAATAATAATTAGAATATTTACTCTCAATTTCAGCTTCATTCCATTCAGAAAGTTGTGCTAAATCATACATTAATTTAGCAATTTCCTCCCAAATTAACTCATTCTTTTCAATTTTATCTTTAATTTCACTTTCAATATTTTTTTCAGTATCATCAATAGTGCTATTACACCCTATATCAAAAACAGTAGTTTTACCACCAAGTTTTTCACATTCATTTTTACAATCATAATACATATAACTTAATGAACGATAATCATGAACATTAACTAATTCTGAACAAGATACAATACCTGAAGAATATTCACAAATACCATAATAATCAATTAAATTATCAATATCATTATCCTCCAAATCATTACATTCATACTTAACTTCATCAACATTATCCTCTTCTTCTTCCTCATCATCAATTACTTCATTAGTTACACCACTTTCTTCAGCTTCCCAATCAGTGCATTCACTATCTTCTAAATCACTTAAACCATCACCATCATTATCAACACCATCAGCACATTCAGGAAGAACATTTGAACATACAGCTTCTTCAACACCAGCTTCTTCAGCAACACAAACTCCATCTTCACAAATATAACCATCTTCACAAGGATTTGATTCACTACATTCCAAAGATTCAGAACATTCATCATCTTTATTAATTACAGAACCATCTAAATCTTCATCAGTTCCACATAAAACAGTTCTATCAAAATAACTATTATCATCTAAATTATACCAATTTTCATCACAAGCACCAGTAGAATCAACTTCACCATAACTTGTATATCCTTCATTATGATTTTGAGCAGTATCATAAGTACCACAAACATAATCTATCAATCCATCACCATCAGTATCACAACCACTTCTGTAATCAATCAAACCATCACCATCATTATCTATTCCATCATTACATATTTCTAATTCTACATCATCAACACTAACAATTTCTTCGACACAAACTCCTTCTTCACAAGTATAACCCTCACTACAATCATAATCTCCATTACATTCACTTCCCAATAAACCACAATCAGAATCACCAGCAACAACAATCCCATCAATACTATCGCTACCGGAAACACACCAATAATCTCCAGAAGCATAAAAAACTAAATCCTCAAAATAATACCAACCTCCAATATCACTAGCACTCTCGTCAGTACAAATTCCTTCTGAATCAATTGTTTCATAACTACTAAAAGTCTCGGAAATATCACCACAAACAAAATCTAAATCACCATCAGAACCTTCATCACATCCACCAGAAAAATCTACATCACCATCAGCATCATTATCAATTCCATCATTACATATTTCTAATTCTACATCATCACCACTAACAATTTCTTCTACACAAACACCCTCTTCACAAGTATAACCCTCCTCACAAGGATTTGATTCATTACATTCATCTTCAGTACCAGCAGCTTCACAAACATTTGTTCCTTCACAATCAGAATCATCACAATCTTCTAATCCATCAGCATCATTATCAATTCCATCATCACAAATCTCAACAAGGACTTCCTCAACACAATAATCATCAACAAAATAATAAATTCCACCAAGACTCTCACAATTAATATTTTCAGCTCCAGAATTTACATAACCCGATTCTTCCAAGCTAAAGCAACCATAAGTTTCAGGATTATCATTACTTTGAGAACAATCATTTTCAACAGCACAAGAAATTAAATCATTAACAGTACAATCACTATAACTAGTAAAATCCTTTAAATCCCCACTAAAACAACCACAAACATAATCTAAATTTTTATCAGAATCTACATCACATCCACCAGTAGAATCGATTTTATTATTTAAATCATTATCAATTTCATCATCACAAACCTCTAATGAAATACAAGTTCCACTATTTACAGACTCATCACAATACTCACCATCACTACAATCAGTATCACCATCACAAATACAACTCACTAGTTCCAGTATCAGAAGAACTACTACTAGAAGAACTACCAGAAATTCCTAGACTATAATAACACTGACCAGAAGAACCACATAAATAACTTCCATATTCTTGACATTGAGCATTTGTAGTACAACCACAATCTAAATAACAACTCTCTTCTCCAGTAACACATTCTCCATCCCCACACTGTGGCTCAATACCTGCACGTTCACAAACACCACTTTCACAATCATATCCTGTATCACAATCTTTATCAAAATAACATTCAGGCTCTTCCTCTTCTATTAATGAACATTCCCCTAATAAACATTCAAACCCATCATCACAATCAGCATCAAAAACACACTCATCTTCTTCAACAACTAAAACACACTCTCCTTCTTGACAATCATATCCTGTATCACAATCCCTTTCTGATACACATTCAACCTCATTCAACAAAAAATAACCCAAAACTAAAACACCGATGACTAATAATGAAAACAATACAAACAACCAAACCTTACTACTAGCAATCTTAAAACATTTATTAATCATAGCTTGAGAAACACCACTCTTCAATAGAGCACTTTTAATTTTTTCATTAGAATAACCTTTTTTTCTATACTCTTTAATATACCCAACAACTCTTTTTTCTGTTTCAGTTAATACCAAAAACTTTTCACCTTAAACTACAAACACCATTTAACTTTTTAAACATTTCGATTAATTGAACTATTTCTCTCTAAGTAAACCTGAATATACTTAGAAGCTACCCCCCCCAGAGGGGTCTCGCTTCGTTCGCCTGCTTCACTTTGTTTCGCAGTGGGGCATTATACTTCTAAGGATTCATTATCTCTAAACTTTGTCTTATTATAGTCAAGGACTTAAATAATTGAGCAAACTTTATATAGTAGTAATGCTTACTTTTAGATTGAGGTGATAATTATGGATTTACTAAAATATTCTCTT